>DATBGW010000139.1:0-39269 GCA_036557765.1 Actinoplanes sp.
GCCCGGCCCGGCGCGCGGCTGGACGCCGGCCGGTCGTTCGGGATGACGCTGCACGGCAGCTACCACGACGCCAACCCGCTGCCGCTCACGTTCGCTCTGGACGGCCACGCCTGCGTGACCGAGGTGATCGGCGCGACCACGGCACGCGTACGGCACACTGCCGACGACCGGCCGGTGGCGGCGCAGCGGGGCGCCCGATGATCCTCCGCGATCTTGGAGTTGTGGTTGGCACGAATGCGGACAGAGTCTGCATAAGGGCAACCACAACTCCAAGATCGCGGAGGGTTTTGGGAGTCATCCCGCGCCGCCGGTGAACCGGCCCTCGCCGGCCCGGTTCGTACGGAACCGCAACGCCGACCAGTGATCGTCGATCGCCACCTGGCTGTTCGGCCGCATGTCGAAGTCCGCGACGATCGGCCACAACGAGTCCCGGTTGATGTCGGCCCTGTTGCCCTTGGGATAGGCGATCCACAGCACCCCGGGCTTACCGAGGTCGGCGGCGTGTTCGGACAGCAGCGCACGGGCGTTCTCGGCGCTCTCGACGAACAGCACCGCGGTGCTGGCGGTCGCCATCGCGTCCGCTTCCCGTACGCCGTCGGGCATCGGCGTGAGCAGCGGCAACCGCGCCGGATCCGACAGCCAGACCGTCGTGTTCGGCTTGATCTGCAGCTTGTCCGCAATCGTCTTCGTCATGGATCCCACGCTGCCACAGCCCTCTCGGGTTTGGTCGATTCTCCGCGCCGACCGGAGGTCCAGGCGCCGGCAGCAGCACTGTCGGGGGTGGCTGATAGACATGCCGCGTGGAACAAGTGCGGGACCGAGCCGAGGAGGTGCTGCGCCGGCTCGCCGGCGCGGGTGCCAGGCTGCGCGACGACCAGTGGCGGGCCGTGGCGGCCCTCGTGGTCGACCGGCGCCGGGTGCTCTGCGTCCAGCGAACGGGCTGGGGCAAGTCGGCGGTCTACTTCGTCGCCACGGCGCTGCTGCGCGCCGGCGTCGCGGGGGAGCCGCCCGCCGGCCCGACGGTGATCGTGTCCCCGTTGCTCGCGCTGATGCGCAACCAGGTGGACGCGGCGGCGCGCGCCGGCATCCGCGCCCGCACGATCAACTCGGCGAACCTCGACGAGTGGGACGAGATCACCGCCGAGATCCGCGCCGGTGCCGTGGACGTGCTGTTGATCAGCCCGGAGCGGCTCAACAATCCCGACTTCCGGGACCACGTGCTGCCCGGGCTCGCCGCGACGACCGGCCTGCTGGTGGTGGACGAGGCGCATTGCGTCTCCGATTGGGGACACGACTTCCGTCCCGACTACCGGCGGCTGCGGACGTTCCTGGCCGGACTGCCGGGCCGCACGCCGGTGCTGGCGACCACGGCCACCGCGAACGCCCGCGTCGCCGCGGACGTGGCCGAGCAGCTGGGCGACGCCCTGGTCCTGCGCGGACCGCTGGACCGTGACTCGCTGCGGCTCGCCGTGGTACGCCTGCCCAGCCCCGCCCACCGGCTGGCGTGGCTCGCCGACCACCTGGAGCGCCTGCCCGGCTCCGGGATCATCTACACGCTGACGGTGGCCGGGGCCACCGAGATCGCGGACTTCCTCCGGTCCCGGGGGTTCACGGTCGCCGCCTACACCGGCCAGGCGGAGGACGCCGAGCGTCGGGCCGCCGAGCAGGGTCTGCTGGACAACAAGATCAAGGCGCTGGTCGCCACCTCGGCGCTGGGAATGGGCTTCGACAAACCGGATCTGGGCTTCGTCGTGCACGTGGGCGCCCCGCCGTCCCCGATCGCGTATTACCAGCAGGTCGGCCGGGCCGGCCGGGCGGTCGAGCACGCCGAGGTGGTGCTGCTGCCCGGGCCGGAGGATGCCGCGATCTGGCGGTACTTCGCGTCGCTGGCGTTCCCGCCCGAGGACCAGGTCCGCTCGGTGCTGGCCAACCTGTCGCCGGATCGCCCGCTCTCCACCCAGGCGCTCGAACCGCTTGTCGATCTGCGCCGGACCCGGCTCGAGATGATGCTCAAGGTGCTCGACGTGGACGGCGCCGTCCGGCGCCAGCGCGGCGGCTGGATCGCCACCGGACAGCCATGGACATACGACGCCGAGCGGTTGCGCCGGGTCGCCGAGGCCCGGATCGCCGAGCAGCAGTCCATGATCGAGTACGCCGAGACCACGGGTTGCCGGATCGAGTTCCTCCGCCGGTGCCTGGACGACGCGGACGCCCGGCCGTGTGGCCGCTGCGATTCCTGTGCGGGGCCGATGTTCGACGCCGAGGTGGCGGCCGGGTCGTTGTCCGCCGCGAACATGTTCCTGGGCCGGCCCGGTGTCGAGATCTCGCCGAAGAAGCTCTGGCCGACCGGCATGGAAGCGGTCGGTGTGCCGCTGAAGGGCCGCATCGCGCCGGCCGAGCAGATCCGGCCCGGCCGCGCTGTCGGCCGCCTCGCCGACCTCGGCTGGGGTGCGCGTCTGCGAACCGTGGTGTCGTCCGACGGGGCCATCCCGGCCGACCTCGCGGCCGCGGTGATCGAAGTGCTCAGGTCCTGGGCGCACGGTGACGACCGCTGGGAGCAGCGTCCGGTCGCCGTCGTCGCGGTCGGCTCCCAACGGCGTCCCGAGCTCGTGCAGAGCCTCGCGTCGCACGTCGCCGCCGTCGGCCGCCTTCCCCTCCTCGGCACTGTCACGTCGGCACATGCCGGCGAGACCGGGCAGCGTGGCAACAGTGCGCAGCGCGTCCGCGCGTTGCACGATGCGTTCGGGCTACCGGCCGGATTGGCGGACGCGGTGTCCATGCTCGACGGTCCGGTGCTCCTGGTCGACGACCTGGTGGAGTCGGGGTGGACGATGACGCTGGCCGGGCGCGTGCTGCGGCAGGCCGGTGCGCCGGCGGTGCTGCCACTCGCGTTGGCGGTGTCCACATGACGGTTCGATACGGGTGGGGGGTATGCTTCAAGCATGCCCGACGAAGAGATCGCCGTGGGTCACGGCCCGCACGGTTACTCCGGCGACAAGCGTGCGCTGCTCGGCCGCCTCCGCCGGATCGAGGGACAGATCCGCGGCCTGCAACGGATGGTCGAGGAGGACACGTACTGCATCGACGTCCTGACCCAGATCTCCGCCGCGAAGAGCGCCCTGCACGCCGTCGCGGTCGGGCTGCTCGAGGATCACCTGGCCCACTGCGTCGTGGACGCGGCACGGCAGGGCGACCCGTCGGCGAAGGTGAAAGAGGCCTCCGACGCGATCGCCCGCCTGGTTCGCTCCTGACCATCGAAACGATCGAAGGAACCACATGGCCGTCACCAACACCTACACCGTCACCGGGATGACCTGCGAGCACTGCGTCACCGCCGTCACCGGCGAGCTGTCCGCGCTTCCCGGTGTCGCCGACATCAGGGTCGACCTCGGTACCGGGACGGTCACCGTGTCCAGCGACGCACCCCTACCGGACGACGCGGTCCGGACGGCCGTGGACGAGGCGGGGTACGAGCTCGCCGATGCCTGAGACGCTCCACGAGGCGCCCGCTCCGGCGCCGCCGCGGGGCACGGCCGGTGACCACGTCGGCTTCCGGCTCGTGGTGTTCGCCACGCTGCTGGTCGTGACGCTCCTCGCCGGATACGGGCTGGGTTGGATCACCGGCCGGCCGACGGCCGCGGATCCGGCCCGTTCCGCCCCGGGCATGACCGCTCACGAGATCCCACCGCATGCGCATACCGCCGCCCCCGCCGCCGCGGCGGGTGCCGGCGGTCTCGCCATCAGCGCCGACGGCCTCACGCTGGTGCCGGAGAGCACCACGTTCCCGGCTCAGCGATTCGCCTTCCGGATCACCGCGGGCGGCATACCCGTCACCACGTACGCGGTCGTGCACGACAAGCCGCTGCATCTGGTGGTGATCCGCCGCGACCTGTCCGGCTTCCAGCACCTGCATCCGACCATGGCGCCGGACGGCACCTGGAGCACCGATCTCACCCTTCCGGCGGCGGGCAGTTACCGGGCGATCGCCGATTTCACCGCGATCCTCGGGGGCCGGCCGGTCGCGACCACGCTCGGCGCCGACCTGACCGTCACCGGGAGCTACGTGCCGGTCGTGCTGCCGACGCCGGCTCGGCGGGCGACCACCGACGGCTTCTCCGTGTCGTACGACGGGACGCCACGGACAGGGTCCACCCAGCCGATCGTGGTGAACGTGACCGGCGCGGGCGGCCGGCCCGCGGTGCTGCAGCCGTACCTGGGCGCCTTCGGTCACCTGGTCGTGCTGCGGCAGGGCGATCTCGGATACGTACACGTGCACCCGGAGCCGCAACTGGCCGACGGTGGGGTCAGGTTCTGGCTCGCCGCGCCCAGCGCCGGCTCGTACCGGATGTTCTTCGACTTCCGCGTCGGCGGGCGGGTCCACACGGCCGCGTGGACAGTCACCGTGAACTGAGCAGCCGCTCCAGCGCGGGCGTCACACCCCACTGCGCGGTCAGCGCGTCGTACTCGGCCCGCGCGTTCCCGTCCGCCCGGCCGGTCCGCCGTGCCCGGAGCAGCAGATTCCGCGGGGTGTGCGCGGAGTCCACGAACTCGACCACGTCAACCTTGTAGCCGCTAAGCCGCAGCAACGCGGCCCGCAACGTGTCGGTCAGCACGTCCGCGAAGCGTTCCCGCAGAATGCCGTGCCGGACGATCTCCCCGTACGGCTCGGGCGCGGGCCGTCCCTTGAGCTGGGCCGCGATGTCGTGATGGCAGCACGGCGCCGCCAGCACCCAGCTCGCGTCCCAGGCGATCGCGCGCGCGAGCGCCTGATCGGTGGCCGTGTCGCAGGCGTGCAGCGCCAGCACCAGATCCGGCGCGGCGTCGACCACCGCGTCCTCGATCGTGCCGGCCACGAACGACACCGCGTCGGAGCAGCCTAGTTCGCCGGCCAGCGCGGTGTTGCGTACCCGCTGATCCTCACGGACATCCACGCCCACGACCTGGACCTTCGCGCCGAGATCGGCCAGATATCGATACGCCGCGAACGTCAGGTACGCGTTGCCGCAGCCGAGATCGACGACACGAAGCGGCGACGGCAGAGCGGCCGGGTCGGCGGGCAGCGTCGCGGCCAGCGCACGCAGGAACGCGTCGACCTGGCGCCGCTTCGGCCCGGTGCCGCCGACCACGGTGAACAGCGGATCACCGGGGTCGAGCAGCCACTCCTTGGCGCGATCATGATCCTGCGAGACGGCCACCGGCGCCGCGGCGGTCGCTCGATGGACCTGTGCGTCGCCCTTCTTCGTGACGCGGACCTGCACGGTCGCGGACGTGGTCTCGACGTGCCAGTTTCCGAACGGTTCCGCCAGTAGGGCGTCGACCGCCGCGGCGGCCTCCGCACCCGGTGCGGCGTTGCGGGTGAACGGCCGGGTGCCGTCGTCCGTGACGATCTGCAGGTGCGGGCCGGCCTTGAGCGTCACCGGCCGTAGTTCCACCCGTGCGATCGACGGCGGCTGACCCCGGCGCCGGCCGGACGCGACCGCACGCCGCAGCGTCGGGTCGAGAAGCAACCCGCGCAGTTCGGTCAGGACGGCGTCCAGGGATTCCGGCATCTCCCCATTCTGCCTACTCCGTCGGACCCGACGCAGACCACATAGGGTAAAGGTAGGGACATGAGAGTTCTCCTCACATCGGCCGGTATCAAGAACAGCAGCATCCGCGACGCGCTGGTCGACCTACTGGGCAAACCGATAGCCGAGGCCGACGCCCTCTTCATCCCCACCGCCATCTACCCGTTCCCCGGCGGGCCCGGCATGGCGTGGCGGGCGATCAGCGGCAAGACGTCATCGCCGTTGTGCGACCTGGGATGGAAGTCGTTGGGGATTCTGGAGCTGACGGCGCTGCCGAGCATCGAGGAGGCTGCTTGGGTGCCGACGGTCCGGGACGCCGACGCACTGCTGGTATGGGGCGGAGACCCTCTGTTCCTCGCCAACTGGATGCGGCGATCCGGGCTGACCGATCTGCTGCCGACGCTGCGTTCCGAGGCGGTCTACGTGGGGGTGAGCGCCGGCAGCATCGCTGCCACCTCCACGTTCGTCGAGACCTACATCGAACCGCCCCGCGGGGCGGATGGCCCGCTGAAGTCGGAGGACATCGTCTTCACCACGGCCGAGGGTGACGTCGACAGGATCCTGGTCACCGGCCAGGGTGCGGGACTCGTCGACTTCGCGGTGATTCCGCACCTGGAGCACGCGGACCACCCGGACGCTTCGTTGGTCAACGCGGAACGATGGGCGGCGCACATTCCCGCGCCGACGTACGCGATCGACGACGAGACCGCCATCGAGGTGGTCGACGGCGCCGCCCGGGTCGTCTCCGAGGGGCAGTGGAGACTGTTCCAGCCCTAACCGGCGTCCGCGGTGGTGCCGACGCCCGCATCCGAACCGCCGGTCATGTCCGTCGTCGCAGTGCGGCTGCCGGAACCCCGGTTGCCGCGACCGCCACGGCGGCGCCGCCGGCGGGCCTGCCCCTCGTCAGCCGGAGCCTGCGCGTCACCCTCGGCGACGACCGGCTCGGAGGCCGTCGGCCCCGGCTCCGAGATCGTCTCGCCGGCGCGGCGGCGACGGCGCTGACGCTTCGGTTGTTCTGCGGTCTCCCCGCCGGGCACGTCCGCGGCCGGCGCGTCGCCATCCCGGCCGCGGCGTCCGCGGGACCGCGTAGCCCGGCCGGTGTCCCGGCTCCGCCGCCGGCCACCGCCCAGGTCCTCCTCGACCTCGGCGGACAGCCCGGCGCGGTTACGGTCCGCGGTGGGCAGGGTGCCGGACACGTCCGCCGGAATATCCAGGTCCGCGTAGAGCGCGGACGACGTGTGGTACGTCTCGGGTGGCTCCGGCATGTTGAGCCCCATCGACTTGTCGATGAGCACCCAGCGCGGCATGTCTTCCCAGTCCACGAACGTCACCGCGACGCCGGTCGCGCCGGCCCGGCCGGTGCGGCCGATGCGGTGCGTGTAGGTGTCCGCGTCCTCCGGGCAGTCGTAGTTGATCACGTGGGTGACGCCTGACACGTCCAGCCCGCGGGCGGCGACGTCCGTGGCGACCAGCACGTCGATCTTGCCGGACCGGAACGCGCGCAGTGCCCGCTCGCGGGCACCCTGGCCGAGGTCGCCGTGCACGGCGGCCACCGCGAAGCCCCGGAAGTCCAGATCCTCGGCGACCCGGTCGGCGGCCCGCTTCGTACGAGTGAAGATCATCGTGAGGCCACGGCCGTGTGCCTGCAGGATGCGGGCCACCATCTCCAGCTTGTTCAGCGGGTGCGTGCGGTAGACGACCTGCTTGGTCAGCGGCGACGGGCCGCTGTCGGCGGTGTGGCCGGCGTGGATGGTGACCGGATTGCGCAGGAACCGGCGCGCCAACGCCACGATGGGCTCGGGCATGGTGGCCGAGAACAGCATCGTCTGCCGTTCCCGGGGAAGCATGGCGAGGATCTTCTCGACGTCCTCCAGGAAGCCGAGGTCCAGCATGCGGTCGGCCTCGTCGAGCACCAGGCCGCGGATCCCGCCGAGCTTCAGTTGCTTCTGCTTCGCCAGGTCGAGCAGCCGGCCCGGCGTGCCGACCACGATTTCGACGCCTTTGGCCAGTGCCTCCACCTGCGGTTCGTACGCGACGCCGCCGTAGATGGGCAGCACCCGAACGCCGCGCGTGCTCCCGGCGGCCGCGATGTCGCGGGCCACCTGCAGGCCCAGCTCGCGGGTGGGAACCACGACCAGCGCCTGTGGCGTGCCGGTGGCCCCCTCGCCCGGGGCGGTCACCTGCTCGAGCAGCGGCAGCCCGAAGCCGAGCGTCTTACCGGTGCCGGTGGGCGCCTGGCCGATCAGGTCGGTGCCCCGTAGGGCGATCGGAACGGCGTACTCCTGAATGGCGAAAGCCCTGGTGATGCCGGCCTTGGTCAACGCCTCCACGGTCTCCGGACGGACGCCGAGCTCGGCGAACGTCGGGCTGTCGGGACGGACGGGGGCGCGGGTGAGAGCGGGTGCCAAGGCGGGTTCTGTTCGATTGTTCTCGATGTCGGTCATGAAGTTTTACGGGTGCCTCTCGCTGTGCGCCCGTCAAGTCCTGGGCGCGGTGTGGGTATCGCGGGCCACACGCGAATGGGAACTCGCGGGCCGCACGCGCGTCACCGGCGTGGGATCGGAAACGATCGACCTCGGCGGCAACGTCGTCCAGTCTACCCGACCGCGGAAACCAGCACGTCAAAGCCGGAAAGGCCGAGAAAGTCTCGGCCTTTCCGGTAGCAGCGTCAGCGCGTGGTGAAGCCGAACGGCCGGTTCGACGTCTCGGCGATCTCCACGTAGGCCACCTTGTCGATCGGAACGATCACCCGGCGGCCCTTCTCGTCCGTGAGCGTCAGCACACTGTCCTTGGCCATGGCCTCGGCCACGGCCTGCTCGACCTCCGCCGGGGTCTGAGCGCTTTCCAGCGTCAGCTCACGCGGCGCATGCTGCACGCCGATCTTGACCTCCACGGGGTCCTCCCTCTTGTCCTCTTCCACCAAAAAGGCTAGCCGATGTCCGGCGTCGCTCCGGGTGATGACCCACCTTGCAGCGGAAAGCTCGCAATGCCCCGCCAGATCAACGTCGCGACCAGCGCCTCCGCCTCGGCCTTGGCGGTGCGGCGGCCGTTCGCCAGCCAGAACTGCGCGGTCTGGCCGGCCGCACCGACGATGCCGGAGGCGAGCAGCTCGGCCTGCGCCGTGTCGAGGCCGGTGTCCGAGATGATGGTGTCCGTCACGGCCGCGATGCAGCCCTGCTCGACCCGTTCCACCCGTTGCCGTACCGCCGGGTCGTTGCGCAGGTCCGACTCGAAGACCAGCCGGAACGCCTCGCTCTCGTGGTCGACGAAGTCGAAGTACGCACGGACCGCGCCGTTGACCCGTTCCTTGTTGTCCGGCGTCTCCAGCATGGCGGTCTGTACCTTGGCGATGATCGCGTCGCAGTGTGTGTCCAGCAGCGCGAGGTAGAGCTCCAGCTTTCCGGGGAAGTGCTGGTACAGCACCGGCTTGGACACACCGGCCCGCTCGGCGATGTCGTCCATGGCGGCGGCGTGGTACCCGTGCGCCACGAAGATCTGCTGCGCGGCGGCGAGGAGTTGCTTTCGGCGTGCGGAACGTGGCAGGCGCGTCGGACGCGCTGTCTGTGCCCCACCGGATGCGGCGGTCATCGTTGTTTCAACCTCCGAGGCATCGGTCCCCGCAATTGTCGGTGCCAACTGCCCGGAACGCCGTGTGTCGCGGCCGGACGGGTAATTCTCGCGCGGCAGCAACTTATCGCCACTCGAACCACACGGTAGCCTCAGCGGGGGCGAGCGAGGAGCGCGCGGTGGATGAAACAGGGCATTCCGGGGACTCTGGGCCCGCATCGGGCGGTGCTGACAGCGATTCGCGTGATCGCACCCCGGTCAACGGCTGGGCCACGTCCGACAGCCCGTGGTCCAACGCCGGTGCCGCCCTGGACCCCGAGGATGAGGATCTGCCGGCTTGGCGTCGCGCGTCCGCCGAGATCCGGCCGTTCACCCGGCAGCACCATTTTGACGAGGTACGCCCATCGGGTACGTCCCGTGGCCTCGCGGCAGCGCCGCCCGACCCGGTCGGGCCGCAGACCGGCTCCGGCTTTGAAGCGTCCGGCTTTGAAGCGTCCGGCTTTGAAGCGTCCGGCTTTGAAGCGTCCGGCGAGATCCGGCCGCTGACCGAAATCGGCCGCGAGGACTCCGGTGGCTCCGGTTTCGGCGATGCCGACGGGTCCGGTGAGCTCGGTGTGCCCCTGGCGCCGCGGCCCAACGACGCCGGACCACGCTGGTCCACCGGACGGAGTCGCTTCGCTGATCTTCTTTCGCATCTGCCGCACGGCGCCGGGGCGGCGGCCGCGGAGCTCGACGAGCCGGTGGCGCCGCGGCCGGACCCGTTGCAGCCGGGCGCCCTGCGGTCGGCCACCCAGCGACCGGACACGCTCGGGTCGGCCGACGAACAGCGGGCACTCGGTGGCCGGGCGATCGACGCCCCGCCGCCGAGCAGCGCACCCCCGTATCCGTACGAGGGGGATCTCGATGACGCCCGGCGGCAGACGTCACGACCGCCCGGCACCCCGCATCGCGGCTCGGTTCCGCTGTCCCGGGTCTTTCCGGCGGTACGGCCGGCCGCGCCCGGCGGGCGCCGCGCCGACTGGATCGGCGCCGAGTCCGCCCGGCACGCGGTGGACCCCGGTGCGCCCCCGGACAGCGTGCCGCCGGCCGGCGAACCACCGCTGACCGGCGAGACCAGCGGGGCCCGTGCGGCTTACGATCCGGCCACGTTTCCGCGGCGCCTGCCGTACGAGCCGACGTCGCCGGCCGGCCCGGAGACCGACTACCCGATGACCGACGACCCGGAGCCGCCTGCGTTGTCGGGGTCGCCTGGGTTGTCGGGGTCGCCTGGGTTGTCGGGGTCGCCTGGGTTGACGGGGTCGCCCGCATTCCCGGGGTCGCCCCCGTTCCCGGGGCCGCTCCCGGGCGAGTCGGTGTCCGGGGCGCTGCCGCAACGCGTGCCGGCCGAGCCGGACGTTCCCACCGTCCCGGAGCCGCCGTCGGTCGAACCGGCCGCCGAGACGCCCGCCCTAGCCCGCATCGCCACGCATCTGCGCCGCGGCAACCTGATTCCGCCGGGTGAACGCCAGGAGGGCTTCGACGTGCAGGCGATCCTCGCCGCCGTCCAGGAGGTGGCGGGTGTCCGCGATGCGTCGCTGCGCACGACCCCGCAGGGCGCGCACAGCCTCCGGCTGGACCTGGCCGAGGGTGCCGATCCGGCGGAGGTGAGCCGCCAGGTGGCGCGGTTGCTGCAGGACCGGATGGGCCTGGACGCGGCAATGCAGGGCACGCCGGCGCCGGCCGCCGCGCTCCCGGCGACCGGTTCGGCGGCGGTCCCGTTCGTTCCCACCCAACCCATCCCGACCGGGCGGGCGTCGGTCATTCCCGCGGCGCGCCCGCCGCAGGAGTTTCCCGACACGCTGTCCACCGCCGCGTCGGCCCCGGTCAGCGCGCCACCCGCCGACACGCCGCCGGTGTCGCCGGCCGGCCCCGCGTACGTGGCCGGCCCGTCCACGACGGCCGGGACCACCGACAGCGCGCTGCCGGAGGCGGAGTGCGGGCCGGCGCGGCCGCTCGCCGTCGGCGAACGGCCCGGACAGCGGGTCGTCATCGAGAACGTGCAGGTCAACACGTTCGGCACCGAGGCGACCGTGGAGGTACGGCTGGCGGTGGGCGGTCAGGTGGCCGCCGGCACCGCGACCGGGCCGGCCGTCGACGGGTATCTGCTCCGGCTGTGTGCCATGGCCACCGCGCACGCCGTCGACGAGCTCCTCTCCGGCGCCGACCATGCCGCCGGGCCGGCCCGGTGCTTTGTCGAGCACGCGGCGTCCGTACCGTTCGGGCCGTTGCAGGTCGCGGTCGTCGTCCTGTTGCTGTCCTGCGGTACGTGGGTCGAGCAGCTCGCCGGATCCGCCGTGGTCACCGGTGACGATCGGCACGCCGTGGTCCGCGCCACGCTCGCGGCCGTCAACCGGCGTCTCGAGGCTCTGCTCTCATGAACCGCCTGCTGTCCGGATGAAGGGCGCCGTCCTCGCCCGCGACGACGAACTGCCGCGCGGCGACGCACCACCGCCATGGCCCGCGCGCCGAATCCGGATCGACGGCGCCATGCTGCAGGTCCGCGACACGGCCGCTACGTCGCCGAACGCCGAGCCGGCCCTGTACCTGCACGGGCTGGGCGGCTCGTCGCAGAATTACACCGATCTCGCCGGGCTGCTCGCCGGCCGTTTCGACGGCCAGGCCCTGGACCTTCCCGGATTCGGTTACAGCGATCCGACGCTCCGGTACTCCCTGCCCGCGCTCGCCGACATCGTCATCGCATACCTGGACCATGCCGATCGCGGACCGGTCCACCTGGTCGGCAACTCGCTTGGCGGCTCGATCGCGGTACGCGTGGCCGGGTTGCGTCCCGACCTCATCCGTACGCTCACGCTGATCTCCCCGGCGATGCCGTTCCTCGATCCGCGCCGGACCGCGCAGGGACCGGTGCTGCCCCTGCTGGGCCTGCCACGGGCGGAACGGTTGATCGCGTGGGGGATGGCCCGGCTGACCGTCGAGGAGATGGCCGAGCAGGTGCTTGCTGCGTGCTTCGGGGACACGTCGAAGGTGTTGCCACAACGGCGGGCCGAGGCGATCGAGGAGATCAAGCTGCGGTACACGGTCGCGCACTACCCCAAGGCATACCTTGCGACGATGCGTGGACTGGTGTCCAGCTTCGTGCGTGCGTACCTGCCCGGCGGGGACTCGCAATGGCGGATCGCCGCCCGGATCCAGGCGCCGACGCTGGTGATCGGTGGGCTCAGGGACAAGCTGGTCGATCCCCGGGTGCCGGCCAAGGTCGCCAAGGTGATTCCGGACAGCCGCCTGCTGATCCTGCCGGGCGTCGGGCATGTCGCGCAGATGGAGGTGCCGCGGATCGTGGCGCAGGCCATCGTCGGCATGCTCAACGAGGTGGCAGCACCGGTCACAACGGTCGCCTGAGCGACCCCACACCCTTCCGCGATCTTGGAGTTGTGGTTGCCCTTACGCGGCATTGCGCCCGTTTCGTTGCAACCACAACTCCAAGATCGCTGGGACTGGCGTAGGAGGCCCCGTGCTGGGCTGCGGACCTGGAGAAACGCCTGTGACAGGCCGTCGCTCATGGCACTCTGGCGTATGTCATGGCAAAGGCGACAAAAGGCCCCGCAGACCCTCGGACCGCCGCTGGGGATCTGTCCACCCGGGACCAGACGACGGCGATCCCCCGGAGTGCCGCGCAGGAGTCGACGCCGGTCGACGCTGCTGATCCGTACGGAGCCGCGGCGCGAAGGCCCGCGACGGTGTCCCGGGCGCCGAACGGCCGGTTCGTATCCGCCGGACGTCGTGGCGATGCCCCGGCCGTAAGTCAGGCCGCACGTCGTGGCGATGCCCCGGCGACAGTTTCGGGCACGCGCCTGGGCAACGCCTCGGCGTCCAGGACGGCAGTATCGGCTGGCGAGCCCAAGGTCACCGTCGCCGCGAACCAGACGCGGCCACGGAAGGCGACCGCCACCAGCCGGACGGGTTCGACCGCCAAGGGGTCGACTCCGCCGGCGCGTCCCGCCGCTGCCAAGAGCGCGTCGGGAGGACGCTCGGCCGCCCCGGCCAAGGCACCCGCCGCCGCGACCTCCGCCAAGGGCACCGCATCGAAACCCGCAGGCGGCCCGGACGCGACGAAGGCGAAAACCACGCGTTCCACGGCGAAGCCGGCCGACGACGCGGCGAAGCCGGCACGCACCGCGTCCACGCGGACCAGGGCCGCCAAAGCGGGCGAAGCGCCGGTCAAGGCATCGCGGTCCCGGGCCACGACGGGCAGCGCGGAGTCGACCGGTCGGGCCAAGCCGGCTGGGACGAAGGCCGACAGTGCCGCAACGCCCGCGTCCAAACGGCGTCCGGCGCAGCCGAAGGGCGAGACCGCGGAGAAGAAGACCGGGACCACGGCGCGACGTGCACCAGTGAAGGCCGCAGCGACCGGAGAAGACGCACCGGTGAAGGCCGCGTCAGCCGGAGCGAGCGCACCGACGAAGGCCGCGTCCGCTGGTGAAGGCGCACCGGTGAAGGCCGGGTCGGCCGGAGCGAGCGCACCGGCGAATGCCGTGTCCGCTGGTGAAGACGCACCGGTGAAGGCCGCTGCGGCCGGGGAAGGGGCTTCGGTCACGGTCGCGTCCGCCGGAACGGACGCACCGGTGAAGGCCGCGGCCGCCGGAGAGAACGCGGCTCGGCAGGAGCCGGCGGCGGCGCCGAAGGCCCGATCCACCAGGCAGCCGAAGGCCCAGGCGGATCCGGCCACCGCGACTCAAGCGACCGAGTCCGTCGCGACGTCCGGGCCCTCAGAGATCACGACGGAAACCACCGAAACCGTCGACCTGCGCGCGCCCGAGGCGCCAGAGCCGGAGACCGCAGCCATCGCCGTACGACCCGCGACGGACCGCGCGACTTCCGCCGAGGCCGACCGCACGTCGCACCGGCCGCCGACCCGCACCGGCGGCGTCGTATCACCCACGCGGGCGCCGGGCCACGGCCCGGCCGGTACCCACCCCGCGTCCACCGGCCCGGCCGCCACCCGGCCACCGGCCCGGCCCACCGAGGACCTACGGCCGGCCGGCGCCCGTACGGTCGAAACCGCGGACAACCCCACCACGCAGGCCCGGCGGCGCCGCACGATGCTGTTGGTGTTCGTGGTCGTTGCGATCGTGGTCGTGGGTGTGTCGCTGTTCGTCCGGCAGCACCGCGCGACGCCGCCGACCGTCGTGCCGGCCGGGTCGCAGTTGCCACCGGTTCCGCCGACCGGCATCGCACCGACCGGCGCGGCCCCGAACGCCAAGGCGGCGCCGCCCGCGGACGCGGCCACCACCGGCCCTAGCACGGTGAGCGGAAAATTCACCTACGTCACTGGGTACGGTCCGCTGATGGGCACCACTGGAACGCTGCGCCGGTTCAAGGTCGCGGTCGAGTCGACGATCGGCCAGGGCAGCGGCGGCGACGTCGCCGACGAGATCGACAGTACGCTCGGTGATCCGCGCAGCTGGATCGCCAGCCGGCAGGTACGGCTGCAGCGAGTGCCGCAGCAGGTGAACGCCGAGTTCACCATCTATCTGGCGTCGGCGCGGACGTCGGAGCGGATGTGCGGCGAAGGCGGTCTCGTGACCAAGGGCTACACGTCGTGCCGGCTGCCCGGTCAGGTGATCCTCAACGAGGCCCGCTGGGAGGACGCCGTGCCGGGATACGGCGCCCCGATCGCGACGTACCGTGCGTACGCCGTCAATCACGAGGTGGGCCACGAGCTCGGCCACAGCCACGAGGCGTGCCCAGGCGGCGGCCGGCTGGCCCCGGTCATGCAGCAACAGACGTACGGCCTGAACGGCTGCGTCGCGAACGCCTGGCCGTACATCGACGGCCGACGCTATTCAGGCCCACCCGCAGGCTGATCGCGTTCCCCGCGCGATCTGTTCCATCCCCGCGCGATCTGTTCCCATCCCCCGCGATCTGTTCCCATCCCCCGCGAACTTGGAGTTGTGGTTGGCACAAATATGGGCGAAGCCCGCAGAAAGGCAACCATAACTCCAAGATCGCGGGAGGTGGGTCCGGACCACCGCACGGGGGCGCACGGAGAAGCGTGGTACACGTCATGCGCGACGGCGGAGGAAGCGCGCAACAATGGGTGCCGCACGTTACCGCCGACCCCCGGGAGTCACCGTGTCATTGGCCCCGCTCGTCGAGCCGGCTTCCGAGCTGACTGTCGACGAGATCCGCCGCTACTCGCGCCACCTCATCATTCCCGACGTGGGGATGGACGGGCAGAAGCGGCTGAAGAACGCCAAGGTGCTCGTGGTCGGTGCCGGCGGTCTCGGCTCGCCGGCGTTGCTGTACCTGGCCGCGGCGGGCGTCGGCACGCTCGGCATCGTGGACTTCGACACGGTTGACGAGTCGAACCTGCAGCGCCAGGTCATTCACGGCGTCTCGGACGTCGGCCGGCCGAAGGCAGAGTCCGCTGCGGCGAGCATCCGGGAGATCAACCCGCTGGTCAACGTGGTGATCCACGACTTCGCGCTGGACCGCGACAACGTCCGTGATCTGTTCAGCCAGTACGACCTGATCGTCGACGGCACCGACAACTTCGCCACGCGCTACATGGTGAACGACGCGGCGGTGCTCCTCGGCAAGCCGTACGTCTGGGGATCGATCTACCGGTTCGACGGGCAGGCCTCGGTGTTCTGGGCGGAGCACGGGCCGTGCTACCGCTGCCTCTACCCGGAGCCGCCACCGCCCGGCATGGTGCCGTCCTGCGCCGAGGGCGGCGTCCTCGGCGTGCTGTGCGCGTCCGTCGGATCGATCCAGGTCAATGAGGCGATCAAGCTGATCACCGGCATCGGTGAGCCGCTCGTCGGGCGGCTCATGGTGTACGACGCACTGGAGATGGAGTACCGCAAGATCAAGGTCCGTAAGGATCCGTATTGCGTGCTCTGCGGCGAGAACGCGACCCAGACCGACCTGCTCGAGGACTACGACGACTTCTGCGGCGCGGTGTCCCCCGAGGCGCAGCAGGCCACGGTGGATGCCACGATCACCGCGCGGGAGCTGAAGGACTGGCAGGACGCCGGCAAGGACCTGTTCCTGGTGGACGTCCGGGAGCCGGCCGAATACGAGATCGTCAACATCCCGGGAGCCACGCTGATCCCGAAGGGCGACATCCTGTCCGGCGAGGCGCTGTCGCGGTTCCCGCAGGACCGGCAGATCGTGCTGCACTGCAAGACGGGCGTGCGATCGGCCGAGGCGCTCGCGGCGCTCAAGGCCGCCGGCTTCAAGGACGCCGTCCACGTTCAGGGCGGCATCGTCTCCTGGGTCAACACGGTCAATCCGTCCCTGCCCTCCTACTGAGACGCTACGGCGGAAGTCGCGGCCTGGCGGTAGCGTTCCGGTCGTGGTGGACATCGATGCCGCGATCGGATACGTCGTGGCGCACGGTGATCCGGTGGAACGGGCGCGGCTCGCCCATCTGCGGACCGGCGCCCCGCCCCCACCACATGTCATCGAACGCATCACCGAGGGACAGCGGCCGAGCGGTGGCTGGCCGCCGTCCGGCGAAGCGGTGGTGGCGTCGGTGGACGCGACCTGCTTTCGGCTGGGCGAGCTCGACGATCTCGGCGGCCTGCGCGGCCCGGCAGTCGATCGGGCCCTAACCTGGCTGGCCCGCCAGCAACGGGACGACGGCACCTGGGAGGAGGACCCGTCGCTGGCCGCCGAGGCGCCGCCGTGGGCCGTGCCAGGCGATCCCGAGGCGAGGCTCTACCTCACGTCGTTGGCCGGGTTCTGGCTGACCGTCGCCGAGGTGGAGGCGCATCCGTACCACGACGTGCCGGGCCGGTTCGAGTCCACGCTGGCCGCCGCCGCGCGGTACGTGGTCGAGCGGTTGCGCCCGGACGGCACCTGGCCGTCGTTCCTGGCCGCCGGTTGGCACGCCGCCGGCCTGCTGCACGAGCAGCTGTTCTTCTACGAGTCGGCGCGCGTGCAGCTGGTGCTCGGTGACCGGTTGAACGACATGACGCCGGCGGACGTCGCGTCGATGGTCGCCGCACTACGCCGGGTCAAGCTCGGCGAAGACTGGCTGCTGCAGAACGCGCGCAAACGCCTGAGCGAGACACAACGCAGCGACGGCGGCTGGGACAGCGACGAGGGCCCGATCTTCGACGTCAACACAACCTTGATCGCCCTGCGAGCCCTGCTGCCTTAAGCCGCCAGCCCCTCCCCACAACCTCGCCGATCTTGGAGTTGTGGTTGCCTTTTTGCGGCTTTGCTCCCTCTCTGTGCCAACCACAACTCCAAGATCGGCGAGGATTTGGGCGGTCAGCGGGTGTGGCCGTTTCCGGTCACCACGTACTTCGTGCTGGTGAGCTCGGGCAGGCCCATGGGACCGCGAGCGTGCAGCTTCTGCGTTGAGATGCCGATCTCGGCGCCGAAGCCGAACTCGCCGCCGTCGGTGAAGCGCGTCGACGCGTTGATCATCACGGCGGCTGCGTCCACCCGGGCGGCGAACCGTCGCGCCGCGGTGACCGACTCGCTGACGATCGCCTCGGTGTGCCCGGTGCCGTACCGCCGGATGTGATCGAGCGCGTCGTCCATCGAGTCCACGACGGCGGCCGAGATGTCCGCGGACAGGTATTCGGTGCCCCAGTCGGCCGACGTCGCCGGCACCACGTCGTCGCTGTACGCCACCACCCGCGGATCGCCGTGCACGGTGACGCCGGCCATCGCCAGCTCCTCCAGGACCAGCGGCAGGAACGAGTCGGCGATGTCCGCGTGCACCAGCAGCGACTCAGCGGTGTTGCACGTCGACAGCCGCTGCGTCTTGGAGTTCATCACCACGGCGAGCGCCTTCTCCAGATCGGCGGACTCGTCGACGTACACGTGGCAGTTGCCGACGCCGGTCTCGATCACCGGCACCGTCGACTCCTCGACCACCGTCTTGATCAGCGACGCGCCGCCGCGCGGGATGAGCACGTCGACCAGTCCGCGGGCCCGCATCAGCTCCTTGACGGAATCGCGCGAACTCGCGTCGAGCAGCTGGATGGCGTCGGGCGGTAGGCCCGCGTCGCCGATCGCTTTGCGCAGCACCGACACGATCGCCGCGTTCGAGCTCATTGCTGATGATGAGCCGCGCAGCACTGCCGCGTTGCCGGACTTCAGGCAGATGCCCGCGGCGTCGGCGGTGACGTTGGGCCGGCCCTCGTAGATGATGCCGACCACGCCGAACGGCACCCGGACCTGGCGCAGCTCCAGGCCGTTCGCGAGCGTCGACCCGCGGACCACGTCGCCGACCGGATCCGGCAGCCCGGCCAGCTCACGCAGGCCGGCGGCCATCGCCGCCACGCGGTCCGCGGTGAGCGTCAGGCGGTCGATCATGGCGTCGGACGTCCCAGACGTACGCGCTTTGTCGACGTCCGCGGCGTTCGCGGCCACGATGTCATCGGAACGCTCCACCAGGCGTTCCGCCATCAGCAGCAACGCCGCATTCTTTTCGGCGCTGGTGGCCGCGGCCAGGTCGATCGACGCGGCCCGGGCCTGGGCGGCCTGCTCCCTGACTGGCATCGTGACCTCCTACAGCAGGACGAGATCGTCTCGGTGGACGACCTCTCGTTCATAGCCGGGGCCGAGCGTCGCGGCCAACTCCGGGGTGGTACGCCCCAGCAACGCCGGCAGTTCCACCGCGTCATAGTTCACCAGACCGCGGGCCACTGCAGTACCGGAGTCCGCGTCCACGAGATCGACCGGATCGCCGGCCGCGAACGAGCCGTCGACCGCCGTGATGCCGGCCGGCAGCAGCGACTTGCGCCGTGCCACCACGGCCGCGACGGCGCCCGGATCGAGGTGCAGCCGGCCGCGCGGCGCGGTGGCGTGCGCCAACCAGAACAGCCGGGCGGCCGGGCGGTGCGCCACCGGGTAGAAGTACGTGCCGACCTCCTCGCCCGCCAACACCGAACCGGCGAGGTGGGCGGCGGTCAGCACCACCGGAATGCCGAAGCCGGTGGCGATGCGTGCCGCCTCGACCTTCGTGACCATGCCGCCGGTGCCGACCCCGGCCTTGCCGGCTCGGCCGATGGCGACATTGGACAGTTCCGACTCGTCGCGGACCACCGCGATCCGCTGAGCCGCGGGAGACGCCGGGTTCCCGGTGTACAACGCGTCCACATCGGACAGCAGTACGAGAAGGTCGGCATGAACGAGCGCCGCCACGAGCGCCGCCAGCCGGTCGTTGTCGCCGAACCGGATCTCTTCGGTGGCGACCGTGTCGTTCTCGTTGACGATCGGCAGCGCCCCGAAGTCGAGAAGCTTGCGCAGGGTCCGGTACGCGTTCCGGTAGTGCGCGCGCCGGGTCACGTCGTCGACGGTCAGCAGCACCTGGCCCACGGTAAGACCATGCCGGGCGAAGCCCGTCGCGTACCGCCCGATCAACAATCCCTGCCCGACGCTGGCCGCGGCCTGCTGGGTGGCCAGGTCGCGCGGACGCCGGGGCAGCCGGAGCGGGGCAAGGCCGGCGGCGATGGCGCCGCTGGACACCAGCACCACTTCCCGGCCGGACGTGGCGAGCACACCGAGGACGTCGACGAGGGCGTCCACACGTTGCTCGTCGATCCCGCCGTCCGCGGTGGTCAGCGAGGACGACCCCACCTTCACCACGACCCGGCGCGCACCGGTCACCACATCCCGCACGCGACCATTCTGCTCGCCGGCGTTTCCATGATCCTCCGGAGATCTCATATCGTGGCGTCGGTGACACCCGACGAGTACGTGGAAGAGGTGCTCGCGCTGGTCGAGCGCATCCCCGAGGGCAAGGTCATGTCCTACGGGGCGATCGCCGACGCGCTGTCCGAGCGCTCCGGGCGCAACTCCGCCCGCCAGGTCGGCACGATCATGGCCCGGCATGGCGGCGCGGTGCCGTGGCACCGGGTGGTGACCAGCTCCGGGCGGCTGGTGCCCGGCTCCGAGCAGGAGGCACGGCAACGTCTGCTCGCCGACGGTGTGCCGTTGAAGGGCGATCACGTCGACATGTCCCGCGCCGCCTGGTCGCCGTAGGTAACCCGCGTATGAGCGGAGCGCTCAGAGCAGCATGCCTACTCCGCCGCGCCGGGGATCGCCGGCCGCGCCGCCGGCGCCCACCGCCGTCACCCCGCCGAAGTAGTGGTCGAGGGTCGGCCACATGTTGATGGTCCAGCCCGCGCCGGCCAGTGCCGCCAGCTCCTCCTCGGGATAGCCGGCCTCGGCGTGCACGGTGTCCTCGACGATGTGGAACCGTGGGCGGTGCACCGATCCGGGGACGTCGAGGCCGTCGACCAGCACGCCGAGCAGCGTGTCGACCAGAGCGCTGCGGATCCGCGACGCACCGGCCGAACCGGCCGCCACGATGAGCTCGCCGGCCGGGTCGATCACCACCAGCGGGCACATGTTCGACGACATCCGCCGCCCCGGAGCAAGATCGTCGGTGATCAGCTCGCCCTCGCCGAGCATCGAGTTCATGTTCACGCCAAGCCCGGGTAGCCACACCGCGGCGCCCAGCCCGAGGGTCGTGGTGATCACGCAGGCGTTGCCCTCCGGATCCACCACCGAGACGTTGGTGGTGTCGCCGATCTTCTGCCGCCCGCGGTCGCGGAGCGCGGTGGCAACCGCCACGGCCCGGTCACCGCGGGCCATCCCGGCGATGTCGGGTGGCAGCGCCGCCAGCGTGTCCACCGTGCGGTTCAGATCGTGCCGCGCCCGGACGCGGTACCCGTTCAGCGTCGCGTGGTCGACGTGTGTCTCCTGCACCCGATACGAGGCCAGATCCAGCAGACCGAGACAGCCGCCGCCGGCCCGCACCGCGTCGACCATCACGTGCGCGAACGCCCCGGTGTAGAACGCCGCCGGCCCCTCGGCGGCCAGGCCCTCCATGGCGGTCGCGAGGCCCGGATGGAACAGCAGGTCCCCGCCGGAGAGCAGCTTCCCGTTCGGGGTGTAGCAGGACGCGCCCTCGCCGTACGCCAGCGCCGGCGCGCAGGTGGCCAGCGTGCGCGCCTGGGCGGCCGGCAGCACGACACCGGTACGGGCCAGCCCGGCCGCCGGTGCCACCACGTCGGTCCACGGCAGCCGGCCCCACCGCCGGTGCACCTCACCCATGCCCGCCGGTACGCCCGGAACCGCCACGCTGGCGGCGCCTATCGAGTACACCTGCGGCATCCCGCCGAAGAACACGTCCACCGCGATCATCGGCCCGGGCTGCCGGTCGCCGTCCGTGCCGGGCACCGCGACGAAGAAATCGAGGCACGTCACCTCGCCGGTGGCCGCGTCGAAGTAGGTCGCGAACCCGCCGCCGCCCAGGCCCGTGTAGATGGTCTCGGCCACGCAGCAGGTCAGAACCGCGGCCACCGCCGCGTCCGCCGCCGTCCCGCCGGCGCGCAGCACCTGCACACCGACCTCGGCGGTCATGGGATGGCTCGCCGCCACACCGGCCGCGACGCCCCTTTGCCGTTCCATTCGGCGAAGCGTAGGCCCCGCGCTCGCCGGTTGGTTAACATCCGCTGGCATGACGGCCGCCGGTCCCTCCGCCGACGTACGGGCGCCTACCGCCCTGCCGCGCCGGGTGCTGGCCGGGTACGCGCTCGGTTCGCTGGTCACGGGCGCGTTCGGCACCGTGCCGGGCCTGCTGCTCCTGCCGTACCTCACGGACACGCTGGGGGTCGCCGCGGGTGTGGCCGGACTGCTGGTGCTGGTGCCGAAGGCGTGGGACGTGGTGGCGAATCCGGTGGCCGGCCGGTTGTCCGACCGCCGCGGTGTCCGCCGGCCGTTCCTGCTCGGCGGTGGCCTGGCGGTGGCCGTGCTGTTCGCGGCCATGTTCGCCGGTCCGTTTCGGCCGGGCGCGGCAGCCGGGATGTACGTCGCCGTGGCCTTCCTGGCCACCGCCACGGCGTACGCCCTGTTCCAGGTGCCGTACGTCGCCATGCCCGCCGAGCTGACCCCGGACTACGCGGAGCGGACCCGCGTCATGAGCTGGCGTATCGCCGTGCTCGCGCTGGCCATCCTGGTCTCCGGCGCGCTGGCGCCGCTGGTGGTGAACGCGACCGGCGGCGGCCGGACCGGCCACCGATGGGCCGGTGCGTTCGTCGCCGGGCTGATCGTCGTGGGCACGCTCGCCACGTACTTCGGCACGCGCCGCGCCGAGTCCCGGATCGCGCCGGAGTCCGAACCCACCCTGCGGGCGCAGCTCGCGGTGGCGGCCGGAAACCGGCCGTTCCGGGCACTGCTGATCGCGTTCGTGGTCCAGGCCGCGGGCATCGGGACGATGCTGGCCGGCGTCCAGTTCTTCGCCGCACACGTCATCGGCGATGCGACCGGCGCCACTTATCTGTTCGCCGCGTTCGTCGGCCCGGCGCTGCTGGTCATGCCGTTGTGGACGCGCGCCGGCCGGAAGCTCGGCAAACTGCGCTCGCTCGTCGTGGCGTCGCTGCTCTTCGCGGCCGGCGGGCTCGCGCTGCTGACGGCGCCGGTGGTGCCGGCCGTCCTCGTGTACGTGACCACGGCCGTCATCGGCGTCGGGTACGCCGGTCAGCAGGTGTTCGCGCTGGCCATGCTGGCGGACTGCATCGGGCTGGACACCGAGCGGACCGGCCGCCGCCAGGCCGGGGTCTTCACCGGCCTGTGGACCGCCGGGGAGACGCTCGGACTGGCGCTGGGCCCCGGTATCTACGCGCTGATCCTGCAACTCTTCGGATACGTGTCGTCGTCGACCGGCACGGCGGCCGCCCAGGACGCCACGGCCCGCCTCGGCGTGCTGCTGGGCTTCAGCGTGGTCCCGGCCGTGCTGGTCGGCGCCGCGGTCGGTCTGCTCGGGCCGTACCGTGACGCTGGCCCGCGCTCTGATGCCGTTCATGTGCCCCCGTCCGTCGGATGACGTTCCGGTCGCCCATGGTGCCAGTGCCGGAACGGGCGCCATGAGTTATCCACAGCCGAGGGTTATCCACAGGCGACCGGACGCCACCGACGTCGGACCGCTACCGTCGCCACATGATCGACGCGTTGCCGGACGAGGGTGTTCCGGCCGAGCAGGTGCTCGCCGAGCTGCGTGAGCTACGTGCCGCCGACCTGCCCACCCATGGCGGGCGGCTGTTCGCGTATGTGTACGACCCGGGATTGAGAGGCCTCGACGAGCTGGCCGGAGCCGCACACGCGATCTCCGCCGCGGTGAACGGACTGGACCCGACCGCGTTCCCGTCGCTGCTCGCCATGGAGAACGCTCTGGTCGCGGCGGCCGCCCGGCTGCTCGGTGGGGGACCTGGCACGGTGGGCAGCGTGACCGGCGGTGGCACCGAGTCGCTTCTGCTGGCGGTCAAGGCTGCCCGCGACGGCCGGCCCGACGTGGTGCTTCCGCGGATGGTCGTCCCGGCCACCGCCCATGCCGCGTTCGCCAAGGCGGCGCACTACCTGCGGGTGGCACTCGACGTCGTCAATGTCGGGCCGGACCTGCGCGCCGACCCGGCCGCGATGGCGGTCGCCATCGGCCCGGACACGGTGCTGATGGCCGCATCGGCGCCGTCCTACCCGCACGGCGTGGTCGACCCGATCCCGGCCCTCGCGGCGGTCGCCGAGGCGCGCGGTGTCCGGTTCCACGTGGACGCCTGCTTCGGCGGATGGGTCCTGCCGTACCTGCGCCGGCTCGGCGCCGACCTGCCGCCGTTCGATCTCTCCGTGGCCGGCGTCACGAGCATCTCCGTCGACCTGCACAAGTACGCGTACGCGCCGAAGGGCGTCTCGGTGCTGCTGCACCGCGATGAGGCGCTGCGGATGCCGCAGTACTTCGCGTACGCGGACTGGCCCGGCTACACGATGGTCAACCCGGTGGTCGCGTCCACCCGGTCCGGCGGCCCGATCGCTGCGGCCCTGGCCACCGTCCGGCACATCGGCGACGCCGGGTATCTCGCGCTCGCCGAGACCACGCGGACCGCGGTGGCGACGCTCGCCGCCGCCGTGGACGCCGTCGACGGCGTAGAGATGTTCGCACCACCGGAGACCAGCGTCGTGTGCTTCGCCGCCACCGATGTGGATCTCTTCCAGCTGGCGGACGAGCTGGCCGTTCGAGGTTGGCACACCCAGCCGCAGCTGGCGTGCGGACACTTTCCGCCGACGATTCACCTCACCGTGACCGCGGCGGTCGGCCCGACCGCGGGGGATTTCGCGGCGGACCTGTCCCTCGCCGTCGCGGCGGCGCGTGCTCAACGTCCGGTCGAGCCGCCCTTGATGTCGTTGACCCCGCAAGACGTCACGCCGGAGCTGGTGGCCGACCTCGCGGACCGGCTCGGACTCAGCGGCGGCGACTTCGGCCGGATGGCCCCGGTCAACACGCTGCTCAACGCCGCACCGCCGGCTCTGCGCGAAGCGTTGCTCACCGGCTTCCTCAGCCTGTTGCAGCGGCCGTCGGAATGACGAAGTAGGTTGGCGGCGTGGTCGCATTGCCAGGAGTGCTCGGAGAGCCGATCCGGTTCGTACTGAACTGGGGGCGCCGGTATTCGCTCTGGGTCTTCAACTTCGGGCTGGCGTGCTGCGCGATCGAGTTCATCGCATCCAGCATGGGACGGCACGACTTCATCCGGTTGGGTGTCATCCCGTTCGCGCACGGTCCCCGCCAGGCGGACCTCATGGTCGTGTCCGGCACGGTCACGGACAAGATGGCGCCCGCCATCCGCCGGCTGTACGACCAGATGCCCGAGCCGAAGTACGTGATCTCGTTCGGGTCCTGTTCGAACTGCGGCGGCCCGTACTGGGACTCGTACTCGGTCACCAAGGGCGTCGATCAGCTCATTCCGGTCGACGTGTACGTGCCCGGGTGCCCGCCACGGCCGGAGGCGCTGCTGCACGGGATCATGCGGCTCCAGGAGAAGATCGCCGGGGAACAGTCCGGACCTGGTGGCGTGGCTCGTCCGGACCCGCTCGCGCGGGATGCCGCCTCGTTGACGGCACCCCTGGTGGCACCACCCCGATAGCCTTCCCGTTCATGGGCGCACAATCGCGGGCGGACTTCATCATCGATGTTCTGAGCCGGGAGTTCGGCGAGCTCATGGCGCTCGACCCAGCCGCGTTCCGGCGCAAGTTCCGCAAGATGGCCGCCTCGCCGTTCGCCTTCTACCGCGGCAGCGCGTCACTGTTCTACGCCGACATGACCGGCGCGTACGCCGATTCGAGCTTCCTGACCGACCGGACCAGCCGGGTGTGGATACACGGTGACCTGCACGCGGAGAACTTCGGCACGTACATGAACTCGTCCGGGCGGCTGGTGTTCAACGTCAACGACTTTGACGAGGCGTACGTCGGACCGTTCTCCTGGGACCTCAAGCGGTTCGCGGCCAGCGTGGCGCTCATCGGGTACGCCAAAGCGCTGTCCGACGACAGCATCTCCGCGCTGGTGACCGCGTTCGCCCGGTCGTACCTGATCGAGCTGAGGGCCATCGCAGCCGGCGGCGACGACGCGATCGGCTCGATCACGCTGGAGAACGCGACCGGTGTGCTGCGGCGGGTGTTGCAGCAGGCACGACTCAACACCCGCGTCGACCTGCTCGCGGCGCAGACCACGATCGACGAGTACGAGCGCCGATTCTCGCTGGGCGACGGTACCTTCGAAGTCGATAAGGACGTGCACGAAACGGTGTGCGAGGCGTTCGACCGGTATCTCGCGACGCTGCCGGCACACCGGTCCGTCGCCACCAACATCAAGGACATCGTGCTCCGCAAGGGCGTGGGGATCGGCTCCGCGGGGCTGCCGTCATACAACCTGCTGCTTGAGGGCAACACCCAGGCGCTCGAGAACGACGTGATCATCTACATGAAGCAGGCGCAGGTCCCGGCGGTCGCGCGCTGGATCGACGACGAACGGGTCCGTGCTTACTTCCGGCATCAGGGCCACCGGACCGCCGAGTCGCAGCGGGCGCTGCAGGCACACGCCGATCCGTGGCTCGGCTTCACCGAGTTGAACGATGTGGGGCAGCTGGTCGCCGAAGTGTCCCCGTACGCCGCCGACCTGGACTGGTCCGACGTCAACGAACCGGAAGAGCTGACCGGGGTGGTCGCGGACCTGGGCCGTGCGGTGGCCCGGATGCACTCGGTCGCCGACGACGAGTCCAGCCACGACCTCGTGGACTTCTCCACCGAAGAGGCGATCGTGGCCGAGGTCGACAAGGACGAGGCCGGGTTCGTCGCGCATCTGGTGGACTTCGCGCACCGCTACGGAGATCAGGCCCGCGAGGACCACCAGGACTTCGTCGACCTCTTCCGCAACAACCGCCTCCCCGCCCTGGCCTGAGCAAAGCCGCCGCCCGCCCCTTCCCCGCGATCTTGGAGTTGTGGTTGCCCTTATGGGTGCCTCGTCCGCTTTTGCGCCAACCACAACTCCAAGATCGGCGGGGGAAGGCGGGATCGGCGGGAGGGCTAGGCGGGATCGGCGGGAAGAAAGTGAGCGGCGGACGTGCGCCCACGGCGGGTGCGGCGGGACTCTAGGATCTCCCGCATGACGCCCGAAGAGGTCGGCGAGCGGATGATCACGCTGCTCGCGAGCGGCGGCGACGCCGTCCCGCCGATCGCGGGTGTGTCCGGCGGCGGGCCGGGACACGAACGCGCCGTCGTCGACGTGCCGGTGGCGGCCTGGCGGGCCGCGATTGTGGCGGCTCGGGAGCCGGGCGGGCTGGGCTGCGACTTCTTCGACTGGCTCTCGGCCGTGGACGAGCTCGACGAGGGCTTCACCGTCGTGGCACATCTGTGGTCGACGGCCGCCAAGCACGGCGTCCTGATCCGCTGCCGGGTGCCGCGGGACAACCCGGCTGTGGAGTCGATCGTGGACCTGTTCCCCGGTGCCGCATGGCATGAGCGGGAGACGTTCGAGATGTTCGGCATCACGTTCGCCGCGCACCCGGACCTGCGGCCGCTGCTGCTGCCGCCGGCGTTCGAGGGCCACCCGCTGCGCAAGGAGTTCGTGCTCGCGTCCCGCGTCGCGAAGGCGTGGCCGGGCGCCAAGGAACCGGGCGAGTCGGAGTCCGGGGCAGCCAAGCGCGCCCCGATGCGTCCGCCCGGCGTCCCCGACCCGAACGAATGGGGACCGCTGAAGGGCAAGGTGCCGCCACCGGAGACCCCGGCCCGGCGCGCACCCGGCGAACGCCCGGGCCGCCCGGCGGGGGGCGAAAGGCCTGAGCGCCCTGCGCATAGGCAACGATCCGAGCGTCCCGCCCCGCCGGCTGCCGGAGAGCGGCCGGAGCGTCCGGCAAGGCCGGAGCGGTCGGAGCGGCCAGCGAGGCCGGCCACAGGAGAGCGCCCGGCGAGGCCGACCACAGGAGAGCCCCCGGCGAGACCGACCGCTGAAGAACGGCCGGAGCGACCCGACCGGTCCGCCCCCCAGCCCCCGGCGACGCCGCTCGACGGGGAGGGCGACTGATGCCGCTCTGGCTGGACCTGGCCATCCGGGTCATCGCGGTCGTCGCCGGCTTCCTCCTCCTACCGTTGGTCGTCGGCCAGGTCGAACACAAGGTGATGGCGCACATGCAGGGCCGCCTCGGCCCCATGTACGCCGGCGCGTACCACGGCTGGGCGCAGCTCATCGCCGACGGCGTTAAGTTCGTGCAGAAGGAGGACATCACCCCGGGCCAGGCGGATCGGAGCGTGTTCCGGCTCGCGCCGCTCGTCGCGCTGTTCCCGTACCTGCTGATCCTGGTCGCCATTCCGCTCGGACCCGGTGGCCTGGTCGCCCAGGCCCTGGACGTCGGGCTGTTCTTCGTGCTCGCAGTGCTCGGCGTCGGCGTGGTCGCCGTGCTCATGTCGGCGTGGGCGTCGGCCAACAAGTACAGCCTGCTCGGCGGCCTGCGCGGGGCGGCACAGCTGCTGGCGTACGAGCTGCCGCTGGTGCTCGCCGCGGCCAGCGTCGCGATGGCCGCCGGCACGCTGAGTCTGCCCGGCATCGTGGCGGCGTGGTCGCCGTGGTGGCTGCTCTGGCAGCTGCCCGCCGCGGTGGTGTTCTTCGTCGCCGGGGTGGCGGAGATCCGGCGGCCGCCGTTCGACATGCCGATCGCCGACTCCGAGCTGGTGTTCGGCTACATGACCGAGTACACCGGTCTGCGCTTCGCGTTCTTCCTGCTAGCCGAGTACGTCGGCATCGTGGTGATCGCCGCGCTCACCACCGTGCTGTTCCTGGGCGGCTGGCACGGCCCGTTCGCCGAACAGCTCGGCTGGCTCTGGACGCTGATCAAGGTGTTCGCGGTGTCGTTCCTGATCATCTGGCTGCGGGTCACCTACCCGCGGCTGCGCGAGGACCAGCTGCAACGTCTGTGCTGGCTGGTGCTGGTCCCGGTAGCGCTGGCTCAGCTCGTGTTGACCGCGGTCGTAAAGGTGCTGACCTAGAAGTAGCGAGGGGTCAGCGCGCTGATCGGGATCTCGATCGGCCACGGCTCCGGCGTACCGATGATCTCGCCGAATGCCCCGACGGGCTCGTACACCTCGTGCGCAGGATCGATCTTGTGAGCGTGCACCACGATGCCGCCGTCGGTCTCGATCCGCCAGTAGTACGGGATGCCCGCCCGGGCGTAGAGCGCCGGCTTGGTGATCCGGTCCATGCTCTGTGAGGTCGGCGAGACGATCTCCACGGCGAGGACGACCTCGTGTGGCGCGAAGCGATGCAGGGCCCGCTGGGCCGCCTCGTCGGTGACCACCAGCACGTCGGGGATGAACGACCGCCGCGGGCTGATCCGCACCTCGACGGCCTGCGTCACTTCATACGCCCGCGGGCAGCTCTGCTCCAGCGCCACCATCAGGCGCATAGCGATGATCTGGTGGACCGATGTGGGCGACGGGGACACGAGCAGCGCGCCGTCGAGCAACTCGCGGCGCACGCCGTCCTCGGGCAGAGAGTCGAGATCATCGGTGCTCCAGACGTGCCCCGGTGGTCTGTACGGCAGCGCAGCGGTCATCGCGAGCCTGCGAACGTCACGGTACTGCAAGATCTGAGGGGGTGTGTTCCCGCACCGTGGACGGACGGGGCAGGATAGGGCCTTGTGACTGACAACGGGGAGCGGCACGGGCAGGGCAAGGGTCTGCTCAACGGGCTCGCGGTCACCTTCCGGACGATGACCAGGCGCTCGACCACCCGCCAGTACCCGGACGTCGAGCCGGACCTCCCGCCCCGCTCCCGCGGCGTCATCGCGCTGCTCGAGGAGAACTGCACGGTCTGCATGCTGTGCGCCCGCGAGTGCCCGGACTGGTGCATCTACATCGACTCGCACAAGGAGGAGGTCGTTGTCCCCGGCGCGGCGCGGCCCCGGCAGCGCAACGTGCTCGACCGGTTCGACATCGACTTCTCCCTCTGCATGTACTGCGGCATCTGCATCGAGGCCTGCCCGTTCGACGCGCTCTATTGGACCCCCGAATTCGAGTACGCCGAGTACGACATCCGTAACCTGCTGCACGACAAGGACCGCCTCGGCGACTGGATGCCGTCCGTTCCGCCGCCGCCGCCGCACGACCCGATCGGCGAGCCGTCGAAAGAGGAGGCCACCGCCGCGCGCAAGGCCGCCGGCCCGGGCACGCCAACCGCCGCCAAGACCGCCGCGGGGGTACGGGCGCCGGTGCGCCCAACCGCAGAGCAGGGTGTACCGCCTTCCCGGCCGGCGTCCGAACCTCCCGAGGCCGCTGCGCCGCCGCCGGGCGAGGAGCCGGAGACGTGACCATCGCCAACATGACCGTCGCGGACGCGCTGCTGCTCGCGCTCGGCGTCATCGCGGTCGGCTCCGGCGCCCTCGTCGTGACCAGCACGCATCTGGTCCGCGCCGGCCTGTACCTGGTGGTGAGCCTGGGTTCGGTCGCCGGCCTCTACCTCGTGCTCGGCGCCGAGCTGGTGGCCTGGGTCCAGGTGCTGGTGTACGTCGGCGCGGTGGTGGTGCTGCTGCTGTTCGCGGTGATGCTGACCCGCGCCCCGATCGGCCCGTCGGGAGATCTCGACCGGCCGGCCTGGGCGGCCGCGATCATCGGCGCCGGCGTGGGTCTCGGTCTCGCCGCGCTGCTGGTCGGCGCGTTCCACTGGACCCTGTATCCGCTGCCGGTGCCCGGCACGGCCGCCCAGATGGGCGGGGAGATCTTCGGCGCCTGGGTGCTGCCGTTCGAGGTGCTGTCGATCCTGCTGCTGGCGGCCCTGGTCGGCGCGATCGTGCTGTCCCGGCCGGACATCGGGGCGCGTCGGAACGCGGAGGCGGACACCCACTGATGCATGCCGTCATCCCGTATCTCACGGGCGCCCTGCTCTTCGGGCTGGGCGTCTACGGCGTGCTGCGGCGCCGCAACGCGATCCTCGTGCTCATGGCGGTCGAGCTGATGCTCAACGCGGTAAACGTCATCTTCGTGACCGCCGACGTCACCGTCCGCGGCACCGGCGCGCACGCGGGCGCGGTCTTCGCCCTGTTCGTCATCGTGCTGGCCGCCGCCGAGGTGGGGGTCGGGCTCGCCATCGTGCTGCAGTACTACCGGGTGCGGCACGCGGTCGCGGTCGACGAGGTGCGGCTGGATGACGAAAAGGTCCCGCAATGAGTGCGGGCGCGCTGCTGCCGGGCGTACCGCTGGCATTGGGTCTGATCGGGCTGCTGCTGACGCCCGGCGACGGCGACCGGAGGGTACGGCGCGCGGCCGCCGCGCTCGGCGTGGCCGGCGCCGCCATCGTCCTCGCCGTCGCGGTGATCCTGCTGTTCGCGGAGAACGGCATTGTGGAGTCGAGCCGGATCTGGGTGCGGTTCGGCGACATCACCGTGACCCTCGGCACGTCGCTCGGGCCGGCGGCGTTGTATGTGGCGATCGCCGTCGCGGTGGTCGCGCTGGCCGTGCAGGTCTACTCGATCGGGTACCTGCACGACGATCCCCGGTACGCCCCGTACGCCGCGCAGGTGAGCCTGTTCACCGGCGCGATGCTGCTGGTCGTCACGTCCGGGGACCTCCTGTTGCTGCTGATCGGCTGGGAGGTGATGGGCGCCTGCTCATACCTCCTGATCGGGCACGACCGGCGCCTGCCGGACGCGCCGGCCGCCGCGGTCAAGGCGTTCCTGGTGACCCGCGTCGGTGACGTCGGATTTCTGCTCGGTGTCGTGGTGCTCGCCGTCGGGGCCGGCACCACGCGGATCTCAACCGTGCTCGCGCACGACTATCCCTCCGGGACACTCACTGCGGCGGTGCTCCTGCTGCTGGCCGGCGTCGCCGGTAAGAGCGCCCAGTTCCCGTTGCACACGTGGCTCCCGGACGCGATGGCCGGCCCCACCCCGATCTCCGCGCTGATCCACGCCGCGACCATGGTGGCGGCCGGCGTCTACGTCGTGTTCCGGTTGTACCCGCTGTTCGAACACGCTCCGGCGGCGCTCGCCGTGCTCGGCGTGATGGCGGCCGTGACGCTGTTGCTTGGTGCGTTGGCGGCCACCGCCGAGGACGACATCAAACGTGTGCTGGCCTGGTCCACAGTGTCCCAGCTCAGCTACATGACCGGTGCGCTCGCCGTCGGATCGCCCGGCGCCGCGCTGTTCCACCTCCTGACCCACGCCGCGTTCAAAGCGCTGCTGTTCCTTGCTGCCGGCGCGGTCATCCACGCCGTCGGCACGAACTCGATGTCCCGGATGGGTGGCCTGCGCAAGGACATGCCGGTGACGTTCTGGTCGATGGCGATCGGCCTGGGCGCCCTGGCCGGGGTACCGCCGCTGTCCGGCTTCTGGTCCAAGGAGAACGTCCTGGTGGCGGCAGCGCACGCCACCGAGGGTGGCGGCCCGGCGCCCGCCTGGGTGGGCTGGATGGTGTGGATCGCCGCGCTCGCCGGTGTCGCGATCACCGCCTGGTACGCGACGCGGCTGCTGCTCAGGACGTTCTTCGGCGTGGCCCGGACCGCCGTCACGGCGCACGACCCGCCCGCGGTGATGCTGTGGCCGGTGATGCTGCTCGCGGTCGCCGCCGCGGTGCGGGGGCTTGCGGCGTTCCTGCCCGCGTTCCGGACGGCACTGGAGCTGGAGGCGCCGCACCTCGGTGTGTCGATCGTGCTTCCGCTCGTGCTGCTGGTGCTCGGCGCGGGGACGGCATGGTGGCTCTGGCGGGCCGCGCCCGCCGCCGACCCGGCCAGAGCGCTCGGTCCGTTGCGTCCGGTGTTCGCGAACGGTTTCTACCTCGACGCCGTGCAGGATCGCCTGGTCGTCCGGCCGGTGTACGCGCTCGCCGGTCTGGTCCGCAGCGTGGACGAAACAGTGGTCGACGGCGCGGTCGACGGCACCGGCGCGTCCACGACGCAGCTCGGAGCGCGGGTCGCCGCCGTCCACCGCGCCGCGTTGCCGTGGGCGACCACGGCGGTGTTCACCGGCGCGCTGCTGCTCGGCGTGGCCGCCGCGATCTACGGGGCCGCGACATGAACGGCGTCCTGCTCGTGTCCGTGCTGGCCGTGCCGGCGGTCGGCGCGCTCGTGGTCGCGCTGTTCCCGGCGCACCGGGACCGGACCGCGCGCCAGGTGGCCGCGGCAATCGCCGCGGTGACGTTCGTCCTGACCGTCCTGCTGGGGGTGAGCCGCAACGCCACCTGGTTCTCGTACGGCGCGGGCGTGCCGTCCATCCGGCCGTGGGCCGAACTCAACGTCGCCTGGGTGCCCGCCCTGACCATCGACTTCCACCTCGGCGTGGACGGCCTCTCGTACCCGCTGATCGTGCTGACCGGGCTGCTGACGCTGCTCTGCTGCCTGTACACGGTCCGCACCGTCCCCGACGGCGGCCCGGGTCGGGTGCTTGCGGCGCTGCTGCTGGTCCTCGAGGTCGGCATCGTCGGCACGTTCCTGGCGCTCGACCTGGTGTTGTTCTTCATCTTCTTCGAGGTCGTACTGCTGCCGATGTACGCGGTGATCGCCGGCTGGGGTGGGCTGGAGCGCCGGCGGGCGGCCCGCAAGTTCGTGCTCTACACGCTGTTCGGCTCGGTCCTGCTGCTGCTCGGCGTGCTGACCGTGGTGGTGGCGGCCGGCACCGGCGACATGATGGCGCTGGCCGGCGGTCTGGGATTGTCCACGCGTACCCAGTACGCCGCCTTCGCGCTGTTCGCTGTCGCGTTCGCGGTCAAGGCGCCGCTGTGGCCACTGCATACCTGGCTGCCGGACGCGCACACCGAGGCGCCGACGGTCGGGTCCGTGATCCTGGCCGGCGTGCTGCTCAAGATGGGCACGTACGGCCTGATCCGGGTGGGCGTGGGTGTGGCGCCGCTCGGCGCGGCGTGGGCGGCGCCGGTGATCGGCGTGCTGGCGGTGGCGGCGATCGTCGTCGGATCCCTGGTGTGCCTGCGCCTGACCGAGCTGAAACGGCTGATCGCGTACTCCAGCGTCAGCCACATGGGATTCGTCCTGCTCGGCATCGCGACGCTGACGGTGACCGGTGTGCAGGCGGCGCTGATCGGCAACGTGGCACACGGCGTGATCACCGGACTGCTGTTCTTCCTGGCCGGGGCCATCAAGGACCGCGCGCACACCGGCCACCTGGCCGCGCTGGGCGGGCTGCGGGAGACCGCTCCGCGGCTGGCCGGGCTGCTCGGATTCGCCGCGATCGCCTCCCTTGGCCTGCCCGGTCTGGCCGGGTTCTGGGGCGAGGCGTTCGCCGTGCTGGCGTCCGTGCGGCGGGGCGGCGACCTGTGGATCGCGCTGGCCGTGATCGCCGCCCTCGGCGGGGCGCTCACCGCGGCGTACTTCCTGCGCCTCCTGCGACGGGTCACCCACGGACCGGCCGGCCCCGCGGTCCGCGACCTCCCGCAGCCACGGGTGTCCGGGGTGGAATGGGCGGCCTGGGCACCGCTCGTCGGGCTGGCCCTGGCGATCGGGCTGGCGCCGGCGCTGGTGCTGGCCGCGACGGCCGATCCGATCGCCGCGCTCACCGAGGTGGTGCGGTGACCCAGCCCATCGACCACGCCGCGTTGCTGCCGCTCTACGCGGCCGCCGCCGCCGCCCTGCTGGTGCTGATCGCGGACCTGGTCACCGGCCGGCGGGGCCCGGTCATCGGCACCGCGGCGGTGGGCGCGACCGTGACCGCGGTGGCCGCGGCCGTCAGCGCGAGCCGGCCTGCAACGTTCTGTGTGGGGACGGCGTGCTCGTGGGTGCCCGCCCCGCGGGCCGCGACCGTGGCGGTGCTGTTCGCGGGGCTGACGCTCGGGGTGCTGGCGCTGTCCGTGCCCGCGCTCCGCGCGGGCACGGCCCCCGCCGGCGAGGTGTGCTTCCTGCTGGTGAGCTCGATGACCGGTGGCGTGGTGATCGGGTACGCGGGCGACCTGATCACGCTGATCGTCGGGCTGGAAACGCTCACGCTGCCGCTGTACGTGCTGGTCGGCCTGCGCCGGTTCGCGCCGCGGGAGCGGCCGACGACGGCCGGCGCGTCCGCCGCCGTCACATTCCTGCTTGTAAGCGTCATCTCGACGGCGATCGCCCTGCTCGGCGCGGCGTTGCTGTACGCGTCCACCGGCGCGTTGCACCTGGCACTGTTGCACCAGGCGACCGGCCCGCTGGCGCCGCTCGGCACGGTCGGCATGTCGCTGGTGGTGATCGGCTTCGCGTTCAAGGTTGCAGCGGTCCCGTTGCACGCGTGGGCGCCGCCGACGTACGACGGCGCGCCGCTGCCGATCGCCGCCTATCTGTCGACCGCGTCCAAGCTCGGCGGCGTCCTGGCACTGGTGGCGGTCGTGCCGCGGGTGGACACCGGTCCGCTGCTCGCGGTACTGGCGGTGCTGACCATGACGGTCGGGAACCTCGTGGCGCTGCGGCAGACCCGGATGGTCCGTTTGCTGGCGTGGTCGTCGGTGGCCCAGGCGGGGTACATCCTCGCGCCGCTGGTGGCCGGCGGAAGCGGCGTGGTGGCCGCGATCGCGTACGCGGGGTTCTTCGTGGTGCTGGAACTGCTGGCGTTCGGTGTCGTGGTGGCGCTGCGCCCACCCGGGGCCGATGGTGGCGAGATCGTGGCCTATCGCGGCGCGGCCCGGCGGTCGCCGTGGCTGGGCGCCGCGTTCGTGTTGGCGCTGGCCGGCCTGGCCGGGCTGCCGCCCGGCCTGGCCGGCCTGTTCGCGAAGGTCACGATCGTGGACTCGCTCATCGACACCGGCTGGGGCTGGCTGGCCGGGGTGGTGGCGGTGAACGCCGTGATCGCCCTCGCCTACTACATCCGGGTGGCGGCCGTCCCGTACGCGGGCCCGGTCGGCCTGGCGGTGGCCGATCTGCGCCCCCCGAAGCTGCCGGTCACTTGGCCGGTGGCGGCTGCTTTGGTAGCCGCGGCCGGCGTGGCCGTGGTCCTGGGCTTCGCCCCCCAGCTCCTCTTCAACGCCCTGAGCTGAAGACGCCGCTCCAAAGAACCTCCGCGATCTTGGAGCTGTGGTTGCCCTTTTGCGGCTTTCGGGCCCATTCGTGCCAACCACAACTCCAAGATCGGCGGAGGGAGCTGCGTTCAGCGAGCGCACAGGCATCTCACAGTCAACGGTGGATGAATTCCAAGCGGATCGACGTTCACTGGGATGTGGGCTCACCGGCCCGCATGCTGAAGGAGACAACGTGCATCGCCATCACAACGGCCTCAAGACGGCCGCTTTGTTGGGTCTGCTCACCGCCATGATTCTCGCCGTCGGCTACTGGCTCGGCGGCACCGGCGGACTGGTGTTCGCCGTCATGATCTCGCTGGCTCTGAACGTCGGCAGCTACTTCTTCTCCGACAAGATCGCGCTGCGGGCCATGCGGGCGCGGCCGGTCAGCGAGGCGGAGTTTCCCGCGTTCTACCAGATCGTCCGCGAACTCGCGACCGAGGCCGGCCAGCCGATGCCGCGGCTATATGTGAGCCCGTCGATGCAGCCGAACGCGTTCGCGACCGGCCGCAACCCGCAGAACGCCGCGGTCGCCGTGACCCTGGGCATCACCCAGCTGCTGGATCGGCGCGAGCTGCGCGGCGTCATCGGGCACGAGCTGTCCCATGTGTACAACCGGGACATCCTCATCTCGAGCGTCGCCGCGGCGCTTGCCGGCATCATCACGATGCTGGCCCAGCTGGCGATCTTCCTGCCGCTCGGCGGCGGTGACGACGAGGACTCGCCGAACCCTGTCTCGCTGCTGCTCATGCTGATCCTGGGCCCGTTGGCCGCGAGCGTCATCCAGCTCGCCATCAGCCGTAACCGCGAGTACCAGGCGGACGCGTCCGGCGCGACGCTGACCCGCGACCCGCTGGCACTGGCCAGTGCGCTACAGAAGATCCAGTACGGTACCCAGCGCCTGCCGTTGCCGGCCGAGGGCCAGCTGACCAGCTCGGCGCACCTGATGATCGCCAACCCGTTCCGGGGCGGCGGGATGGCGTCGCTGTTCTCGACGCACCCGCCGATGGAGGAGCGGATCCGCCGGCTGCACGAGCTGGCCGCCGTGACCGGCACCGGCCCGGTGCGATACGCCCGCTGACCCCCATCCCCTTCCCCGCGATCTTGGAGTTGTGGTTGCCTTTTTGTCCGATGAGGACATATTCGATCCAACCACAACTCCAAGATCGGCAAGAGCTCGATGGCCTGTCATGGGGTGACCTCCATGACAGGCCGCTCTATTTCGGATGAGTCCCGCACCTCCACGGCGTTAGGTTCAGCAGGCCTTTTCGCCCGTTACCGATGATCGTGGAGGTGGACCCGTGACCGCGTTGCGTCAATACCTTGGTGTGTGGACGATGCCCGGTGCCCGGGTCCTGTTGATCGTCGGCGTGATCGCCCGGCTCGGCATCGGCATGACGCCGCTCGCACTGTTGCTGCTGGTTCAGCAGGCCACCGGCCGGTACGCGGCAGCCGGTCTCGCCGGCGGCATCTTCGCGCTGGCCGGCGCCGCGCTCAGTCCGGTGGCGGGCCGGCTCGCCGACCGCATCGGCGCGAGCCCGATCCTGCTGGCCACGGCCGTGCTCCACCCGCTCGGGCTGATCGGCCTGCTGTTCGCCGTCCAAGGCGGCGCGGCGGCACTTCCGCTGATCTTCATCGCCTCCGCGTTCGCCGGCGGAACGTACCCGCCGCTCACCGCAGCGATCCGGCGGGCCTGGACGGACACCACCGCACCGGGCACCGGCAGCAGTCACCTCCGAGCGGCCGCCATGGCCGCCGAGACCTCGCTCTTCGAGCTGGTCTTCGTCCTCGGTCCGATGCTGGTGGCGGCGTTCGTCGTGCTGACCGGCGACCCCGCCGCCGCGCTGGTGTTCGCCGCCGTGGTCACCTTGATCGGTACGGGCTGGATCGCCCGCCTGCCGATCATGCGGCGTGGAGTTCGGCACGACCTCACCGCCGTGGCCCGCGGCCTCGGCCCGCTCCGGGTCGGCGGCTTTCCGGCGCTGATGGTGTGCGTGGCGGCCCTCGGCACCGCGTTCGGCGCGGCCGGTGTGATCATCCCGGCCTACGCGGCGCATCACGGCGGCGGCAACGGGCTCGGCGGCGTGCTGCTGGGCATCTGGGGTGTGGGCAGCGCGATCGGCGGCATCTGGTTCGGCACCCGGCGGCCGGCGATGTCGCTGCCGCGCCAGTTCGCCTGGCTGCTGTCCGCGGTCGCCGGGAGCTTCCTGGTGCTCGCGTTCATGCCGACCCCGCTGTCGCTGGGTGCCGCGCTCGTGATCGGTGGTGCCACCATCGCACCCGCGCTGACCGTGGAGAACAACCTGGTCGGCCGGATCGCTCCGGCGGCGATGTTGAACGAGGCATACACCTGGGTGGTGACCGTCTCGGTCGCCGGCAGCGCGGCCGGCGGAGCGATCGCCGGGACGATCGTCGATCACCCCGGCGGGTTGCCGTGGGCGTTCGCGTTCGCGTCCGCCGTGCTGGCCGTCGCCGCGCTGGTGGCCGCGATCCCGGCCGGGCCGATGGCCCGTGCCGACCGCCGCGCCGCGGACCGGTTGCGTCAAGCCGAGCTCGCTGTCGGATAAGCGTCCGTATTCCGGCCGTACCCCGGTCCACTCCTTGCCCATAGGCCCTGTACAGGGACGGGCACGGGACGGGCGGTGGAGGGGATGGGCCGGTATCGAGCGGTGTGGCTGGTACCGAGCGCCCCGACCCTTCTGGGGGTGGGGGTGCTCGCCCGGCTCGGCATCGGGATGACGCCGATCGCGCTGCTCCTGCTGGTCGCGGACGCCACCGGCCGGTACGCCGCCGGCGGGCTGGCGGCGGGAACGTACGCGCTGGCCGGGGCGGTTGCCAACCCGCTCGTGGCGCGGCTCTCCGACCGGATCGGTCCGGCCCGCATCCTGCTCCGTACCGCGCCGGCACACGCCGTGGCGCTGGCCGGCGCGGCGCTGGCCCGCCCACTCGGGCTGGTCCTGCTGCTGTCCACGGTGGCCGGTGCCACGTACCCGCCACTGACCGGTGCGATCCGCGGCGCCTGGGCGCATCTCACTCCCGAGGGTCACCCGATCCGGTCGGCCGCGCTGGCCGCGGAGACGTCGCTGTTCGAGATCGTCCATGTGGCCGGGCCGTTGCTGGTGGCCGCGCTGGCCGTGCTGACCGGCGGGCACGCGGCGGCGCTGGGCGTGGCAGCCGCCGTCACCGCGGCCGGCGCGGCCCGGATCGCGTGGCTGCCGGTCATGCGGACGCGCCGGTCGCCGTCGCGTCCGAGTGCGCTTCGCGCGCCCGGCTTTCTGACCCTGCTGTCATGCATCGGCCTGCTGGGCGCCGGCTTCGGGATCGTGACGGTCGGCGTTCCCGCCGCCACCGGCGGTACGCCCGGTGCCGTTCTGCTCGGCCTGTGGAGCGCCGGCAGCATCGCCGGTGGGGTGTGGTTCGGCACGCGCCGGCCGGCCCGGCTGGCCAGCCGGCGGTACGCCGCTCTGCTCGCGGCGATCGGCGCGGGCTTTCTGGCGCTGTCCGTGATGCCGGGACCGGCCGCACTGGCCGTCGCTCTGATCGCCGGGGGAGTGGCCATGGCTCCGGCTCTGACGTGCGAGAACGATCTGGTGAGCCGGATCGCGCCGGCCGCGGCCCGCAACGAGGCGTACACGTGGGCGATCACGGTCGCGATGGGGTGCAGTGCCGTGGGCGGTGCGGTCGCCGGCGTCATCGTCGATCAACCGGGCGGAACACGCTGGGCGTTCCTCGGCGCCGCCCTGACGGTGGCGCTGGCCGCCGGTGTCGCCGCAATGCCCGGCGGACCACTGAACCGCACCACCCCCACCCACCCCGTACACCCCC
>DATBGW010000140.1:0-8091 GCA_036557765.1 Actinoplanes sp.
CGGCGTACCAGCGTATTGGCGGCGCCGATCGCGGCGGCCACCGGCGACGCCGACGCGGCCAGGGTGAGGGCGACCTCCTTGATCGGCATGGTCACCGACAGGCCGGCCCATTCCGGGCCGAGGCCGCGGACCAGGTCGGGAAACTCGGCCTCGGCGCACTCGAACGTGGTGTACGACCAGCCGGACAGTCCGGCCGCGGCGAAACCGGCGGAGTGGATGACCGGGGACAGCGAATGGGCGATGGGCTTACCGCACACGGCAGCGCGGCGTTCGACGGTCACGGTGCTCTCATTCCCCGCGATCTTGGAGTTGTGGTTGGGACAAAAATGGACAAGAAACCCATAAGGGCAACCACAACTCCAAGATCGCGGAGAAGGGTCGCGCTCACAGCGCTGCGGAGAGGGGTCGCGCGGAGAGGGGTCGCGCGGCGAGGGGTCGCGGCCGGAGGGGTTGCGGTCACAGGACGCCGTTCTTCTTGGCGATCTCGATGTTCTTGTTCTGCTGCTCCAGCGTGGTGGCGAACGCGGAGTGGCCCTCCTTGTCGATCGCCACGAAGTAGAGCCACGGCCCTTTCGGAGGGCTCATCGCGCCGCGCAGCGCCGCCTCGCCCGGATTGTTGATCGGGGTCGGCGTGAGACCGGGCTTGTCATGCGTCCGATACGGGTTCTTCGGATCGGTGAGGTCCGCCTGGGTCATCTGCTTCGACGACTTCGTGGGCCGTCCGGTGAGCTGGTAGTAGTAGTTGATCCCGACGTCGAACTGCAGGCAGTCGCACGGGAAGTTGTGGCTGTACAGGCGGTTGTAGGCCACCCGAGCGATCTTGCCGAGATCCGCCTCGTTGCCGGCCTCGGCCTGGGCCAGCGACGCCACGGTCAGCGCCTCGTACGGACTGATCTTGCGGTCCCGTTCGACTGTCGGGATGAAGTCCATGTTCTCGGTCACGGTCATGAAGCGCTTGACCATGGTGCTCAGGATGTCGGTGGCCGTCGCGTCGGGCGGGAACTCGTACGTGTCCGGGTACAGGAAGCCCTCGACGGACTTGGTGACCCTCTGCTTGTCCGTACGGTTGAACCAGAACGCCGGCACACCAAGTGCCTCGGGGTCCTTCGCGGCCGCCTTGAAGTCGTTCTCCGGAATGTTCGTCGCCTTGGACAGCAACGCGTACACCTGGAACGACGTCTTGCCCTCGGGGATCGTGATGCCGTTGACCACCCGTGCCTTCGGGTCGAGCATCAGCGCGACGGCGTCCTTGGCCGACATCTGCTTACGCATCGTGTACGTGCCGGACTGGATGTTCTTGCCCTTGGGGTTGTCCTCGGCCGCGTTGACGAACGCCTTCGTGCTCTTCACCACGTCGCTTTGAACAAGCGTGTTGCCCATCTCGGTGAGCGAGGCGTTCGGCGCAATCTGCACTGTGACCTGGCCGGTGCCGGGACCGCTGTAGTCGGCCGCGGTGAAGAACCCCTTGATCTTGTTGTAGCCGAAGTACGCGCCGCCGCCGAGCACCGCCAGCAGCACGAACGCCATGAGGAACGCGACCGCGGACCGGGCGCCGGTCTTCTTGCCGCCGCGGGGCGGCCGGCGGTGCCGGGGCCGTCCGCGTTCGGCGTGCTCGTCGAACGCGAGGTCAAGCTCGTCGATCATGTCTGCCTCCGCTGCGCGTCCAGCCAGCTCTGCAGGATCTCCACCGCGGCTGCCTGGTCGACAACCGCCCGTTGACGCTTGCCTCGGACGCCACGTTCGGCCAGCCTACGGCTTGCGACGACGGTCGACATCCGCTCGTCCGCGAGAACGACCGGTACGTGCCCGACCGCACGTGCCAGACGCTCCGCGTACGCACGGATGTCGATGGCGGCGGCCCCCTCGGACCCGTCGAGGCGAACGGGGAGACCCACCACGACCTGCACCGCCTCGTGTTCGCGCACGAGACGGACGAGCTCGGCGATATCGGCGGGAACGGAATCGGCGGCCGCACCCATGTCACGGGGAACCGTGACCAACGGTGTGGCCAGGATCCCGTCGGGGTCACTGAGCGCAACCCCGACACGGACCTTACCGACATCGACGCCGAGCCGCCTACCCCGCGGGAGCATCTCAGGCAGCCTCGCCGACCGCCTTCTCCACCGCGGCCAGCAGCGCCGGCACCTGATCGGCGGGCACGCCGCCGCCCTGCGCGAGGTCGGCGTTGCCACCGCCGCGGCCCGACAACGCGCCCTTGACCAGGTCCGACGCAGACAGACCGCGGTTCTTCGCAGCCACGTTGACCGACACGATCAGCGACGCTTTGCCGTTCGCCCGGGCCGCCACCGCGACCACGGCGGGACGCGTGGAATCGATTTTGCCGCGGATCTCCTGCGCCAGCGTCCGCACGTCGTTGGTCGCCGCGCCCTCCGGCGCCTCGGTGCCGACGTACGCCACGCCCCTCAGGTCACGCGCCTGCGCGGCAAGCGCACCGGCACCGCCGAGCACCATCTGCGCCCGCAGTTTCTCCAGTTCCTTCTCGGCGTCGCGCAGCGCCGTCACGGTCTGCTCCACCCGGTCGGCCACCTGGTCGCCGGGCACCCGGAACAGCTCGGCGAGCCGAGCCACCAGCAGGTGCTCCCGGGCCAGATAGCCGAACGCGTCGATGCCCACGAGCGCCTCGACCCGGCGCACGCCGGACCCGATCGAGGACTCGTTGAGGATCTTCACGACGCCGAGCTGGCCGGAGCGCGCCACATGCGTGCCGCCGCACAGCTCGCGCGCGTAGTCGCCGACCTCGACGACCCGCACCTCATCGCCGTACTTCTCGCCGAACAGCGCCATCGCGCCGATCCGGCGCGCCTCCTCCTGGCTGGTGATGAACGCGTGCACCTCGAGGTCGCGCAGCAGCACCTCGTTGACCTGCTGCTCGACGTCGTGCAGCACCGCGGGTGGCACCGCGCCGGGCGTGTTGAAGTCGAACCGCAGCCGGCCCGGCGCGTTCAGGGAACCGGCCTGGGTGGCCGACTCACCGAGGAAGTCGCGCATGGTCTGGTGGATCAGGTGCGTCGCGGTGTGCGACCGGGAGATCGCCTTGCGCCGCACCACGTCGATCTCCGCGAAGCCCGACTCCCCCGCGCGCACCTCGCCGCGGATCACCCGCGCCTTGTGCACGATGAGGCCGGGGACCGGCTGCTGGACGTCGACGATCTCGAGCCGGCCCGCGCCCACGTCGATCACGCCGGTGTCCGGCTGTTGGCCACCGCCCTCCGCGTAGAACGGCGTGCTGTCCAGCACCAGCTCGACGTAGTCACCCTCGCCGGCCGCCGGCAGGCTCGCGCCGTCGCCGTTCAGCAACGCCCGCACCCGGGACTCGCGCGCCACCTCGGAGTAGCCGGTGAACTCCACCGGGCCGCCCGCGTCCAGCACCGACCGGTACGCGGACAGGTCGACGTGCCCGGTCTTGCGCGCCGCCGCGTCCGCCTTGGCCCGGGACCGCTGGTCCGCCATCAGCCGGCGGAACCCGTCCTGGTCCACCTCCAGGCCCTGCTCGGCCGCGATCTCCAGGGTCAGATCGATCGGGAACCCGTACGTGTCGTGCAGCTGGAACGCCTGCGCGCCGGACAACGTGGGCGTTCCGGCCCGCCGCGCGTCGCTGATCGCGGTGTCCAGAATGGTGGTTCCGGCCCGCAGCGTGGACAGGAACGTGTCCTCCTCCGCGTACGCGTACTCCGAGATCCGCCCGAAGTCCTCCGCGAGCTCCGGGTACGACGGCGCCATGCAGTCGCGCGCCACCGGCAGCAGCTCCGGCATCGCCGGCGCCTGCCAGCCGAGCAGCCGCATGGAGCGGATCGCCCGCCGCATGATGCGGCGTAGGACATAACCACGGCCTTCGTTGGACGGGATCACGCCGTCGCCGATGAGCATCAGCGCGGTACGGACATGGTCGGCGATCACCCGCAGGCGTACGTCGTCGGGATGCGACTCGTACGCCGCGTGGCCGGAGTGCGCGCCGTACCGTTTGCCGGTGAGCTCGGCCGCCCGGGTGAGGATCGGGCGCACCTCGTCGATCTCGTACAGGTTGTCGACGCCCTGCAGGATCGACGCGATCCGCTCCAGGCCCATGCCGGTGTCGATGTTCTTGGCCGGCAGCTCGCCGACGATCCGGAACTCCTCCTTGCTGCGCACGTCGGTGATCTCGTACTGCATGAAGACGAGGTTCCAGTACTCGAGGAAGCGGTCCTCATCCTTCTCCGGACCGCCCTCAGGGCCGTAGTCGGGGCCGCGGTCGTAGTAGAGCTCGGAGCACGGGCCCGCCGGGCCAGGGATGCCCATCGACCAGAAGTTGTCCTTCTTGCCGCGGCGCACGATCCGCTCCAGCGGCACGCCGGTGCGCAGCCAGATGTCGATCGCCTCGTCATCGTCGAGGTAGACGGTCGCCCAGATCTTCTCCGGGTCCAGGCCGAAACCGCCCTGGTCGACCGGCTTGGTGGACAGCTCCCAGGCGAGCGGGATCGCGCCTTCCTTGAAGTAGTCGCCGAACGAGAAGTTGCCGTTCATCTGAAAGAACGTGCCGTGCCGCGACGTCTTGCCGACCTCTTCGATGTCCGGCGTGCGGATCACCTTCTGAACGCTTGCCGCGCGCTCGTACGGCGGTGTGCGCTGGCCGAGGAAGTACGGCACGAACTGGACCATGCCGGCGTTGATGAACAGCAGGTTCGGGTCGTCGATTGCGGGCAGCGGAGCGCTCGGCACGACCACGTGCCCGTTCGCCTCGAAGTGCGCCAGGAAGCGCCGCTTGATCTCCGCTGTCCTCATCAGAATTCCTCTCGGGCATGTCGCCCATGCGTGCCGTCCCCGGTGTCGTGCAGGTCGGCGAACCTGTCCTCGTACAACGTCCCGGTCGCGAATGCCTCGTGGATCTGCTGTTCCCGCTCGGCCATCCCGGCACGGACGTCTTCCACGAAGCTACGCAGCGACTCGACGAACCCGCCAGCGGATTCCGACAGCGACGTGGCGATGCCCGAAGGGGTGAATTGATCAACCTTGCGGGTGACCTTGCGGACCACGATGGCGCCGACGGCCATGCCGACGCCGAGCCAGAGCAGGCGCTTCATGGGTGGCGTTCCCTTCTGTCAGCGGACGAACGACTCAGCCGGCCGCGCGGGCGGACTTGCGACGCTGCCGCAGCGACGCCCGGACCTCGCGCTCGTGCTCGGCGTGCCGGCGGGCGGCCGCGGCCTTGCGCAGGCCGTACCCGAACGAGGCCACCTTGATCAACGGATTCGCCGCGGCGGCCGACACGACGGTGATCAGGTTCGCGATGTTGGCCGAGATGTTCTCGGCGTGCCCGGTGATGGCGTCGACCTTGGTCAGCTGCACGTTCACACCGTCCAAAGAGACCTGCACCTGACCGAGCGCGCCGTTGACGGTCTCCACGGTCTCGTTGACGTTGCCGAGCAACGGCCCGGTGCGGTCGGTGAGATCGTTGATCGCGCGGGTGGCGGCGTCCACAGTGTGGCGAAGTTTCAAGATCGGGATGGCGAGCACTATCACCAGCATCAGGAACGCGCCCGCGGCGATCAGACCTGCGATTTCTCCGGCGCTCATGGCGCGTCCCCTCTGCCGGGCGGATACGACGGAGAGACCCTACCGTCCGTGACGAGCCCGCGCGTCACGACGGTAAGGGTGTCGGCTCCAGGAGAGGATCATTGCTGAGTACGGGGTCCGGCGTCTCACCGGTCAGCCCCGGTTTCTCGCCTCCGGGCCGGCCCCGCTGATCCGTTATAGCGTTCTGCACCTTGATGCTCACGGTCGAGCCGGTGCAGTTCTTGGGGTCGGTGGTGGGCACCACGCCGTTCGGGCCGGTCGACGGCAGCGCGGCGGGATCCTGCGCGGCCACGGCGTCCACGGCGCATTCCGGCAGCCGTACCCACAGGTCCAGGGTGAACTCGTCACGCCGCCAGCAGCTGTACCGGCCGTCCTGCGGGCTGATCGGCTGGTCCGGGCAGCCGCTGACGTTCCACGGCCGCCATCCGGCCGTCGTGAGCGCCGCGGCGTACGCCTTCTGGGTGTCCACGAACGGCCGCTCGGATTGCGCGGTGCGCTCGCGGAACCGGCAGTCCAGGAAGCACCACCGGCTGCCGCTGCTGCGGTCGTCGACGTTGTGCGCGGCCCAGCTCGGCACGTCAAGCGCGTCGAGCGACCGGAAGACCGGGTCGCGGACCGCCGCCCGGATGCCGAACGCCAGCGGCAGCAACAGGAGCACCACCACGCTGAGCGTCACCAGCGCGATCACCCGGAAGCCGCGCTCCGTGCGGATCCGCTCACGCAGCCCGGGGTTGGCCGGTTTCCCACCCATCGCGTCGGCTGCTGGCTCGTCATCGGTCACCGCGGGCGCGGTCACGGTCACCGGTCCGGTGCCGGGCCGTCCGTCGGCGTAAGGCGAGGTCCGGGCCGCGTCGTCCACGACCTGCGGCGGTACGGCGAGGCCGGCGACCGGGACGGCGCCGGTGACCCGTCCGGTGGCCCGGGCCGGGGCGGCCCGCCGCACCGCGCCGGTGCCGGACTCGGCCGGCCGGGGCGCGGGCCGACCGGGCCGGGGCACACGGCCGGTGGTCCGGTCGACGACGTTGCCGGTCGTGCCGCCGGGCCGCTGGATCACCCCGGACGGGCTGTCGGCCATGGCGCCGGCCCGGCCCGGTACCGCGGGCGTACGGGCGCCGCTGGGTCCCGGTACCACCGGCGGAACGACCGCCGAGGCCTTCGCCGCACCGGTCGGCGCGATGCCGGACCACGGCGCCGGCCGGTTCCGCCCTGGGCTGGGCGGCGGCCGGCCGGACGGGTCCACCGGTCCGGATCGGGCGCCCTGCTCCGGTTGGCCGTGCCGGCCGTCGCCGCCGGGCGCGCCGCGCCGTCCGCCCGGGTACCCGTCCGGCGCGACCGCGCCGGGGCGCGCTCGCCCCGCCGTGGCGTTGCGGGATCCGAACAGCGTTCCCTCGGTTGCCGGAACGGGCGAGACCGGCCGCCCGGAGCCGGCGGGACGCACCGCGGCGCGGCCGGTACCGGTGTCGCGGGGCCCAGGGCGCGGGATCTCGCGGCTGTGCTGCCCGATCTCACCGGTCCCGGGGTCGGGGCGGGGCGGCCGGGGCAGCTCGCGGCTGTGCTGCCCTACGGCGTCGGTGCCGCGCGACGACTCACGACCGTACGGACCGGGGGCGGCCGGACCGGGACCGCGTGCCATACCCGCCGCATCCGTTCCGAGACTGCGCGGTACTTCGCGACTGTGCTGGCCCGCGGCTTCCGCGCCGAGACCGCGCGGGAACTCACGACTGTGCTGACCCGCGGCCTCCGTACCCCGACCGCGCGGCATCTCGCGACTGGCCTGACCTGCGGCATCCGCGCCGAGGCCGCGGGGGAGTTCACGGCTGTGCTGCCCGACCGGCCCGGCGCCGATATCGCGCGGCATCTGGCGGCTGTGCTGTCCCGCGTCGCCGGGATCGATGTTGCGCCGGCCGTGGCCGGGTTGGTCCGGCGCGCCGTGCCGCGACCCGGCGGGCGGGCTCACCGGCCGCGCACCGGTGTCCGACATGCCGAACCGCGATCCCGCGGCAGCCGGTGACGCCGGATCCACGGGGACACCGCGCCGCCGCGGCGCCGGCGGCGTTCCGGAAGCCGCGCTGGCGGGTGACGCCGGATCCACGGGGACACCGCGCCGCCGCGGCGCCGGCGGCGTTCCGGAAGCCGGGCTGGCGGGTGGCGCCGATCCGGGGGCGCTCGCCGGCGGCGACATGGGCCGAGGGCCATCGGACGACGGCGATCCGCGCCGAGAGCCACCCGATGAGGGAGACATGGGCCGGGGACCACCGGACGAGGGCGACACCCGGCCCGCACCACCGGACGACGGCGACACCGGTCCCCTACCGCCGGACGACGGAGTCATGGGACCTGTATCAAAGGACGGCGGCGACACCCGGCCCGCACCGCCGGACGAGGGGGACGCGGGGCCGGCCCGCCCGGGTGGCGGAGGCACTGACCGGGCGGCGACCGACGGTGGCGAGACCGGCCGCGGGCCGCCCGAAGGCGGGGACACCGCTCCCGTACCGGTGGATGGTGGCGCCACCGGTCGTG
>DATBGW010000141.1:0-2099 GCA_036557765.1 Actinoplanes sp.
CTTACGCTGGGGTTCTCCGGTCCCGCGGACGCGGCCGCGCGAACGTACGGTGACTGCACGAGCCTGCGCCGCGCGTACGCGAATGGGGTCGCACAGTCCTGGAGCACCGCGCTGCGTCCGTCGCCGTGGTGGATCAGGATCCGCCTGCCGGTAATCTCGGCCGCCCTGTACACGGCGAACCGCCGGCTCGACCGTGATCGCGACGGGATAGCCTGCGAGATCGCCCGTTAGGGGTTAAATCGGGTCCTCCGCGCCGACCGAAGGTCCAGGCGCCGGCAGCAAGCACAGTCAGGCGAGCACGTCCTCGGCGTCGATGATCGTGTACGCGTACCCCTGCTCGGCCAGGAAGCGCTGCCGGTGCGCGGCGTACTCGGTGTCGATGGTGTCCCGGGAGACGACCGTGTAGAAATGCGCCTGCCGGCCGTCCGCCTTCGGCCGCAGCACCCGGCCGAGCCGCTGCGCCTCCTCCTGGCGTGACCCGAACGTGCCGGACACCTGAATCGCAACGGCGGCTTCCGGCAGGTCGATGGAGAAGTTGCCGACCTTCGAGACCACCAGCGTCCGCAGTGTCCCCGCCCGGAAGGAGTCGAACAACCGTTCCCGTTCCCGATTGGTGGTCGAGCCCTGGATGATCGGCGCGTCCAGGTACTGGCCCAGCTCCTCCAACTGGTCGAGGTAGCCGCCGATGACCAGCGTCTGCTCGCCGGCGTGCCGGTCCAGCAACGCGCGGACCACCGGGAGCTTGGTACGGGCGGTCGCCGCCACCCGGTAGCGGTCGTCGGTGTCGGTCACCGCGTACGCCATCCGCTCCGCGTCGGTCAGCGTGACGCGCACCTCGATGCACTCCGCCGGGGCGATCCAGCCCTGCGCCTCGATGTCCTTCCACGGCGCGTCGTACCGCTTCGGGCCGATCAGGGAGAAGACGTCGCCCTCGCGGCCGTCCTCGCGGACGAGCGTCGCGGTCAGGCCCAGCCGGCGGCGGGCCTGCAGGTCCGCGGTGAACCGGAAGATCGGCGCGGGCAGCAGATGCACCTCGTCGTAGATCACCAGGCCCCAGTCCCGTGCCCCGAACAGGTCCAGATGCGTGAACGCGCCGCCGCGCCGCGACGTGAGCACCTGGTACGTGGCGATGGTGACCGGACGGATCTCCTTGCGTTCGCCGGAGTATTCGCCGATCTCGTCGGCGGTCAGCGAGGTACGGGCGACCAGCTCGCGCTTCCACTGCCGGCCGGCGACCGTGGTGGTGACCAGGATCAGCGTGGTGGCCTTGGCCACCGCCATCGCTGCGGCGCCGACCAGCGTCTTGCCGGCGCCGCAGGGCAGCACTACCACGCCGGAGCCGCCGGCCCAGAAGCCGTCCACCGCCTCCCGCTGGTACGAGCGGAGCTGCCAGTCGTTCTCGGCCAACTCGATCGGGTGCGCCTCGCCGTCCACGTACCCGGCCAGGTCCTCGGCCGGCCAGCCCATCTTGAGCAGCGCCTGCTTGAGACGGCCGCGCTCGGAGGCGTGCACCGCGATTGTGTCGTCGTCGATGCGGGCGCCGAGCATGCCTGCGAGCTTCTTGCTGCGCGCGACCTCGACCAGCACGATCTTGTCGAGGCCGCGGAGCACGAGACCGTGGTTCGGGTCGTTGATGAGCTGCAGCCGGCCGTACCGGTCCATGGTCTCGGCCACGTCGACGAGCAGCGCGTGCGGCACCGGGTACCGCGAGAACTTGATCAGCGCGTCGACCACGCTCTCCGCGTCGTGGCCGGCGGCCCGGGCATTCCACAGGCCGAGCGGCGTCAGCCGGTACGTGTGGACGTGCTCGGGGGAACGCTCGAGCTCGGCGAACGGCGCGATCGCCATCCGGCACGCGGGCGCGTCGGGGTGGTCCACCTCCAGCAGAAGCGTCTTGTCCGACTGCACGATCAGTGGTCCGCCGCTCACCTCAAGCCCTTCGCCGCCCGGACGTCCGACCCTCCAGTTTGCCACGCACCCGTGGCGTCGCCGCCCGCGCCGATCGCCGGAGCTCGGACACCCTCCCGCCGATCTTGGAGTTGTGGTTGGCACAAAGCTCTATGGAACGGGCATAAGGGCAACCACAACTCCAAGATCGT
>DATBGW010000142.1:0-2996 GCA_036557765.1 Actinoplanes sp.
CCCGACTGGCATACGCCGGTATCGGCCTGACCGCGGCCGCGACGCTGGCGCAGATCTGGCTGCAGGTGCCGGCAGCCACCGGCGATCCAGCCTGGATCGCCCCGCCGGCCGCGCTGGCCGACGTGCTCGGCAGCGGATACGGCATCACGCTGACCGCCCGGCTCGCGGTGCTGGCGCTGGTGGCGGGCATGTTGCCGCCGGTGCTGCGCGGCCGGCCCGGGCGGCCGCGCGCCGCCATGCTGGCCGGGCGGCCGCGCGCCGCCGTGCCGGCCGGCCGGCCCGGACGGCTACGCGCCGCGGTGCTGCTGGCGCTGGCCGTCGCCGGGTTGAGCACGTGGCCGCTCACCGGACACGCGGTGGCCTCGCCGCTGCCTCCCGCCACGGTCGCGGCCGACGTCGTGCACCTGGCCGCGATGGCGGTCTGGCTCGGCGGCCTCGTCACGCTGTCCGCGTTCCTGCTGCGCCGTACGCCGCCGCGGGTCCTCGGCGTGCTGCTGCCCGCGTGGTCGCGGTGGGCCGCGCTCGCGGTGGTCTGGCTGGTCGCGGGCGGCGTCGTGCAGGCCGTCGTACACGTCGGCTCGGTCGGTGCGCTCTGGCAGACCGGGTACGGGCGGCTGCTCCTCGCCAAGATCGGCATCCTGGCCGCGACACTGGCCGCCGCCGCCTACGCCCGCCGGATCGTCCACCGGTTCGCGGTGCCCGCGACCGGCCCCGGACGGCTCCGTGCGGCTGTCGGGATCGAGATGGCGGCCACCGCGGTCATTCTGGGACTCAGCGCCGCGCTGGTGCAGGCGAACCCGGTCCGCGGCGGCGCGGCCGAGCGGCCGGTGACCGTCGACGACGGTGTGTCGCAGACGCTGACCTGCCCGCTGTACACGCTGCAGTTCAACATCTATCCGGTCCAGGTCGGCGAGAACAACACGGTCCACGCGTTCGCCTACACGGCTGCGGGCGCGCCGCTGAACATCGATCAGTGGACGGTCTCCGCACGGTTGACCGGCCAGGGAATGGAACCGGTGTCCGTGCCGCTGCTGGGGCTGACTCCGCGCAACCACGCCGCCGGCGCGGTCACGTTCCCGCAGGCCGGCACGTACGACGTACGGTTCACGCTCCGGGTCGGCGAACTCGACCAGGCCAGCGTGACGACATCGATCACCGTTCCACGGGTTCCGGAAGCGCGATAACGGGCAGAAGAGGGTGATCCCCGCCGATCTCGCCGTAGGGAGGGCGCCGTGCACGTTTCGGTTCTCGGCAACCCCGACGACTCGGTCGTTCTGGCGGTACGGGGCAACCTCGACATCGACAGCGCCACCGTGCTCACCACGACGCTCGACCAGGTGCTGCGGCGGCCGGTGCCGCGGGTGGTGGTAGACCTGTCCGGCGTCGAGTTCTGCGACTCGACCGGGCTGAGCGCGTTCGTCGTCGGGCACAACCGCGCGGCCGCCGCGGGCGGCTGGCTGCGGCTCGCCGCACCCAGCACTTGGATGTCGCAGTTGCTGGACACCGTGGGTCTCAGCCGCCGGTTGGGCATCTACCCCGGCGTGGCCGAAGCCCTTGCCGCCCGCGCCCGATAAGAACCTCCCCGCGATCTTACCCGTGCACCCTCCCCGCGATCTTGATCGTGCACCCTCCCCGCGATCTTGGAGTTGTGGTTGCCTTTATGCCCGTTTGGAATAGGTTTGTGCCAACCACAACTCCAAGATCGCGGAATTGATGAGCGGGGTCAGCGGGCGGCCAGGATGTCGACGATGAACCGGAGATCTCCGCTGGGGCGGCCGGGCGGAGCCGGATCGCCGTAGGCGAGCCGCGCCGGCACGTCCAGCCGCACCCGGCTGCCGACCGGCACGCCGAGCAGGCCCCGGTCGAACCCCTCGATCACCGCGCCGGAGCCGATCCGGAACGGCGGCAGCGGACGCCCGGTGTCCCAACTCGCGTCGAGTTCCTCACCGGTGCGGTATCGCGCGAGCACGTAGTTCACGGTGACCAGCTGACCGGTCCGGACCTTCCGGCCCGTACCGCGGATCATCGTGCGGACAGCGAGCCCGCTCAGGTTCCGGGCACCACCGGGCTTGACCGTGGGCCGTGCCGACAGCGCCGCGGGTGTCGGAATCGCGCCGGCTGGGGTGCCGCCCTGAGTCGTCGCCGCCGATGCCGGCGGCGATGGTGGCGCAGGAGCTGCGGCCCGGCTTTGCGGCCCGGCGTTGCGCACGCCGACGAACACCCCAGCGAGAACGAGGATCACGGCGGTGCCCGCGAGCGCACCCCGTACGGCCGGTCCGCGCCGCCCGTCGGCTGTCGGGCTGTCAGTGGACTGCTCGCCGGCCGGCGGGGAGTCGTTCATCGGTGGGTTTCTCCTGGTTGGTCCGGAACTCGGCATACCGTACCGGCCCGCCGGTGGATCGCAGCGCGGAAACTCCGACCACGTCTCCTCGCTGGCCGGAACCGGGCCGGGGATGAGATCGTGCGGCAGAGGGCTACGACGGGAGAGGGATCGCTGTGTTCGCCGCCTGGGGCTCGTGGGTGGCCCGCTTCCGTTGGCCGGTGCTGGCCGTCGCCGTCGCCGCCGTCATCGGCGCGGGCGTCTGGGGATCCGGTGTGTTCGGGCAGCTTTCCGAAGCCGGGTACATCGATCCCGGCAGTGAGTCCACCCGGGCGGCGGAGGTGGTCCAGTCGGCGCTCGGGGCACAGGGCGGCGACATCGTGGTGATCTACGCGCCGACGTCCGGCACGATCGACGACGCCGTGCTGGCGCAGCGCGTCGAGAACCGGTTGACGGCGTTGTCCCGCGCCGAGGTGACCGGCTGGACGTCGTACTGGGCCGGACGGGCGCCCCAGTACGCGGCCGCCGACCGGTCCAGCGCGGTCGCAGTGCTGACCCTCGCCGGCGCCGACGACGCGGCCAAGCTCGAGGCGTTCCGTGCCGTCAAGGACCGCCTGGACGTCGAGGGCGCACGCACCCTCGTCGCGGGCGGTGCCGCGTTCGCCGACGCCACCTC
>DATBGW010000143.1:0-2447 GCA_036557765.1 Actinoplanes sp.
CCTGGCCACGTCGACGAAAGCGGCGGACCAGGACCGCGACCGTCAGGGCCGCGGCGGCGGCGCCCAGAACGTACGCGAACGGCAGCCCCAGGGAGAAACCCAGCGTGACCTGCCATGCGGCCACCAGCCAACCGGCCGCGGCCCATCCAACGTGCCGGCGCTCGGGCCGCAGGCCGTCGCGCATCGACCAGCCGTGCCCCCGCGCAAGCATCGCCAGCGCGAGCGGGATTGCTCCGGCGGAGACGATGTCGAGGTGTCCCTCCTGGGCGAGGCGCCAGGGCGCGTACGCGAACGCCACCGCGGCGACGGCCGCGCCGGTACGGCCGGCACCCAGCTGGCGCACCAGCGCGTACCCACCGATCAGCAGCAACGCGTGTGCCAGGACGAAAAGGATGTTGTACCGCAGGGTGGCGGCCAACGGGCCCTCGCCGAGCAGCGCGGCCGGCGCGTAGCCGAGAAGGCTGTCACCGAACGCGAACCCGTACCGCTCCGGGAAGTGCGCGTTGGACTGCCACAGCCGGGCCGGGTCGATCAGCAGGATGTGCCCGGCCCAGGCGGCCTGCCAGGCACGCCGGGCCGCGTCACCGAGATCCTGCGGCAGCGTGTGCAGCGGGTAGCGCAAGGTGGGCCAGGTCCACGCCACGGCCAGTAGCAGGGCGGTGGTGACGACCACGACGTACTCGTGGACGAGAGAACGACCGGCCACCCGGGCGCCGCGGCGGATCCGGCCGGGCGGACGGTCCAAGGCGGACGCGAACACCGACCACGGATCCGGCGGAGCACCGGGCGGCCGGGTGCTCGGTAGGAAGCTCATGCCCGTACCGCCGTGTCAGCCGGCTGCTCGCTCGCGCAGGAGGGCGATGTCGGCCGATTGGCCCTCGACGCCGCCCGGGGTCTCCACGATAACCGGGGCACCCGCGGCCCGGACGACGGCGACGACCAGGTCAGGGTCGATCTGGCCGTGACCGAGGTTTTCATGCCGGTCGCGGCCGGAGTCGAACGGGTCCTTGGAGTCGTTCGCGTGAATGAGGTCGATGCGTCCGGTGATGGCTTTGATCCGGTCGACCACGCCGAGCAGCTCCTCGCCGCCGGCGTGCGCGTGGCAGGTGTCGAGGCAGAAGCCGGCGCCGAAGTCGCCCACGGCGTCCCACAGCCGGGCCAGGTTGTCGAATCGGCGGGCCATCGCGTTGTCGCCGCCCGCCGTGTTCTCGATCAGGATCGGAAGGGGCAGACCGCCGTCCTTCTCCGCGTACTCGAAAGCCTTGCGCCAGTTGGTGAAACCGGGCGCGAGATCCGCGCCCGCGCCGACGTGGCCGCCGTGCACGATCAGGCCCTTCGCGCCCAGCTCGGCCGCGGCATTGGCATGCGCCATCATCAGCTTGCGGCTGGGAATCCGGATCCGGTTGTTGAGCGTCGCGACGTTCACGATGTACGGCGCGTGAACGTAAACGTCCACGTCGGACGCACGCAGAGCGGCGGCGTCCGCCCGTGGCTGCGGCGTCTTGTATCCCTGCGGATCGGTCAGGAAGAACTGGACCACATCCGCCTTGCGGGAAGCGGCCGCCGCCAGCGGCTCGGCGGGATCGACATGGGCTCCGATACGCATGGGACGAGCCTACGACTGAGGTACGACAGCCGTGGCCCCGCGTCACTCCGCGATCTGACATCTCGTTAACGCATTGATCACGTTGTCCATGGCGGGAGATGGTGCATGTCGCGGCAGGTCCGACACCGGATCACGGCAATGGTGGCCGGTGGTCTCCTTCTGGGCGCCCCGCTGCTGATCAACGGTACGGCGAACGCCGGCCAGGCCGACGAGGGCGGGCGGCAGGTGGTGTTCGGCGGCGGCGGTGTGCTGGGGTTGTCCTGCCGTTCCCATCCGGATGTGGAGTCGATGACCGTGCCGGCCGACAGCACGGTCCGGGTGGTCAACCGCACCGGGCACAGCGCCCAGCTGCGGCTCGGCGGGAATTCCCAGGGCCGGATCCCGAACGGGGGGTCCACCGAGGTCATGTTCCGCCGCGGCACCACCGCGGTGCAGCTCAGTCCCGCGTGCGCGTTGGGCGACGAGTCCACGCCCTTGCTGGTTACCGCCACGCCGAGTAGTCCCGCGACGATGCCCGACCCGATTCCGCCGCCGTCGGCGCCGTCCGATTCCGCCGCACCGCCGGCGGACAGCGGCTCGCCGTCCGCCTCGGACGGCGGCTCGGCGCTGCCCGATTCCGTGCCCGCCGGTCCGGCCCAGCCGACCTCTCCGCGAACGACCGGCGAGCGCGCGTCCCGTTCGGCCGGCGCGGTCGCCGTGGCCCAGGCGATGCCGCAGGGCGGCTCGGCGTCGCCGCGGCTCAAGGACAAGATTCTGCGGGGTACGGGCGGGGCCGCGCCGGCGTTCTCCGGCATGCCGCCGGGTGATCACAAGCGGTTGCTCCCCGGCGTACCCACGATCA
>DATBGW010000144.1:0-3715 GCA_036557765.1 Actinoplanes sp.
CGAATGGGCAACCACAACTCCAAGATCGGTGGAGGCATGGGCGGCGGGGAGTGGGGTCGGGGTCAGCCGAAAATCGAGAAGCGGAAACGGCGGCGGTTGTTGTTCGTGTTCGTGGCTTGGGTCGCGGACTCGCCCGTGCCGGTGGTCAGCAGCGTGAGGTTGTTGCGCTGCAGGATCTCGTTCACCGGCTGGAAGAACGTCTCGCCGCCGGACGTGCAGTCGCCGAACCCGCCGGACGTCACGCCCTGCGCCTGATCTCCGGTGAGCCACGGCCCGCCGGAGTCGCCGCCCTCGGCGCACACATCGGTACGGGTGAGGCCGGTGACCGTGCCCTGCTGATAGTTCACTGTCTGGTTCTTGGCCAGGATCGTGCCGCAGTGCAGACCACTGGTGGAACCGGACCGGCACACCGGCGCGCCGACCGGCGCCTCCGTGCTGCCGCCGACCGGCAGCAGGTTGCCGTCGAAGTCATCCGCGAACGGTGTCGGCGTCCAGTCGCCGTTCACCGCGACCACGCCCATGTCCGCGTCGCCGGGGAAGACCGACGCAACGACCTCGCCCTGCGCCTGCTGGTTGAAGCCGGCGGTCTGGTCGCCGGACGCGCCGCAGTGCCCGGCCGTCACGAAGCCGCCGGCCACCGCGAAGCCGATCGAGCAGCGGGCGGTCCCGCCGGCCAGGCTGATGAAGTACGGCTGGGCGCCGACCACGTCGAACAGCGGCCGGGGCCGCGCGGTGGCCGCCACGACACGGACCGCTGAGGCCGGGAGGCCGGCGTCAGCGGCCAGCCCGCGGGCCCGCGCGGCCTGTCCGGGCAGCGCCTGGATCGCGACCTGGTTGGCGGCCACGTCGACGTACCAGCCGGGCAGAGCGCGGTCGGCCCTCGAAGCCGCCCGATCCAGCGCCTGCTTGGCGGCGTCCAGCTGAGCCACGCTGCGATCGACGATCTTCGGGACGGCGCCGGCGGCACGCACCCGCTGCGCCGCGGCCCGGTCCGTGACGCCGACGGTGAGCGTCATGCCGCCGCCGGTGAGCCATGATCCCGCGTACGCGTTCCCGATGCTGTTCCGCAGTCGCGTGGCCACGCCGGCGGCCCACTGGGCCCGCTCGACCCGCGCGGAGGCCCGATCGCCGTCGACGGCCAGGTCCCGCTTCATCGCGGCGACCAGCCGGTCTCCCGCCGGGCGGCTGGCCGCGCCGCCGGAACCGTTCGTGTCCGCCATCGAGGGCACGGTGACCGACACGGCCGCCGCCGCCGTCACCGCCGCCGCGATCACCGCGATCGTCCTGCGCTGCATCCGTACCGCTCCCCTCGCCAGGCGCCGTGCCCCGAGGTACGGACGAAAGCAGCGATTGGTTCACGAAAGTTGAGGGTGGGAGCCGGTCGTTGAGGACCGGGAGAAGGCCCGGTACGGCCGGGCGGCGTGTCGTCTAAAACACGATGTCCGTCTATGGAAGGTTTCGGGTGCGGGGAGGAAGTCAAACTTCGACGACGGTGGGCACGATCATGGGCCGGCGGCGGTACGCGTCGTTGACCCAGCGGCCGACCGTACGCCGGACCACCTGTTGAAGCTGGTGGGTGTCGGAGATGCCGTCCTCGGCCGACCGGTCCAGCGCCGCGGTGAGCAACGGCACCACCGGGCTGAACGCCTGCGGGTCCTCGGAGAAGCCCTTGGCCGAGATGATCGGCTCCCCGACCACCTTGCCGGTGACCGAGTCGATCACCACGGTGGCCGAGATGAAGCCGCCGTCGCCGAGGATGCGCCGCTCGGTGAGCAGCGATTCGCTCACGTCGCCGACTGCAAGCCCGTCCACGTACACGTACCGGCTCTTGACCCGGCCGACGTGCCGGGCGTGACCCTCGATGAGATCCACGACGTCGCCGTCCTCGCAGAGCACCACGCGGTCGGGCGCGACGCCGGACTCGATGCCCAGCTGGGCGTGCGCCCGCAGGTGCCGCCACTCACCGTGCACAGGCATGAGGTTGCTGGGCCGGGTGACGTTGAGCAGGAACAGCAGCTCGCCGGCCGGCGCGTGGCCGGAGACGTGCACCTTGGCGGTGTCCTTGTGCACGACGGTGGCGCCGGCCCGGGCCAGCTGGTTGATCACCCGGTACACGCTTGTCTCGTTGCCGGGCACCAGTGAGCTGGCCAGCACGACCGTGTCGCCGGCCTCGATGGTGATGTGCCGGTGATCGCCGGTGGACATCCGCCCCAGCGCGCTCATCGGCTCGCCCTGTGATCCGGTCGACATGAACACGATCTCGTCCGGCGGCAGCGCCGTCGCCTCGTCCAGGCTGACGAGCAGCCCTTCCGGTATGCGCAGCAGACCGAGGTCGCGGGCGATGCCCATGTTGCGGACCATGGACCGCCCGATCAGCGCCACCTTGCGTTCGTATTCGAACGCCGCGTCCATCACCTGCTGGACCCGGTGCACGTGCGAGGCGAAGCTTGCCACGATGATGCGGCCGCGGGCCTTGCTGAAGATGGCGCCGAGCACCGGGCCGATGTCCCGCTCCGGCGTGACGAACCCGGGGATCTCGGCGTTCGTGGAGTCCGACAGCAGCAGGTCGATGCCCTCGGCGCCGAGCCGTGCGAAGCCGGCCAGATCGGTGATCCGCCCGTCCAGCGGCACCTGGTCCATTTTGAAGTCACCGGTGTGCAGCACCAGTCCAGCGGGCGTACGCACGGCGACCGCGAGCGCGTCCGGGATCGAGTGGTTGACCGCGAAGAACTCGCAGTCGAACGGTCCGAGCCGCTCGCGGCGGCCCTCCTTGACCGTCAACGTGTACGGCTCCAGCCGGCGCTCGGCCAGTTTCGCCTCGACCAGCGCGAGCGTGAACTCGGAGCCGACCAGCGGGATGTCCGGCTTGTGGGCGAGCAGGTAGGGCACCGCGCCGATGTGGTCCTCGTGGCCGTGGGTGAGCACGATCGCCTGGATGTCGTCGAGCCGGTCCAGGATCGGCTCGAAGTCCGGCAGGATCAGATCCACGCCCGGCTGCTCGACGTCCGGGAACAGCACGCCGCAGTCGATGACCAGCAGCTTCCCGTCGTACTCGAAGACCGTCATGTTGCGGCCGATGGCGCCGAGCCCGCCGAGCGGAGTGACGCGCAGTGCGCCCTCCGGAAGCGGCGGTGGCGGCTCCAGCTCTACGTGAGCTTGACTCATTCCGGTCTTTCTGTCAGAAGACGACGCCGGCCGCGGCGGCGTCGGAGCGCAGTTGGTCCAGTTCCGCGTCGGTCGCGTCGACCAGTGGCGGCCGCACCGGGCCGGCCGGAAGGCTCCGCGCGTTCAGCCCGGCCTTGACCAGCATCGTGCCGGGCACCCGGAAAATGCCGGTGAACAGCGGCAGCGCACGCCGGTGCAGATCCCGCGCGGCAGTGACGTCGCCCCGCTCGTACGCCTCGATCATGTCCTTCGCGATCGTTCCGGTGAAGTGGGTCGAGGTGCCGACCAGGCCGACGCCGCCGATCGACAGCAGCGGCAGCGTGGCGGCGTCGTCGCCGGAGTAGTACGCCAGGTCCGTGCGGGTGGTCACCCAGGAGGTCGCGGTCAGGTCGCCCTTGGCGTCCTTCACCGCCACGATCCGCTCGTGCTCGGCGATCCGGCACATCGTGTCGGTGGCGATCGCCGTGCCGGTCCGGTGCGGGATGTCGTAGACCATCACCGGCAACCCGACCGAGTCGGCAACGGCCAGGAAGTGCTTGGCCACGCCGGC
>DATBGW010000145.1:0-4807 GCA_036557765.1 Actinoplanes sp.
CGCCCGCTGCACCGTCCACAGTTGGCACAGATCGCGCACGCCGCCCGTACGCTCGCCGCGCATCTGCTCCTCCTGATCCCGGTGACCGGCCCGGGGCCGGACGGCCTGCCGCCGGAGGCTCTGGTACGGACCATCTTCGCGGCCCGCGACCGGATGCCGCCGGCCACGATCGTGGCGGTGCCGCTGCTGCCGCGCGGTGACGAGATGCGCGACGCGCTGCTGCGCGCGCGGGTGGCCGCGGCGTACGGCGTGACGCACGTGCTGTCCACAGGCGACATCCTGTCCGGCGGCCGGCTGCGCGTCCTGGTCCCGCGGGAGCTCGCCTACGACAACCGGGACGGTCAGTGGCGGTGGCGCGACGACATCCCGGAGCGGTTCCGCCGGCTCGCGATGAGCCCGGCGGAGGTCGACGATCTGCTGGACCGCGGGTTTCCGCTGCCGGAGTGGCACACCCCGCCGGCCGTGGCGAAGGAGTTGGCCCGATCGCGGCCGCCGCGCCGCCAGCGGGGTCTGGTGGTGTTCTTCACCGGCTACTCCGGTTCGGGCAAGTCAACGGTGGCACGGGGGCTCGCGGACCACATGCGAGAGACCGGTGACCGTACGATCACCCTGCTCGACGGCGATGTCGTCCGCCGGGAGCTGTCCGCCGGGCTCGGCTTCAGCAAGGCCGACCGTGACCGCAACGTCCGCCGCATCGGCTGGGTCGCGGCCGAGGTCGCGCGACACCGCGGCATGGCGATCGCGTGCCCGATCGCGCCGTACGGGCAGGCCCGCGCGGCGGTCCGGACGATGGCCGTCGAGGCCGGCGCGGGATTCGTCCTGGTGCATGTCGCGACGCCGCTCGAGGTATGTGAGCAGCGCGACCGCAAGGGACTGTACGCGCGGGCCCGCGCCGGTCAGCTGCGCGGCATGACGGGCGTCGACGACCCGTATGAGGAGCCCACCGACGCGGAGCTGGTCATCGACACCTCCGCGATGAGCGTGTCCGAGGCGGTCGAGATCGTGCTCGCCTACCTCGTCGAGAACGGGTGGGTGGAACCCAAGCTCAGCTGAACCTGGGAGTTACGAAGCGGCGCACGGGCCGTTTACCCCTTGGGCGAAACGCCCGAAAGTCGTAACTCGAAGGGGCCGCCGAACCGATGGAACCGACACGCCCGGTCTCCGACGTCTCGCACTACCTGGGCATGTTCCGGCGCCACTGGTGGGTCGCGCTGCTGGCCACCGGCGCTGGGCTGGGCGCGGGCGCCGCCGTGACCAGTGCGCTGCCCAAGGTGTACGAGTCGACGACCTCGGTGCTGGTGCAGGCGGTCGACCAGGACGTGAACGCGCAGGGCGGCCGCACCAAGGGCACCATCAACCTCGACACCGAGGCACAGCTGGTCGGATCCGGCGCGGTCGCGGTGAAGGCCCAGCAGCTGCTCCGCTCGCCGGTCTCTCCGATCGAGCTGGCCCGTGACGTCTCGGTGGAAGTGCCGGCGAACACGACAGTGCTGGTGATCCGGTACTCCGCCGGCGACCCCACTGCTGCGCAAGCCGGCTCGCACGCGTTCGCCGAGGCGTACCTGCGCAACCGCGAGGAGACCGCGCAGTCCGGTCTGGACCAGCAGATCAAGACGCTGTCGCTCAAGATCCGGCAGCTCACCGCGAGCCTGACCACGATCAACACCCGGCTCGCCAATGCCAAGCCCGGCAGTTCCGAGCGCAGCAACCTGGAGAGCCTGCGCAGCAACTCGCAGAATCAGCTCAACTCCCTGACCGGCCGGCTCAACGAGCTGACCACCACCACGGTGGGCGCCGGCAGCATCATCAGCGACGCCCGCGTACCGGATACTCCGACCAGCCCGAACGCGCTGCTCAACATTGCCACCGGCGCGATGGCGGGGCTGCTGCTGGGGCTGGCGCTGGCGTTCGCCCGGGAACGGCTGGATCGCCGGGTACGCACCGCGGCGGACGTGCGCGACCGCGCCCGCATCAACGTGCTCGCCGCCCTGGACGAGCGCACCACCCCGCACTTCGACGACGTGCTCCAGCCGTACGGTCCGGGCGGCCGCGTCTTCAATCGGCTCCGCAACGAGGTGCTGGCGAGTCTCACCACCGGTGACCAGATCATCGTGGTGACCGGCGCCAGTCGCGGCTCGGCCACGACGCTGGTGGCGGCGAACCTCGCCGCGGCGCTCGCACGCACCGGAAGCGACGTCGTCCTCATTGGAGCACACCTCCCGGACAGCGTGATCGACGCGGCGCCGCTGGCCCGGATGCTCGGCGTCGCCGCCATGCCCGGCCTCTCCGACCTGCTCGCCGGGCGGATCGGCCTGGCCAAGGCCATGCAGCGCACGCCGCGGATCCCGTCGCTTCGGGTGATCACCACCGGTGGTGCCGCGACCGCGGCCGGGCTCATGCAGTCGCAGCGGCTGCGGGACACGCTGGAGGCGTTGCGCCGCCAGGCCGGATACGTGGTAATCGAGGCGCCATCCACCAGCAGCAGCGCCGACGCGCAGAGCCTTGCAAGTCTGGCCGACGCCGCGATCCTCGCCGTCGAGCTGCGGCGGGCCCGTCGCCCCGCGCTTCTCGACGCGGCCGAACAGCTGCGCCGGGTGGGGACGCCGCTGCTCGGCGCGGTGGTGCTGCCCCGGCTCATCGGCCTGCGCGGCCCCGAGGACGCACCGCTGCCGGCCGTCGCGCTCCCACCGCACGGCATTTCCCGGCCCGCGCCACCGCAGGAGGTTTCGCAACCTGCGCAACCGCATGAGACCGCCGTGCTTGACGCGGAGCTCACCCAGCCCATGCGGCTGCCCACCGGCACGGTCTCCCGGCCGGTCCTGGGTGCGAAGCCGAGTCCGGTCCGGCCCCGGCAGGTAGAGGCGGAGGAGGTCACCGCCGTCATCGAGATGACGCCTGGCCTTTCTGAGGGGGAGGGCACCGACACGGCTCCGAGCGACCAGCGGTGACGCTCGCCGTCGCCGGCGGTACGGCACTCGGCCGGACCGCCGGTCCCAGCCATGGGCCGGCTGCCGCCAAGCCGGTCACGTTGCCGGCGTGGCCGATCACCGCACTGCTCGCGCTGTATCCACTGTGGTGGGCGCTCGGCCTGGGCGTGTTGATCTTCCCGATTCTCGCAGCGCCCATGGTCGTCCTGCTCCTGCGCCGGCGGGTGGCCGGCCGTCCACTGCGGCTTCCGCCCGGATTCCTGTGGTGGATGCTGTTTCTGGCGGCCGCCGTCATCAGCATCGCCGCGCTCGGCGCCGACCCGACAGGCACCGTGCCGGAGCATGGCAGCGACCGGCTGACGCCGGCGCTCTACAAGCTCGGGATGTACGTCGCGCTCACGGTCCTGTTGCTGTACGCGGGAAACCTCACCGAGGCGGAGTTGCCCCGCCGCCGGCTGGTCCGGCTGCTCGGCTGGCTATTCGTCGTCACCGTGGCGGGTGGCCTGCTCGGCGTCGTGGTCGGGGGTTTCCAATTCACGTCGCCGGTGGAGTGGCTGCTGCCCTCCGGAATCCGGAACAAAGGTTTCGTCCAGTCCCTTGTGCACCCGTACGCCGCTCAGATCATGGACCTGGTCGGCGGCGCCAAGCCGCGACCGGCCGCACCGTGGGGATACACCAACACCTGGGGCAACAACTTCTGTCTGCTGGTCTGCTGGCTGGTCGTCGCGGCGTGGCCCGGCGGCCCGGTCAAGCGGGTTCTCGCCGTGCTGTGTCTCGGCGTGTCGGTCGTGCCGGCGGTGCTGTCGCTCAACCGTGGCTTGTGGATCGGCCTGGCGTTGCTCCTCGGATACGTTGCAGTTCGGCATGCGCTGGCCGGAAAGGTGTGGATCCTCGGAGCGGCCGCGGTCGCCGCGGCGGCGCTGGTTGTGGCGCTGATCGCCAGCCCGCTCGGCGATGTCGTGCACGCCCGGCTCGACAACGGCAAGTCCAACGGTGTGCGCTCATTTCTCATCGACCGCGCGCTGGACGGCTTCGCCGACTCGCCGGTGATCGGCTACGGCGGTACCCGCAACACGCTCGGGGGCCGGCAGTCGATCGCGGTGGGCGAAAGCGCCGGCTGTGAACGGTGCGGCAATTTCACGGTGGGCGGCAACGGCCAGCTGTGGCAGCTGCTGTATTCGCACGGCGCCGCCGGCACCGTCGGATATCTGGGCTTCTTCGTGTACGGGCTGTGGCGGTTCCGGCGCGACCGCAGCGCGGTGGGCATCGCCGGCAGCGCCGCGATCGTCACGTCGTTCGCCGCGATGCTCTGGTACAACGCGCTGGTCACCCCGCTGGCGTTCGTGTTCCTGGCCTACGCGCTGCTCTGGCGCAATGAAGCGGAGGCAACCCCATGAGTCCCGTGCGGACCGCGCCGGCCGAGCTGACCACCGATGACGCGGCGTTGCGTGTCCGGTTCCTCGCCGAGGTGCTCGACCTGCTGTACCCGTCACCGTGCGCCACCGACGGCAGTGCCGGCCCGCGGATCGCCGAGTACGTCGTCGTGCCGGACGCTCGACGACCCCGCCTTCTCGTGCCATCCGGATCACGTCGGGTGGCCGCGGCGGCGGTCCGCAGGTACGCCGAACCGCAATCCCGTACCGCCCGTCTCAAGCGGGACGCGGTCGTGGCCTCGATACGTACCGGCGCGTCCGCGCTGCTGCTGCGCGACCGGATCCGAGTGACCGGGCCCGCCTCGGAAAGCATCGACGGTTACCTGTGCGATGCGCTCGGCCGTGAGCTCGCTCTCAGCATCCACATCGGACCGGCACGGGCCAACCGCAAGCCGGTGCTCCAGCTGATCGGCCCGGAGGGGGAAACCTTCGGCTTCGCCAAACTCG
>DATBGW010000146.1:0-10227 GCA_036557765.1 Actinoplanes sp.
GGCATCGTTGAACGGCGCCGGTGACATGCCGCGGGGGAAGCCGCCCGGCCCGCCCTGGGCGAGCGCGCCGCGGTTGCCGAGCGAGTCGGCCTCGTCGAAGAAGACGATCACGCCGCCGTAACGCAGGGCGAGCTTGCGCAGCTTGCGGAACAGCGACTTGACCTTGAGGACGCCGACGCCGAAGAACATGTTGATGAACGCGCCCGGGTCGACGAACACGTACGGCTTGCCGGTCTCGCCGGCCACCGCCTCGGCCATCAGCGTCTTGCCGGTGCCGGGCGGGCCCCAGAGCAGGATGCCACCGGGCACGTAGCCGCCCCGGCTCTCGATCGCCTCCGGGTTCTCCAGGTAGACGATGTTCTCCTTCACCCGCTCCAGCACGTGGTCCTGGCCCCACACGTCGGCGAAGCGCGTCTTCACGTCGTCCGGGTAGTAGACGTCGACACCGCCGCGGGACAGGAACCAGAAGATCGCCGCGAACTGCCCGACCGCGATGAACAGGATGAAGACGACCTGGATGAACATCGGCATCGCCGACCACAGCAGGGCCGGGATCTGGAACAGAGCCGTCAGCGGCGAGGTCTTCAGCACCGAGCCGAGGACGACCGCCAGCAGCGCGATGAACAGCAGCCACTTGAACACGCGGACCAGGCGGAACCGGGTCCAGTCGGAGAACATCCGGTGCGTGGTGCGCTCGATCCCGCCGAAGACGCCCTGCGTCCAGAGCCGGTGGTACCAGGACGCGTGCTCGCTGATCAGGTAATGCAGCTGGCGCAGCACCTCCAGCCCGGCCAGGACCATGATGGTGATGCCCTTGCCGCTGTACGCGAGCTCACGCATCGCGTCCTGGAACGGCAGCAGCGGATTGTCCGCCATCGAGGTCCATACCAGGATGAACCAGACCACCGTGAAGAGCAGCAGGAACTTCACCCGGTCCCAGAGCGGCAGCTTCTTGCGGGTGGTGCGCTCGCGTCGGCCCGGACCCTCATCCGGCGGGCGCAAACCCTCGAGCGGCTCGGCGGGTGCAGGGGTGGTCATCAGTCGCTCCTCACGGTGAAGGACTTGGCGATCGCGTCCAGCTCGCTGGACCGCTCGCGGTAGCAGCTCGCGGAGCACCGGATGATCAACAGATAGATCTTGCTGCCATCGTTGTTGACCAACGCGGTCTGGTCGAACGTGTGCAGCACGTCGTTGCCCAGCTCGTAGTCGTAGACCACCCGGACTCCGTGCAGTCCGCTGGACGGGGTGAGCACCTCGTCCTGCACCAGCTCGAAGCCGGTCAGCGGGAGCGCGGCCGCCGCCGCCTCGCGGGCGTCGTCGGTCACCGGGAGGAACATGTTGCGCAGCGTGTCCAGCGAAACGCTGTTCTGCTGGGCCTCGGTCAACTGCGCGACCCGCGCGTACACGATGGGTTCGCTCGTGACCTCGTCGGTCAGCAGGTGGTCCGGTGACGGGTCGCCGGACGCGTCGTACGCCACCGACCACCACAACTGCTGGCGGATCTTCGTCACGGCGGAGTCGGGGTTGGTCCCGCTCAGCACGTCGTCCAATGACTTCGTGCCGATCTCATGCCAGTCGTGCGGCACTTTGAAATAGGTCTTTTGCCCCGAATTCTTCACATATGTGAACTCCGGTGCGCCGCATCCACCGGTTCCGGCGACGACGGCGACGACGGCGATCGCCGCCGCTCCGACCTGGATTGCTCGCTTCAGCATGCTCGAGTCCACCGCTCTGACGGCCCGTTCCTCCTCGCAGTATCTCCCGAGCTTGTTACGCGATCGAGACATGCGACGAGACTAGATTGGCCGACCGGTCGGTCAGTGGTGAATGACGGCGTGCCGGGACGGAGTGTCAGTGCCGGCGACCGCGGCCGGCCCGGTACTCCGCGACCACCAACTCGGTCAGCTCCTCCAGCGACGTGTCCTCGTTCCGCTTGTCGAAGGTGATCTCGCCGTGCTGCAGCAGGTTCACCCGGTCGCAGACGTCGAGCACCTGCGCGTAGTTGTGGGCGATGATGATGATCGAGACGTTGCCGCGGTCCTTGAGGTCTCGGATCAGGTCGAGGATCAGCGCGCCCTCCTTGGCGCCCATCGCCGCCAGCGGTTCGTCCAGGAGCAGGATCCGGGCGTCCGAGTAGACGGAGCGGGCGACCGCGATGGCCTGTCGTTGGCCCCCGGACAGCTTGGCGACCTCGACGGTCACGTCGGGCAGGTTCACCCCCATGTCCTTGAGGTGTTCCTCGGCGCGTCGTCGCATTGCCCGGTTGCTCAGCAGCGGCCACCGCACCAGCTCCCGGTTGAGGAACATGTTGTGGTACACCGACAGCTCGTTCACCAGGGCTAGGTCCTGGTACACGGTGTCGATGCCCAGCGATCGGGCGTGGTCGACGCTGCGCAGCACGACTTCGGCGCCGTCTAGGTAGATGTGCCCGGTGTCCGGCCGGTGATAGCCGCAGATGATCTTCATGAGGGTGGACTTGCCCGCCCCGTTGTCGCCGATCAGGCCGAGAACCTCGCCCTTGGCGACCCGCAGGTTCACGTCCCGCAGGGCGGTGAGGGCACCGAACCGCTTGGCGATGTTCACCACCCGCAGCGCGTCGGGCCGGGCGGCATCGTCGGTCGTCATGATCTCCCCGCTCGCCGGAGTCGCGACAGGTACTGGTTGGCGATCATCGAGACCAGGATTGCCAGCCCCAGGATGAGGAAGATGGTATTGGCGCTGTAGCCGATGAGATTGAACCCGTTCTGGAGCTCGGCCAGGACGAGCGCTCCGAGGAACGCTCCGATGATCGTGCCGGAACCACCGGCCAGCGCCGTACCGCCGATGACTGCGGCGGAGATGGCGTAGAAGGTCAGCGTCGTGCCACCGCCGATGTTCGGGTCGATGGTGTTGATCCGGAAGGCCTCCATGATCCCGACCAGGCCGCCCAGGGTGCTGGTGATCATGAAGTTTCCGATCTTGATCCGGGAGGCTCGGATGCCGGCCTCGGTCGCGCCCACCGGATTACCCCCGACGGAGATCGTGTGCAGGCCCCATCGGGTCCGGGTGAGGACGACGTGGAAGATCGCGACGATGATCAGGGCCCAGGTGATGCTCGCCCAGGGACCGGCACCGAACCAGGTCTGGAAGGTGCCCTTTGCCGCGTCGGGAACCGGTACCGGGTACGCGTGCGACGTGATCAGGAGGATGCCCTGGATCGCGAAGAACGTACCGAGCGTCGTCACGAACGACGCGACGTGCATCTGGGTGACGATGAGCCCGTTCACCAGGCCGATGGCCGCCGAAATGGCGAGCGCCAAGAGGAACGCCGGTACGACGGACAGGCCGTAGAAGTCGACCCCGAAGTGGAACAGGAACGGCGCGAGTGCGGCGACGATTCCGACGGACAGGTCGATCTCGCCGCTGACGAGCAGCAGGACGATGCCAACGGCAACGATCGCGACGGGTGCTGTCGCCTGGGCGATGTTCACGATGTTGTCGCGGGACAGGAAGATCGAATTCGCGGCCTGGAAATAGATCATCAGTCCGATCGCGACGAGCAGCACGCTCGCTTCCCGGCGGCGGAGGAAGGCGTCGAGAACGCCTCGGCCCACGCCCACGGTCCGCCGCCACCCACCACCCCGCGGTTCGACGGCACCGGGCCCTTCGGGAGTCTCGGCGGACTCCAGCCGTGCGGTGTCATCCACCGTTGCCTCCTGCACGGGGAACGACGGTGGGGGCGAGCGGGCATGGCGCCCGCCCGCCCTCGATCCGGTCACCCATGGGCGATCGGGCCGGTGCGCTGTACGACCACCTTGTCCGTCGTGGACCCCTCGTAACGGCTCTTGGTGCTCTGGTACGGGCCGACGTTGTCCTTGGTGACGAACAACAGCCCGGTGTTCGTCTCGCTGGGCGCCAGCAGGCCGCCGGAGATCTTGTAGAAGTAGAGGTAGAGCACGGGAAGGAAGCCCTGCAGATACGGCTGCTGATCGATGGTGTAGTCCAGGCTGCCGTCCTGGATACTGGCGAGCGTCTCCGGGACCAGATCGAACCCGCCGGCCACCTTCAGGCCCTTGCTGCGCATGTTGTACTTCTTCACGGTCTGTCCGACCGCCTGGGTGGAACCGGCGTCCACCGCCAGCATGCCGGTCAGGTCCGCGTGCCCCCGGGCGTACGCGTCGATGACGGACAGGCCCTTTGTCACGTCGGCGTTCGTCGCGACCGGCGTGAACGTGATGGACTTGCCCGAGTCCTTGAACGCCTGCTGCGCCCCGTCGATCCGGGGCTGGATGTTCAGAGCTCCAGGTGTCGCGATGAAGCCGGCCACGGCACCGGAATCCACCTGCTGCAGCGCCCGCTGGCCCAGCGCGTAGCCGGACTCGTACAGCCCCTGCCCGATGTAGGCCAGCCGGTCGGTGCCCGGATCGCCACGCGCGCCGTCGGCGTTGTACGACACCACTGGTATGCCGGCGGCAAGCGCCTGATCGACCGGCGCCCGGAACGCGTTCTTGTCGACCACCGCGATCGCCAGCCCGTCCACCTTGCCGCTGATGGCGGTGTTCGTCGCATTGACCATCTCGGCCACGATCGAGTTCTGTGATCCGGTCCACTGCGGCTTCTCGATGCCGAGGAGCGTCGCGGCGTCCTCCATGCCGTATTGCGTTGGAGTGAAGAAGGAGTTGGTCGTCACGTGGTTGACGAACGTGAACTTCCATTTCGGAGTGGTCGGGAAGTTGCCGACACCAGCGGCCTGGGCCTGCGGTTGTTTGTCCTGACTGCACGCGCTCAGCAGGGCTCCCGCGGCCAGTGACGTGCTGATCAGCCCGGTGCCGGACAGCAGCCGGCGCCGCGTCACGGGATTGAGGTCCAGTGTGGAAACGGCCTCCTCGACCTTCGGATGGATTTTTCGCATCTATGCCTCCATGGGGCCCGGGCCGGCCACGACGCGATGTGCGCCGTGGCCGGCTCAGGATCAGTGAGCGATGCCGAACTGGTAGACGGTTGTCGTGTGGTAGAGCTGTCCCGGCCGCAGAACGGTTGACGGGAAGTTGGCGTGGTTCGGTGAGTCCGGGTAGTGCTGCGTTTCCAGGGCGAACCCATCGCCCTGACGGTAAGCCCGGCCACTCGTGCCGTACAGGGTGCCGTCGAGGAAGTTTCCACCGTAGAACTGCAATCCCGGCTCGGTGGTGTAGATGGTGAGCTGGCGTCCACTGCGGGGATCGGTCGCCCGGGCGGCGAACTCGAGGTGCCGGTAGGTGTTGTCACGCCGGTTCAGCACCCAGTTGTGGTCGTATCCGCGCCCGTTGACGATCTGCTCGAAGTTGGACCGGTTACGCGCTCCGATCGGCGTGGGCCGCCGGAAGTCCATCGGCGTGCCGGCCACCGGGTCGATCGCTCCGGTGGGGATCAACGTGGGATCCACCGGGGTGTACCGGTTGGCGTTGAGTTGCAGAAGGTGGTTGTCGATGGTGCCGGTCCCCTCACCATGGAGGTTCCAGTACGCGTGGTTGGTGAGGTTGACGATGGTCGGCCGGTCGGTCGTCGCCCGGTAGTCCATCCAGATGCCCCGGTTGCGGGTGATGGTGTAGGTCATCGTGGTGCGCAGGGTGCCGGGGTAGTTCTCCTCGCCGTTCGGGCTGGTGTAGCTCAGCCGCAGTCCGACGGTGTCGCGGCCACGAATGGGGGTGGCCGCCCACACCCGCTTGTCGAACCCGACAACGCCGCCGTGCAGGTGGTTCGGCGGATTGTTGATTGCCAGCTGATAGCTCTGGCCGTCCAAGGTGAACTGGCCCTTGGCGATCCGGTTGCCGTACCGCCCGATGATGGCGCCGAAGTACGGCGATCCCGCCACGTACTCGTCGAGGGTCGCGAAACCGAGCGTCACGTTCGTGAGTCGACCGTTCCGGTCGGGGACCTCAATGGTCTGCAGGATCCCGCCGTAGGTCAGTATCCGTACCCGGAAGCGTCCGTTGGTGAGGGTGTACCGGTAGACCGTCTGCCCGTTGATGCTGCCGAAGACGTCCCTGGAGATGGACGGCTTGCCGTGCGCTTCCGACGTGGAGGCGCCGACCAGACCGACGACGACGACCGTGAGCAGGACGGTGAACGCTCGAAGGATCGTCGTGAGAATGGACGGCCCGCCACGGCGCCGCGGGCGGACGTCGGCCGGTGGGCTCTCAGATGGATGGTTCGCTGCCGTCATGTTGCCTCGTTCCCCCTTTGGCAAAGCGCCACGCGACCGCCAGCGTGGCGGACTGTTCCCCGGGGCCGCCCTGGACGGCCGGGGTGGCTCGACTCCCGGGCTGGCCAGTTCGGACTCGAACATGGCCTGGATAACGAGTGCTGAGCGGACAGTAGATCCATTAATGGAAGGGTGTCAATTGACCAATCGGTCGGCTACCGCAGTTCATTGACGAGCCGCTCGGTGTGCGGGACCGGTATTCCGTGCAGCCGCGCGGCGCGCAGGACGGCACCGCCGATGGCGTCCAGCTCGGTCGGCCGGTTCGCCTCCACGTCCCGCTGCATCGAGGATTTCAGGCCGGCGGGCACGCGGTCGAACATGGTGCGGATCGTCGCCGGATCCACCCGGGCGCCGACGGCATTCGCTACCGCAGCCACCTCATCGATCACGCCGTCCAGTTCATCCCGCCGCTCCTGGCGAACGACGCCTGCCGGGGCGCCGGTGGCGGTGGTGAGCAACGCCAGCGGCGCCAGGAACGCCAGCTTGTCCCACAGCACGGCGGTCTCGTCGTCCCGGACGGTGACCTCCAGACCGGCCTGCCGCAACTGGCCGGCGAGCGCGTCGACCCGATCGCGGGGCGCCGTGTCGCTTGCCACCTCGATCCAGCTGAACGGGCTGGTGTGCTCGATACGCCCTGCCGCCACCCGGGTGGACTCCGCCCGGATCGCGCCGGCGACGACCTGCGCGGGGGGATACCGCTTCCGCAGTATCGCCATGTGCTCCACTCCGTTGAGCAGCGGCAGCACCAATCCGTGTCCCACGGTGCGCGCCGGTGTCTCGTCCAGGGCGGCCCCCAGACTGGTCGCCTTGACCGCGATCAGGCACAGGTCGACGGGTTCGAGCAGCTGTGGCACGGCTGTCGCCGGGACGTGGAACTCGCCGAACTCGGCGCTGCGAACCGTTACGCCGTCAGCGTTCAACGCCGCGGCGGTGGCCGGCCGCGCGACGTACACCACCGGATGCCCGGCACGGGCCAGCACCGCGCCGACGAGACCGCCGACACCACCCGGGCCCACCACCGCGACGCTCCACAGCGACTCGGACACCGCGCTCCCCCTCCGTTGCAGAACTCGACCTTGCCATCCTCGTACGCCGGTGACCTTCCGCGTAAAGTGTCGCCGGTAGTGAGAACGGAGGTAGCTGACCGGTGACCGCCGTGGTCGGCGTGGACGGTTCCGGGCGTACCCATCGGCTGTGCCGGATCGCCGCGGCGGCGACCACGCCGGTGTGGTGGCTGTCCGGGCCACCGGCGGAGGTGACGGCGGGCTTGGCCGTCGCCCGGGCCGACGATCGTCTGGTTCTCGTGGACGACGCGCACCGCCTCGACGCCGCGACGCTCCGGCAGCTGTCGGCCGCCGCCCGTGACGGCGTCTCGATCGTGATCTCACGCCGCCCGACGATCGACCGGCCGGAGCTGTCCGAGTTGGATGAGGCGGTCGCCGGTGGCGGGGTGCAACTCCTCGGCCCGCTCGACCTCGATGGCGTGGCGGCCCTGGTGGCCACCGTGACCGGTCGGCCGGTGTCCCCGGAGACCGCCCGGGCCGTGTTCGAGACGTCGGCCGGACTCGCCGCGGTGGCCGCGGCGGTCGCCACCGCACCGCCGGACGCGCCGGCGCCCGCGCTTCTGGCCCGGGTGCAGCGGCGCTTCGCCGTGCTGGACCACACGGTGGTCAGTGCCGCGCGCGTGCTCGCTTTACGGCTCGACGTGGCCGACCACGTGCTCGCCGCCGCGGCCGGCATCGAGCTGGCCGGCCTGGCCGCGGCACTGCGGTCGCTGCGCGACGAGGGCATGCTGGTCCCGGACGGCGAGCGGATGATCCCGGCGGTGGCGGCTGCGGTACTGGGTGAGCTGCCCGCGGCACAGCGGCGGCGGATCCACGACGCGGTCGCCGGTTCGCTTCTCGCCGCCGGGACCGACCCCGTCGCCGCCGCCGGCCATCTGCGCGCGGCCGGGGCCGGTACACCGGTCGCCGCCGCCGTCTACCGGGAGGCGGGCGAACGGCTGCGGTTCACCGATCCGGCCGCCGCGCTCAGCTGGTTGGACGACGCGGCCGATGCCGGCGGCGATCCGGCCACCCTGGCAGCGGGCCGGGCCGAGACCGGTGCGCTGCTGGGGCTTCCGATCGACGTGGACCCGTTCGCCTCCGGCTTACCGACCGGACCGGCGGAGATCGTCGACCGGCTCGCCCTGGTCGCCGGCGCGGTCGCCGCGCACCAGGGGCGGAGCGCCCGGGCCGCCACCGTGTTGCTCGGCGCGGCCGACCCCGGACCGGTGCTTGCCGTGCCCGCGTTGGTCGGCATCGGCCGGATCACCGAGGCGCGGGCGGCGGCCGCCGGTCGGGGACCGGCCGCGCTGCTGCGGTTCGCCGAGGGAGCCCTGGCGGTGGTCGACCCCGCCGCCGCGCTGCCCCTGCTGATCGAGGCGGCCGAGGCGGTGGAGCGCGGTGCGCCGGCGGTCGTCCTGCCGGACACGCCGCACGCGGTCGGCGCGGTGGTCGCGGTCGCCGCCGGAGACGTGGCGTCCGCCGAACATCTGCTCACCCGCGCGTGGACAGCCGGAATCGGCGGACCGGCGGCGCAGGAGCGGCACCGGCTGCTGCTCGCCTGGGCGCGGATGCGAACCGGCCGTTACGACACGGCCCTGCGCGAGCTACGGCATCCAGCCGGCCTGGAGTCGCCGGGCCGTGAGCGGCTGCTGCGGGCCGCACTGGCGGCGGGCATCGCCCGGCGGCGTGGTGACATCGCCGGGCTGCGCGACGCGTGGTCCGGCATCGAACCGCTGCTGGCCCGCCGGACAGCCGACCTCTGGCAGATGGAGGCGATCGAGGAGTTGGCGGTCGCCGCCGCCCGGCTCCGCCAGGCGGGCCGGGTCGACCCGGTGCTGGATCTGCTCGAGGAGATCGTCGTCCGGCTGGACCGCCCGGCCGCCTGGTCGACGTCACTTTGCTGGATCCGGCTGCAGATGGCGATCGCGGCCGACGACGCGGAGGCCGCGGCCGAGGTCGCCGGCCGGCTGGTCGCGACCGGAAATGACGAGGCCCGGTCGTACGCGCAACGCACGGCGGCAAGCCAGTGGGCGGCGGTGCTGGCCGGGGAGGTCGCGCCGGACGTCGTGCTGGCGGCGACCGAGGACCTGCACGCCGCGCAGCTGCCGTGGGAGGCCTCGCGGCTGGCGGGACAGGCGGCGATCCGGACCGGGGATCCCGCCGCCGCCCGCCGGCTGCTGGAACGGGCACGGGAGCTGTCCGAGCCGGAGCCGGCCGGTGCCGCCGTCCCGGCCGGGCCTTCCGCCGGGACCGCGGCGGGAGCCGGCGCGCTGTCCGAGCGCGAGGTGACCGTGGCCCGCTTGGTGCTGGCCGGCAGCACCCACCGGGAGATCGGCGCCCAGCTCTACATCGCGCCGAAGACGGTCGAGCACCATGTCGCGCGCATTCGCGGCAAGCTGGGTGCCGGCACCCGCGCCGAGCTACTGGCGATGCTGCGCGAGATGCTCGGCGACTGACCTGGGTTCCGGCCCGGTCGGCAGTGTTGGATATGCGACATGAGCGCACGCGGCGGATCCCCTAGTCGCGCCCCTCCACCACGGGGGACACCCCGATGTCCACCAGGTGGGTGGGGCCGCACGCTGATGCTGTGCCCGGATGACGAAGCGGGACACAAGCCAAGCGAGGAGGAACCATGATCACGAGCGCTACCGAGCTCCTGCGGGAGTTCCTGGAGAGTCTGCTGACCGACCGGGAATTCGCCGCCCGGTACGCCGAGGACCCGACCGGGACGCTGGCGGCACAGGGCCTGACCGACGTCGATCTGTCCACGGTGGACGTTCCGGCGGCGGTCAGCGAAGCGGCCGACGCACCGGACGTCTCCGACGAGACCCGCATCGCGTTGCAGAGCTACACCGGCGGCGGTCCGGCGGGCGGCTCCGCCGGCGGCGTCGCGCCGGCCGCGGCGATCGGCACGCAGTCGGTCGAGCACGTCGCGCAGCACCTCAACTACGTCACCTACGC
>DATBGW010000147.1:0-3640 GCA_036557765.1 Actinoplanes sp.
GACCCGCTGACCGGTCAGCGGGCGGGGGACAGCGGCCACAACGGCTCCTGGGCCAGGCGCTCCGACTCGCGCAACACGCGCAGCACGTTGCGGCCGGTGAGCTTGTCGAGGTCGGCGTCCGTCCAGCCGCGGGTGGACAGCTCCGCCAGCAGGCGCGGGTAGCCGGACACGTCGGTCAGGCCCTCCGGCAGTTCGGTCGTGCCGTCGTAGTCGCCGCCCAGGCCGACGTGGTCCACGCCGGCCACGTCCCTGGCGTGATCCACGTGGTCGGCCACCTGGGCAATCGTCACCGTCGGGCGCGGGTTCGCCGACAGCCACGGGCGGAACGCGGGCTCGGCCAGGGGATCGGCGTCGGGCCAGGTGGGCACGGTCGCCGGGTCCTCGCCGGGGCGGGGGGCTCGCGGCCAGCCGTCGTTCGGGTCGTGCAGGTCCAGGCGGTGCCACTCGGCGTCGGCGGCCAGCTGCCAAGCGCGGAACTCGGCCGACACGAAACGGGACACGAAGGTCAGCTGGATCACGCCGCCGTTGTCGCGCAGCCGGGTCAGGACGTCGTCGGGGGCGTTGCGCGGGTGGTCGTGCACGGCGCGGCTGCTGGAGTGACTGAAGATCACCGGCGCGAACGCGGTGTCCAGGGCCGCGTGCATGGTCGCCGGGGCGACGTGGGACAGGTCGACCAGCATGCCGATGCGCTGCATCTCACGGACGATCGCGCGGCCCTCGTCGGTGAGGCCGCCGACCGCGGGTTCGCCGACGGCCGAGTCGGCCCACGCGGTGTTGTCGTTGTGGGTGAGCGTCATGTAGCGCACGCCGAGCCGGGCGAACGACCGCAGCACGCCGAGCGACCCGGCGATGCAGTGCCCGCCCTCGATGCCGATCAGCGAGGCGATCCGGCCGCTCTCGATGATCCGTTCAACATCATCCGCCGCGTACGCGATCACGAAGTCCTCGGGATAGGCGGCGGCCATCCGGTAGACCGCGTCGACCTGCTCCATGGTCGCCGCCACCGCCTCCGCCTCGGGCAGGTCGGACGGCACGTACACGGACCAGAACTGGCCGCCCACCCGGCCGGCCCGCAGCCGCGGGATGTCGGTGTGCAGCTCCGGCCGGTGCTGGTCGAGCCCGCCGACCCGGTAGCCGAAACGTCCGCGCAATTGCATGGGCAGATCGTTGTGCCCGTCGATGATCGGCATCATGTAGCCCTGGCTACCCTCCGCCGCCGCCGGGCGCAACAGGTTCACCGGAAATCCATGGCTGCCACCGCAACCGGAGGGCACCGGTCACGGCACTTGCCGCGCACCGCCCGCCCCGGAATCTCTTTCGCATGCCCGGCCGACACGCGGCCGGACAGCGGGGGAGGTCTGCATGCGTCGTCGGAAGCCGCACAAATACAGTCCCGTCCTGGCGACCCTGCTCGCGGGGGCGAGCGCGGTCGCACTGACGCCGGCCGGCGCCGCGGCGGCGTCCGGCGCGGCGGAGCTCAAGCTGACCGCGAGCGACGACACGTACGCGTCGAGCGGCCGCAAGGCGGCCACCTTCGGCTCGGAGGACAAGCTGGTCGCCGGCGTCCTGGACCGGGACGTGAAGACCACCTACCTGAAGTTCACCGTGCCGGCCGGCGTGGCCGTCTCCGCCGCCCGCCTCCGGCTGAACATCATCGGCGAGCCGAGCGGCGAGGTGAGCGTTCGGCGCTTGCTGGACGACGGCTGGACCGAGGACAAACTGACCTCGGCCAACGCGCCGGCCCTCGGCCCGGTCCTGGCGACCGTCACGCCGAAGCCGTCGGACACCACCCTCGTCCTCGGCCTGAACGGCGCGGTCACCGGCGCCGGCTCGTACTCGTTCGCGCTGACCTCGACCGGCGACGCGGTTCGCTTCCGCTCCTCGGAGAGCGCGCGGGGCGGCCCGGAGCTCGACCTGACCCCGGCCGGCGAGGCCCCGGCGACCGCGCCGCCGGCAGCCGCGACCCCGGCTCCTGCCAGCGGCGGCCCAAACCCGACAAATCCGGTATCGGCGCCAACGACCGGCCCGGCGGGTGGCTCGGGCGGCGGTTCGGTGGGTGGTTCGGCAGGCGGCTCGCATGGCGGTTCGGGCGGTGGCTCGGCGGGGCCGACCACGCCGGCCGGCGGTGATAAGGACTGCGTGACCGGTGAGCTTCTTGTTCCGTCCTGCGGGGTGCTCTGGGGAGCGGCGGCCGGTGGCTTCACGACCGCGCCTCGGGACCAGGAGCTCTTGACTTGGGAGAAGGTCAGCGGGCGGACCGCGACGATCTTTCACACCTATCACAAGGGGGATGAGCCGTTTCCGACCAAGTCGGAGATCGCGATGACCGCGGACGCCGCTCACCCGCGCGTGCTGCTGATGAACTGGAAGATTGCGTACGGGTCGAGCTGGGCCAAGGTCGCCCGGGGGGACCAGGACGCGCGGATCGATGCGTTTGCTGAGCGCGCCAAGGCGTACGGGAAGAAGTTTTTCCTGGTTTTGAACCACGAGCCGGAGAACGACGTGATCGCGCGGGCCGGCTCCGGGATGGAGGCCGCGGACTTCGCCGCCATGTATCGGCACACGATCCTGCGGCTGCGCGCCAAGGGCGTGACCAACGTGGTGAACGTCGTCGCGCTGATGGGCAACGAGAAGTGGATGGCGCAGTCCTGGTGGAAGGACTTGTACCCGGGTGACGACGTGGTCGACTGGATGGGCCTGGACTCGTATGTGAGCGCCGAGCCGGGTTACTACCACTACGGCACGTTCGACGATCTGCTGGACCGCGCGCCGACCGGCGGTGGGATGGGCTTCTACGAGTGGGCGACCACCAAGCACCCGGGCAAGCCGCTGATGGTCGCCGAGTGGGGTGCGTACCACCGGATCGGGCATCCGGCCGACAAGGCGCCGGCGTTCGCCAGCGTGCGGCCCGAGCTGGCCAAGCGCCCGGCGGTCAAGGCGATCGTGTACTTCGACACCAAGCACGACGACACCGGCGACCGCGACATCAGCATCAACAGCTCGGCGTCGGCGCTGGCCGCCTTCAAGAAACTGGCCGCCGACCCGATCTTCGACGTCAAGCTCGCGGGATAGCAGCAGGAGGCCGCGTCATCCGCACCCCGGGTGGCGCGGCCTCTATAACGTGCACAACCATGCGGATCGCCGTCCTGCTGGCCGCCACCCTCACCTCCGGAATGATGGCCGGCTTCTTCTATGCGTACTCCATCTCGGTCATGCCCGCCCTGCATCAAGCCGGCGCCCCCGTTCTCGTCGAGGTGATGCAGCGCATCAACGTGGCCATCATCAACGGCTGGTTCATGCTTTGTTTCCTCGGCACCGTGGTTCTCGGGGCGATAGCAACCATCCTGTACGCGATCAGCGGCCCCACCGCCGTCTTCGTGGCGGCGCTGATCGGCACGGTCCTCTACGCCGCGCAGCTGGCGCTGACCTTCACCCTGCACATCCCCCTCAACAACGCCCTGGACGCCGCCGGCACCACCGACCCCACCGAAGCGCGCCAAGCCTTCGAACCCCGCTGGGTGCCCTGGAACCACGCCCGCACCTTGCTGTGCACCGGATCGTTCGCCTCATTGTGCTGGGCGCTGACTCAAGCCTGAAGTGACCAATGGGGACCAAACAGCACCCAGTGCCCCGTGAAACC
>DATBGW010000148.1:0-2234 GCA_036557765.1 Actinoplanes sp.
CAGAGCAAGCCGCTTCCTCCAGGGAACCACCGCCCGCATCCTCCAGGGAAGCAGAGCAAGCCGCTTCCTCCAGAGAAGCAGAGCAAAGTGCGCCGGGCAGCCACTCGGGCGTCGGCAGAATGGAGGCGTGAGAGGCCGTACCGCAACGACGCTGGTCGTCGTCACGCTCGTGATCTCCGCCTGTTCCCCGAACGTCCGCGACACCCCACCGGCGAACACGGCGTCTCCGTCGCCTCTAAGCAGCGCACCGGCGACATCACCCACACGGGCGCCGGTCACGCCGCCGGCCGGTACCGCTCCCGCGGCCACGTTCCCGATCCGGGAACGGACGGTGCGGTTCAGCCGCGGCACCGACCGCCCACTGGCGACCACGGTCTGGTATCCCGACGCGCCCGGGCCGTTCCCGCTGGTCCTGTTCAGCCACGGTCTGACGTCGGAGCCCAGCGCCTACGCCGCACTCCTCACCGCCTGGGCCCGCGCCGGATTCGTGGTGGCCGCGCCGGCCTATCCGCACACGTCACACGACGCTGCGGACTACGACGCGGTCGACGTGGTGAACCAGCCGGTGGATGCGGCCTACGTGATCACCAGAATGATCGCTCTGAACGCCGCGGCCAGCGATCCCCTCGCCGGCCGGATCAACACCGCGCGGATCGCCGCGGCCGGCCACTCCGCCGGCGGCATCACCACGATCGGCATGTTCAGCGGCAACCGGGACGACCGGCTCGTCGCCGGCATCGTGCTCGCCGGCCGGCAGGTCTTCGCCGTGCCGTTCGCCGGGCCGCCCGCGCCGTTGCTGTTCGTACACGGCAAGCTCGACAAGACCGTTCCGTACGCCGATGGCCTCGCCGCGTACCGGACCGTACCGTGGTCGCGCGCCATGATGGCGGTGACTGAGGGTGGCCATGTCGCGATCACCAAGGACTTCGGTCCGGTGATCGCCACTACGACGGACTTCCTACGGTGGAGTCTGTACGGCGACGCGGCCGCGCGCGGGCGACTGCGCGCCGACGCCACCGCAAGCGGCGCCGCCACCTGGACCGATGATCTTTAATGCAGGTGGTCGATGACGACCTTGCCGAACACCGCACCGGACTCGAGCCGCGCGAACGCGTCGGCGACCGTGGTGAAGCCGTACACCGAGTCAATGATCGGACGCAGGTCCCGCGCCATCAGGAAGTCGACCAGCCCGGCGAGCTCCGCTGCGGTGCCCATGGTGGCGCCCAGGATGTCCAGCCGCATCGCGAAGACCCGCCGCAGGTCGACGGTGGCCTGGTGACCGCCGGTCGCGCCGGCCACGACGATGCGGGCGCTGGGCTTGGACGACTTCATCGAATGGTCGAACGTCGCCGCGCCGACCGACTCGATGACGATGTCGACGCGTTCGGGCAGGCGCGCGCCGCTGTCCAGCGCGGTGGCTCCGAGCTGCGTGATCCGGTCCCGCTTCGCCGCGTCCCGGCTGGTGGCGTAGACCCGCTTGCCCATCGCGACGGCCAGCACGACTGCGGCCGTCGCCACCCCGCCACCCGCGCCCTGGACCAGCACCGACTCCGCCTCGTCGGCCCGGCCGCGCGACGTCAGCATGTGGTACGCGGTGAGCCAGGCCGTGGGCAGGCACGCCGCGTCCAGGAACGACAGATCGGCGGGCTTCGGTATCAGATTCTCCAGAGGGGCGGAGACGCGCTCGGCCAGGGTTCCCGGATGGCGCTCGGACAACAGCGACAGGCCGCGCGGATCGGCGGGGTCGGCCACCACCGGGTAGACGATTACGTCGTTGCCCTCGGGGTCCACGCCTGCTGCGTCGCATCCGAGGATCATCGGCAGGCGGTCGGCGGGCAGGCCGACACCGCGCAATGACCAGAGGTCGTGCCGGTTCAGCGAGCTGGCCCGTACGTCAACGGTGACCCACCCGTCCGGCGGTGTCGGGTCGGGCAAGTCACCGACCGTCAGCGCGGTCAGCGGCTCGTCGGGTTTGATCGCGGAGGCAAAGGCAGCGCGCATGGACCCGAGCCTAGGCCCTCATCCCCGCGATCTTGGAGTTGTGGTTGGCACAAACATCAATGGAACGGACATAAAGGCAACCACAACTCCAAGATCGACGGAAGGGTCACGTGGTGGCCAGGAGGCGGCGGGCGGCGGGGATCATGCGGGCTACGCCGTCGCGTTCCGCGGCCCGGGCCACCGCGTCCGCCACCGCCGGCGCGACGCGGGGATCCAGCGCGGACGGCACGATC
>DATBGW010000149.1:0-7682 GCA_036557765.1 Actinoplanes sp.
CTGATCGTGACGCCGCGCATGTCACTCGCCTGATCGTGACGCCGCGCATGTCAACCGCCTGACCGTCGCACCGCACATAAAGAGCGGCGCCTCCGATGAGGCGCCGCTCTTTGCGCGTCCGTACCGGGTTATCAAGCGTGCACCTGGGTCTCGTTGTCGACGGTCCTCTCGAGGTGCCGTCGCAACGTGCCTGCCGTGGCTGATCGCGCGTGGGTTCCCGGTGGCCGTGCACGGAACCGGTCTTCCTTGGCTCCGCGCTTTCTTTCTACGCCTCGGCGTCCTTGATCGCCATGGGTTCTCGGGGCAAAACTGGACGTAAGGCGATCAGTCAGACTCTTAAGCGCCCTCGCCGCAGTCGCCCTCCGCCGCGCCTTCCGCCTTCCTTTCTCCGCGATCTTGGAGTTGTGGTTGCCCATTCGTGCCTTCCGCCCGTTTCGTTCCAAACACAACTCCAAGATCGCGGAGAGGTCTGAGGGGTGGCCGGTCGCTGCGGGCCGCGTGTCTGGCGTGGCTGGTCGTATGCGGGCCTATCAGGCGACCGCTGCACGCAGCCGGCGGTGCCGGCCGTACAGCGCGATGCCGATCGCGACGCCGACGCCCACGCTGAGCGCGGCCGCCGCCACCGGTACCGCCGGACGATCCCGCAACCGCCGTCCCAGTGGAACGGGATGGCGGAACGCCAGGATGGGCCACGAGTTCTCGACCGCGACCCGGCGCAGGGTCCGGCTCGGATTTACCGCGTTCGGGTGCCCGACCAGCTCCAGCAGTGGCAGATCACTGCTCGAGTCCGAGTACGCATAACACTCGGCCAGGTCGTAGCCCCGGCGCTCCGCCAGCTCCCGGACGCCCTCCGCCTTGTTCTCACCGGCCGCGTAGAACTCCACCTCGCCGCTGTACCGGCCGTCCACGATGCCCATCCGGGTGGCGATCACGTCGGTGATGCCGAGCAGCTCGCCGATCGGTCGGACGATCTCGTCGCCCGACGCCGACACCAGCACGACGTCGCGTCCGGCCGCGTGGTGCTCGCCGATCAGGCTGGCCGCCTCCGCGTACACGTAGGGGTTGATCAGCTCATCCAACGCCTCGGCGACGATCTGCCGGACCTGTTCGACCTGCCATCCTTTGGTCAGCGCCGCGAGGTAGTCCCGGGTACGCGCCATCGACTGCTCATCGGTGCCGCCGAGGCGGAACATGAGCTGCGCGTAGGCGGATTTGACGACGTCCCGTCGGGTGATCAGGCCGTCGCGGTAGAACGGTCGTCCGAACGCCAGTGCGCTGGACTTGGCGATGACGGTCTTGTCGAGGTCGAAGAAGGCGGCGCTGCCCACGGGCCGAAAGTGTAGTCCGGTGCCGCGCGCTCCCTGCCGAGCTGACGCGCCGCTGTGGATTGTCTGAGTCGTGAGCCGGATTGCCTGAACCGTGGCGAGCACTGCCTGGACCGTGACAACACCGTCCACAGGGCCCACCCGGCCAGGAACGTCGCACTGAGTCACAATCGGTACTCGACGGTAGACGGTGACTGAGGCATGCTTGGGCTGCGGCGAGATTTCTGTCGTTCCCGCACGACCGTCGCATTCGACCCTCGGTGGTTGCGCCCCCCGCGATCACCGGGCCGATTCGGCTCGACCCCCCCGGAGCCGAATCACCTGACGACCCCCGTCTTCCCGACGGGGGTCGTCTTTTTCCGCCGCTCCCGGCTCCCTTTCCCCACACGTCGATCTTGGAGTTGTGGTTGCCTTTTCGCGACTTACCAACCGGTTCGTTCCAACCACAACTCCAAGATCGACGAGGCAGGTAGGGATGGCCGCATAGCAGATCAGCGGGTCGAACGGGAGTTATCCACAGGCCGGCTAGTTATCCACAGATCACGGGTCGGCGGGTTGAGCCCACCATCAGGATCCCGCGACGGTGTGAGCCCACCCGCACATCCGCCGCCGGAGGCCGCAATGCCCGCCCGTACTTCCGTCCGATCCGGACCCCGCCTGCCGATCGTGGTGACCGGCGACCCGGGTCTGCTCGACGACCTGCTCAGGCTGGCCGCTGCCGGTGGCACCGATGTCGAGGTCGCCCCGGACCCAGCGGCCGCCCGGGCCCGCTACGCCGCCGCGCCGCTGGTCCTGATCGGCGCTGACCAGGCTGAGCCGTGCCTACGGGCGCGGTTACCGCGGCGTCCCCGCGTGATCATCGTCGGGCAGTCGCCCACCGTGGAGGCGGCGTGGGACGTCGCCGAGCTGCTCGGTGCGGAGCATGTGGCGGTCCTGCCCACCGCGGAGCCATGGCTGGTGGATCGGTTCGCCGACCGGCTCGACCCGCACAGCGCGGGCCAGGTCCTGGCAATCATCGGTGGTCGCGGTGGCGCCGGCGCCAGCATCCTGGCGGGCGGCCTCGCGGTGACCGCGGTCAGCACCGGCCTGCGAACGTTGCTGGTCGACGCCGATCCGCTGGGCGGTGGCCTGGACCTGGTCCTCGGCTGGGAGCAGGTCGACGGCCTGCGCTGGCCGGCGTTGATGAACGCTGGAGGCCGCGTTGATCCGCCGGCGTTGCTGCAGGCCCTGCCACATCGGGGCGACCTGGTTCTGCTGTCCTTCGCGCGGGATCCGGCCGGTCCCGCCGAACCGGCCGACTCCATGTTGTCGGTGCCGGGCGAGGCGATGGCGGCCACGCTCGACGCCGCCAGACGCGGACGCGACGTGATCATCGTGGATCTGCCGCGGCATCTGGACGACGCCGCAGCGCTCGCATTGCAGGCCGCTGACCGTACGATTCTCGTGGTTCCGGCCGAGCTGCGCGCCACGGCCGCGGCGGCACGGGTGGCCGCGATGGTCTCGCTGCACTGCGATGACCTGGCGTTGGTCGTTCGCGGGCCGGCGCCTGGCCGGCTCAAGGCTCGGGAGGTCGCCCGCGCGCTCGGCCTGCCATTGGCCGGCTCTCTGCGTCCAGAGTCGAGCCTGTGCCAGGCGCTGGAGCGCGGGGAAGCGCCGGCCGCAGCCGGGCACGGTCCACTCGCCGAGCTGTGCCGGCGCCTCATCGCCGACCTGACCGGCACCGCGTCCGAGGCCGTGGCATGACCGCCTTCGCTTCTGCGCCGCCTACAGCCGAACCGCCCAGGGTCGGGATGGCCGAGCGGGTGCGCCAGCAGTTCGCAGCCGACCGGGTCGAGGCCACGCCGGCGGCGGTCGTCAAGGCCGTGCGCGCTGAGCAGAGCGCCGCGGTGCTTGGTGATACGGCGGTGCTGCAGCTCGCCGGCCGGATTCATGATCAGCTAGTCGGCGCCGGCCCGCTTGCGCCGCTTCTGGCCGACCCGGCCGTGACAGACGTGCTGGTCAACGGGGCGCAGGTCTGGGTCGACCGGGGGGCCGGCCTGCACCGCGTGGCCGTCGACGTCGGTAGTGCGGACGACGTGCGCCGGCTCGCCCAGCGACTCGCCGCCGCCTGCGGCCGCCGGCTGGACGACGGTCAGCCCTACGCCGACGCTCGGCTCCCCGACGGCACCCGGTTGCATGCGGTGCTTCCACCGATTGCGACCACCGGCCCGTACCTGTCATTGCGCACGTTCCGGCAGCGACCGTTCAATCTGGATGATCTTGTCCGGCACGGCACCGTACCCACTGCGGTGGCACCGCTGCTGGCGGCCATCGTGGCCGCTCGCCTGGCATACCTCGTCACCGGCGGCACCGGATCGGGCAAGACGACGCTGCTCGGGACGTTGCTCGGCCTCGTGCCGCCGACGGAGCGGATCGTGCTGGTCGAGGATGCCGCCGAGCTGCGTCCGGTGCACCCCCACGTGGTGGCGTTGCAGGCACGGACGTCGAACGTGGAGGGTGCGGGCGCCATCGGGTTGACGGATCTGGTTCGCCAGGCACTTCGGATGCGCCCCGATCGCCTCATCGTCGGCGAGTGCCGCGGCGCCGAAGTCGTCGACCTGCTCGGCGCGTTGAATACCGGTCACGACGGTGGCGCAGGGACGCTGCACGCGAACGCCCCGGCCGACGTTCCCGCCCGCCTGGAGGCGCTCGGCATGCTCGGCGGCCTGCCGAGGGCGGCGCTGCATGCCCAGGTTCTGGCCGCCCTGCAGGTGGTGGTGCACGTCCGGCGCTGCGATCAGGGTCGCCTGCTCGATTCGATCAGTGTGCTGCTTCCGACCGGTGATCAGCACCTCGCGACGGTGGTTCCCGCGTGGCGCCGACACCACGGCGCGGGACCGGCTGCGGTGGCGCTCGCCCACGTCATCGCCCGCCGAGGCATTCCGGTCCCGCAGGTCCTCGGCGCGCCGGTAGCACTCGACGCAGGGGTGCGCCGGTGACCGGGCCGGGCTGGCTCCTAATCGCCGTGCTGTTGGCCGCCGGTATCGCAGTGGCCTGGCCGTCCTCTCGAGTTCACAGGCGCCTGCACCGGTCCCGGAGCGGCCAGCGTCATCCGGCGATGTCGCTGCCCCGGCTTCCGGCGTGGCGCGATCTTGTGGCGAATCGTTCCCCACGTCGCCTGATCGCGATGGCGACAATCGCGGCCGGTGCGCTGGGCTGGCTTGTCGGCGGTCCGGTGGCGGCCCTGGTCGGCAGCGTCTATGGAGCGCTGGCCGCCCGCGCTGCGACGCGTGCCGCACGCCATCGCCGGCATGCGGCTGCCCGCGCGGGACAGCTCGACGACTTGTGCGCCCTGGCTGCCGACCTGCGGGCCGGTCTGCCGCCAGCGGCCGCCGCGGTGGAGCGCACCGGCGTCCTCGAAGCATCGGATCAACCGGCCGCCACCGTACGCGGCCCCCGAGATCGGATCGTGAATCTGACCGGAGCGGTCTGGCGGCTCGCGGAGCACACCGGCGCACCGGCCGCCGACCTGATCGAACGGATCGAGCGTGACGCCCGCGCCGCCGATCGTTCCCGTGCCTCGGCAGCGGCGCAATCCGCCGGCGCCCAGGCCACGGCGCTGCTGCTCGCCGCGCTACCGCTGGGTGGCATCGCGCTGGGATACGCGATCGGTGCGGATCCACTCCAGGTCCTGCTGCACACGCCGCTCGGAGCCGCCTGCGCGGCGGGGGCGCTGCTGTTGCAGAGCGGAGGTCTGCTGTGGGCGGACCGAGTCACGAACGGCGCGGCCCGATGAGCGTTCCGAACGACCGGATGCCACCGCCGGCGTGCGGGGCGTCCTCGATCGCGGCCGCGGGCGGCCCGACCGCCGTGCCGTTCCGCCTGTGCTGTGCCCATTCGATCATCGGGTCCGGCGCCGACGGTCGTACCACGGTCCCATGTGCTGCGCTTAGTGGCGGCGTGTCCCAGACGCCATCGGGTCCAACCTCGGTCAGGACGGCGCCATGACCATGCTGGTGACCTGCGGAGTGGCAGCCCTCGTGCTTCTCGTGCCGGTCGCGGGCCGACAGCCGGCCGGGCGCCGGCTGACGCGCGTGGCGGCACTCATGGCGACCCCGGTGGCTCGAAACCGGCAGCCCGTTCTCGCCGTGGCGACAGGGTTGGCGGTCGCCGGACTGATCGGCCGGTGGTGGGCGATCCCAGTCGGCGTGCTGGCCGGCGTGGCCACGCAGCGGATTCTGTCCCACCGGCAGCCGGCCGCGGTACGGGCCGACCGTCGGCGTGCCGCCGCCGATCTACCGCTATGTGCCGATCTGCTGGCCGCGGCGTTGTGCGCGGGCGCCCCCGTCGATCGGGCGGCCGCCGCGGTCGCCGATGCGCTGGGCGGCCCACTCGGCGAACGGCTGGAGCGCACTTCGCGCTCGCTCAGGCTCAGCGCCGGACCGGCCGAGGCGTGGGCTCACATGACTGACGTGCCGGGGGCGGGCCGCCTCGCCGCCGCGGCGGTCCGGTCCAGCACCAGCGGCGGCGCTCTGGCCGGCGCGTTGACCCGGCTCAGCGACGACCTGCGCAGCGACCGCACCGTGGCCGCGGAGGCGGCCGCCCGCCGAGCCGGCGTTCTGATCGTGTTGCCGCTCGGGCTGTGTTTCCTGCCGGCCTTTCTACTCGCCGGCCTGGTGCCGGTGGTCGTCGCCGTGCTCGGCGACGTGCTCTAACACCCACGAGAAAAGGAGAACCACGTGCGCAGACTCATCACCCGCTTCCAACGCCTGCGGACCGAGGCCGCGGATGCCGGGATGAACACCGCTGAGTACGCCGTCGGCACGCTCGCTGCCGTGGCGTTCGCCGGCATCCTCCTCAAGGTCCTGACCAGCGGCAGTGTGCAGTCGGCCCTGAGCGCGATCATCGGCCGGGCACTCAAGTGAGCCGGCGCCGGTGGCCCGGCCGTGATGGTGGGTCGTTCGGGCGGTCCGGTGGCGACCGGGGGTCCCTGGCGCGGCCCGGGCGGTTCTGGCGGCCTGGCCAGGACCGCGGGTCGTTCACCGCCGAGCTCGCGGCCGGGCTGCCGGCGCTGATGCTGTTGCTCTTCGCGGGCCTTGCAGCGGTGTCGGCGGTGTCCACCCAGATGCAGTGTGTGGACGCGGCGCGGGAAGGGGCGATCGTCGCGGCCCGCGGTGATCCGGGAGCGGCTGCCGCCACCCGGATCGCACCTATCGGGTCCGATATCGACATAGCCGTCGGCGGAGACACAGTCACCGTGACGGTCGGCGCCCGGGTGGCCATGCTGGGCGGTCATCTTCCGGCTCTGGCCGTGCGCGCGACCGCGGTCGCCGCTCGTGAGCCCGACGCCAGCGGGATGCTGCCATGACCGTCGAAAAAGACGACGTGTGGAGGGCGCGCCGACGGCTGGGCGAGACGTTGCGGCGCTGGGCCACACCGGCGCGCGCGAGTACACCGACCGGACCGCAAGGCCGGAAGGGTCGACGTCGCGTGTTCCGCCGTTGGCTGGTCGTTCGGCTGCGTTTCGTCCGGAAGGACGGTGGTGCGGCCACGATCTTCGTCTTGGCCGTCGGATTGGTGATCGTCCTGATGGGCGTGGCCGGAGCCGCGGTCGGTGCCGCGCGGATCGGTCGCCATCGGGCGCAGGCCGCCGCGGACCTCGGCGCACTGGCCGGAGCGGGCCGGGCCGTCGAAGGCAACGCGGCGGCGTGCGAGCGCGCGCGCCGGTTCGTGGCCGTCAACGGCGGACGCGCGACGTCGTGCGAGGTCACCGGCCTGGAGATCGTCGTACGGACCGAGGTGATTGTCACACCACTGCCCGGACTGACCCGGCATGCCACAGCGGCCGCTCGAGCCGGTCCGGTCTCGGCGGTTGCGTCCCGATCGAGGTAGGTCCCGGCGTCGGGTATGTCCCGAACCCCAAACGGGTACGACGGGTGGGTGCCACGCGTCGCCCTACACGGTCGGTGGTTAGATTCGCTGGGGAGATCGGCCGTGCGCCGCCCGTGAGGCCGTGCGCCGCCCTGCCCGTGAGGAGGAGACCGATGGAACTGTCGCTGGCGACCCGCACCGTCGCCGAGCACACGGTGCTGGAGGTCGGCGGCGAGGTCGACGTGTACACGGCTCCGAGGCTGCGGGAACGCCTTGTCGAGCTGGTGGACGGCGGCGCCCGCAATGTCGTGGTCGATCTGGGCCGGGTCGACTTCCTGGACTCCACCGGTCTCGGCGTGCTCGTCGGAGCGCTGAAACGGCTGCGTGCGGCCGACGGCACGTTCGGATTGGTCTGCGCGAAGGAGCCGTTGCTCAAGATCTTCCGGATCACCGCACTGGACCAGGTCTTTCCGATCTATCCGTCGGTCGAGGTGGCCACCTCGACCA
>DATBGW010000150.1:0-1615 GCA_036557765.1 Actinoplanes sp.
TTGGAGTTGTGGTTGGCACAAAATCGGACACAACCCCTATAAGGGCAACCACAACTCCAAGATCGACGGGGAAGTTAGGGCCGCGGCTAGCCGTGCCAGGGGCCGAAGACCCGGTCGCCGGTCGCGGAGATCGCGGCGCACAGCGTGTCGGTGTCCGTGCCGGTCGTCGCGGCCAGTGCCCGCACGGTCAGCGGGACCAGGTACGACGCGTTGGGGCGGCCGCGGTACGGCATGGGCGTCAGGTACGGGGCGTCGGTCTCCACCAGCATCTGCTCCGGCGGTGTGATCGCGGCCGCCGCGCGCAGCTGCCCCGCGTTGGCGAACGTGACGGTCCCGGCGAAGCTGAGCAGGTAGCCGCGCCGAACGCACTCGGCGGCGAACGCCTCGTCGCCGGAGAAGCAGTGCATGACCACCGTCTCCGGGGCACCCTCGGCGTCGAGCACCTCCAGCACCCGCCGGTGCGCGTCCCGGTCATGGATGACCAGCGGCTTGCCGTACCGCTTGGCGATCGCGATGTGCGCCGCGAACGAAGCCTCCTGCGCCGGTCTGCCCTCCGGGCCGGTCCGGTACGTGTCCAGGCCGGTCTCGCCGACGCCCCGGACGCGCGGCTGCCCGGCCAGCGCCTCGATCGCCCGGAGCGCCTCGTCCAGGTCGGCCAGCCGGGGCGCCTCGTTCGGATGCACCGCCACGGTGGCCAGCACCGGCTCGTGCCGCGCGGCCAGGTCGGCGCTCCACCGTGACGACGCCACGTCCACGCCGACCTGCACCAGCCGGTCCACGCCCACCTTCGCCGCCGCGGTGATCAGCGCGTCGACCGGGTCGGCGCCCGGCTCACCCGGCACGCCGGCCTCGTCGATCGTGAGATCGAGGTGGGTGTGGCTGTCGAACACCGGAACGGCGAGCGGCTCCGGCGCGGGCGGAAACTCCCCGGCGCGCCTCACGCCGCCTCGAGCCGGGCCAGTTCCTCGTCGACCACCGACGGATCGAGCTTGCGGAACACCGGCTTCGGCGCGGCAAGCGGCGTACCGGCCACCAGGGGCACCGACTCCCACCGCGCGCCGCCGGAGTAGTCGCCGGTCAGCACCGGGTACGCCGGGCCACCGTCCAGGTCATCGACCTCCACGATGGACGGCATCGGCGCGTGTACCCCGGTGCCGCCGAGGAGCTCGTGCACCTTCTGTGCGGAGTGCGGCAGGAACGGGGTCAGCAGCGTGTTGGCGTCGCTGACCACCTGCAGCGCCACGTGCAGGATGGTGCCCATCCGGGGCTTGTCGGCGTCGTCCTTGAGCTTCCACGGCGCCTGGTCGGACAGATACTTGTTGGCCTCGGCGACCACCTTCATGGCCTCGCCGATCGCGGCCTTCTGCCGGTGCCGGCCGATCAGGTCGCCGACCGTGGCGAAGCCGGCCCGCGCCACCTCGAGCAGCGCGCGGTCCGCCTCGGTGAGCTCCCCGGACTCGGGAATCGCGCCGAAATTCTTCGCGGCCATCGACACCGAGCGGTTGACCAGGTTGCCCCAGCCGGCAACCAGCTCGTCGTTGTTGCGCCGGACGAACTCGGCCCAAGTGAAGTCGGTGTCGGTGCTCTCCGGGCCGGCCGCGGCGATGAAGTAACG
>DATBGW010000151.1:0-8645 GCA_036557765.1 Actinoplanes sp.
TTGGAGTTGTGGTTGCCCTTATGCCCTCTTTGAGGACATTCGGAACAGCCACAACTCCAAGATCGCGTTCAGCACCGCCTGCCGACTGCGATGTCCACTCGGTGCTCGATCCCGTCGCCCACCCGGACGCCGACCGGAACGCACATGGGCGCGCGAACCCAGTAGCCGCCGGCGAAGGCCATCCATGCGTCGGCCGCATCGCACCCATCGACGACTGCCTGCGGCCCAGGCTCGCCGGGACTCCCCCAGCCGATCCATGCCCGTCCCGCCGCCGGCTCGAGGACGCGGAGCCGCACTTCGGCACCGCGGCGCACGACCAGGCCGTTCTTGGCGAACAGGGCCGGGCCGACGGCGGTGCCGCTCGAACTGGAGACCTGCAAGGGCTTCGGAATGCGGGCGGCCGCCGGAAGGGCCACGGCGTCCTCGATCACCGTCAGATCGGGCTCCGGCGCGGGAACCGTGCCGATGACGTCTGCGCACGGCACCGCGCCGGCGACCGCGGTGGAGCCCGTCACGACCGGCTGAACCGCGCTACCGGAGTCACATCCGGCGATCAGGATCACGATCAGGAGCAGCCCGTGGGCGCGCACACGCACCCCTCGAGTATCCCTCCGCGATCTTGGAGTTGTGGTTGCCCTTATGCCCGCTTTGCTGGCATCTAGGCCAACCATAACTCCAAGATCGGCGGGACAGACGCGTAAGGTTTGGCTTACACTTTTCGCGTGGCTGACCCACTGGGGATAGTTCTGGCGGCGCTGGCCGATCCGTCGCGGCGGGCGCTGCTGCAGCGGCTTGCGCACGGGCCGGCCACCAGCGGCCAGCTCGCCGAACTGCTGCCGACGATGAGCCGGCCGGCCGCGTCGCAACACCTGCGCGTGCTCGTCGACGCCGGTCTGCTGCGCACCACAGTCAGGGGACGCCAGCACTGGCACGAGTTGGCCACGGCCCGGCTGTCCGAGGTGGAGCACTGGATCCACACACTCGTCGGCACCTGGACCGCGGCGCCGACCCTCACACTCGTCGGCAAGTTGACCGCGGAGCCGACACCTGCACTCGTCGGCACCTCGACCGCCGCGCCGGCCTCATCGAAGGAGCGCCATGACCGCACCGGTCAGCTACGTTGAGCTCAACACCGCGGACCTGAAGGCGTCCGCTGCGTTCTTCACGGATGTGTTCGGGTGGACGCCGCAGCCGTTCGCCGCACCGGACTACCTGGTCGCGCCGCACGGTGACGAGCCCGGCGTCGACACCGCGCTGCTGCCGTCGCGGGACGGTCAGCCGCGCGCCGTGCCGGTCATCCGGGTGCCGGACCTGGACGAGGTGCTGACCGCCGTCGAGCGGCACGGCGGGACGGTCGTCGTCCCGCCGTTCGCGCTGGGCGGCGTGGGCCGCGGTGCGTACGTCACCGACCCCACCGGCCTACTCCTGGGCCTGCACATGTACGACCCCGGCGCCTGACGCACCTCTACGCCGATCTTGGAGTTGTGGTTGCCCTTCCGCGGACTTCGTCCGCTTCTGTGCCAACCACAACTCCAAGATCGGCGGATGAATGGGCCACCACGCTGGGGATGGCCTGCAGATCTGTGCGCAGACTCTCGAAGCGATCCGGGCCGAGCAGTTCGCGGAGGCGGTCCTCGAGTTGGGGCGCCAGCCGTTGGGCGATCACGATCACGTCTCGACCCCGCTCGGTCGGCAGGACCAACTTGGCGCGCCGGTCGGTGTGGTGCGGCACGCGTTCCACATAGCCGTGGCGCTCCAGATGGCCGACGAGTTCCGCCATCGCCTGCTTGGTCATCTGCGCTCGTTCGGCGAGCAGGCTGACCGTCGTTCCGGTGTCGTCGAGGTGTTGGAACACCGCGCCGTGCGCGGGACGCACGACGCCGTGCCCCCGCTCGGCCAGCCGCGCGATGACGCTGTCGTTGACGGCGGCGAGCGCCTCGCGCAGCAGGACGCCGACGTTGGCCGGCCGTTCCCGTCCGCCGAGCATCGGCCTCCCCGCCGACGGGCTCTGTATCGACGGCCTCCGTGTTGACGGTCTCTGTATTGACATCGACAGGCTTCCTGTCTACATTCAACGATATGGACATGCTACCTGTCGATATCGATTCCGCCGAACGCATCTGGCTCGGCGACGACGAAGTCATCATTCGAGCGACGAGTGAGCAGACCCTCGGTGCGTTGTTCGCCGTCGACATCCGGATGCCGCCGGGCGGAGGGCCGCCGGTGATGCACCGGCACGATCCCGGCGAGGTCTACTACGTCCGCGCGGGCGAGTTCACGTTCTATGTCGGTGAAGCGTCGGGGGTCCGCCGGATGACGGCGGTCGCCGGTGACGTCGTTCCGCTGGCCGGCGGAACACCGCACACCATCCGCAACGAGTCGACTATGGACGCCATCGCGTTCGTGGTGCACGCACCGGGCGCGCCGATGGAAGGCTTCGCCCGCTCCGCCGCCGCTCTGGCGGCCGACGGACCACCGAGCGTGGACGCCGTTCTGGCCGTCGCCGCACGGAACGGAATCGAGATGCTGGGCCCGATCCCCCGGTAGACCCCGCGCGATCTTGGAGTTGTGGTTTGCGCAAATGCGGACGGAGTCCACATAAAGGCAACCACAACTCCAAGATCGCGCGGTAGTGCGGTCAGACCTGGCGGTCCCGCCCGGCCGCGACCCCCGCGGCGATCTGCGGGATCATGAGCAGCACCATCAGGGCGAGCGGCAGCCGCCATCCGTCGGTGCGGTCGTGCAGGATGCCGATCAGGATCGGTCCCGGGATGGCCAGCAGATATCCGACGCTCTGCGCGAACGCCGACAGCCGCACCACGGTCGCCGGGGTCCGGCCGCGCAGCGCGATCATCGTGAGGGCGAGCGGGAACGCGCAGTTGACGACGCCGAGGAGCACCGCCCACAGCCACGGCGCCGCGGCCGGCGCGGCCCACAGCCCGGCATATCCGGCGATGCCGAACAGACCCAGCCCGGCGGCGATGCCGCTCTGCCGGCGCATGCGGCCGGCGAGCGCGGACAGGGCGAGCGGCAGCGGTACGCCGAGGAACGACGTGACCGCGAACAGCAGCCCGGCCATCTCCGCGGACAGGCCTGCGTCGCGGTAGATCTGCGGCAGCCATCCGATGATCACGTACGCGGAGGTGGACTGCAGTCCGAAGTAGAACGCCAGCGCCCATGCGATCGGATGGCGGGCGATCCGTACGTTCGGTCCGGCCGGCGGATCGCCGGCCGGCGCCACCCGACGGCGGCCGAGCATCAGCCACGGTGGCAGCGCGACCGCCGCGGTGACCGCCCACGCGGCCAGGCCGAGCCGCCAGTCGCCGAGGGCGCCCGCGATCGGGACGGTGGCGGCCGCCGCGATGGTGGCACCCAGGTTCAGCGCCAGCGTGTACAGGCCGGTGACCGCACCGACCCGGTCCGGGAACCACGCCTTGACGACCATCGGCAACAGAATGTTGACCACCGCGATGCCGGCGAGCGCGACGACGGTGAGCGCCAGGAATCCGGCCACACTGCCGGCGAACGGCCGCACCGCCAGCCCGGCCGTGAGCACGACCAGTCCGGTCGCGATCACCACGCCTGCTGAGAACCGGCGGGCCAGCCGGGGCGCGAACAGCCCGACCACCGCGAAGCAGATCACCGGTATGGACGTGAGCAGCCCGGCGATTGCGGTGCTCATGTGGAGGCCCTGCCGGATTTCGGCGAGCACCGGGCCGATGCTGGTGACGGCGAGGCGCAGGTTGGCCGCGGCCAGCACCAGCGCCAGGAGCGCGAACAGCCGCCCGGTGTGCACCGGCTTCTCGATCAGAGCGCCGCTCGCCGTCGGGCTCTCGCTCACCGCGGAGCCTTCGCTCACCGCCGGGCCTTCGCTCATTGCTGGTCGAACACGGCGTCGGCGAGCCGATCGACCTCCTCGAGCGCGGGCACCGTGGGGTCGAAGATCAGCTCGTCGACGCCGGCCGCCTCGTACGCCTTGACGGCGTCCCGCAGGCTCTGCGGCGTGCGCAGCGCGGAGCCGGCGATCGCGTCGGCCCAGCCGCTGAACGCGTAGTACGTCTGCAGCGCCCGCCGGGACGCCTCCTCGTCGGTCAGCCCGTAGTACGCCAGCGCGGCGATCCGCGGCTCACCCTCGCGGCCGGCGTCGTGCCACGCCCGCCCCAGCTTCTCGATCATGGGACGGATCATGTCCGGACCGCCGCCGCCGGCGATCCATCCCTGGCCGTACTGGACGGTCCGGCGCACCGCGGCGTCGCTGCCGCCGCCGATGAGCAGCCGCGGACGGCCGTGCGATGCCACCGGGAACGCGTCGCCCGCCAGCGGCTCGCCGGCGAAGACGGACCGCATCACCGCGAGCGCCCGATCCATGGCCCGGCCCCGCTCGTTGACCGGCACGCCCATGGCGGCGAAGTCGTCGGGCCGGCCGCCTACCCCGACACCCAGCGTGAGCCGGCCACCCGACATCGCGTCCAGGCTGGCGGCTGCCTTGGCCAGCCACACCGGCGGGTACAGCGGTGCCAGCAGGATGCCGCTGAGCAGCCCGATCCGGGAGGTGGCGCCGGCCGCCACGGCCAACGAGGTCACCGTGTCGTAGTTGGGGTAGACGATCCGGTCGATGGTGGCCAGAGAGGTGAAGCCGCGCTCATCGGCCCGGCGGGCCCAGTCGACCATCAGGGGGCCCGGGTGGTTCAGGGTGTTCGGTAGTCCGATGCTGATGTGCACTCGGCAAACATAGACCGCGCGCAAGAATGGAAACGTGTCCCGACGACGCCGCATGGTGATCCTCGCCACGGTGGTGGTCGTGGGCCTGGCGCTCGTGGTGGCCGGCATCCGACTGCTGTCCGGCGGCTCCCCCGGGAGCCGGCCCGATCAGGCGCAGCCCGGTCCGGTGCTGCTGGTGCCCGGATACGGCGGCAGCCAGACCGCCCTGGCACAGCTCGCCGGCCGGCTGACGGCCGCGGGTCGCAGCGCCCGAGTGCTGACGCTGCCCGACGGCGGGACCGGTGACCTGCTGATCCAGGTCGAAACGCTGGACGCGGCGGTCCGCGCCGCGTTGGACGGCGGCGCACCGTCGGTCGACGTCGTGGGCTACTCGGCCGGCGGTGTGGTGGTCCGCCTGTGGGTGGACCGGCACGACGGGGCGTCGGTGGCCCGGCGCATCGTCACGCTGGGCTCGCCGCTGCACGGCGCCCGGATCGCCGCGCTCGGCGCGGCGGTCGCCCCGGACGCCTGCCCGCGAGCGTGCCGGCAGCTCGCCCCGGGCAGCTCGCTGCTGGACGGCATCGACGGGGAGTCACTGCCGGACGGGCTTCCGTGGCTGTCCATCTGGACCCAGGACGACGAGACCGTGCAGCCGCCGGACTCGGCCCGGCTGGACGGCGCGGTGAACCTGCCGATCCAGAGCGTCTGCCCGGGCAGCCGGGTGTCGCACAGCGGGCTGCCCACCGACCCGGCGGTCACCGCGGTGGTGCTGGACGCGCTCAGCACGGCCCCACTCGCCGCCCCATCCCGCTGCCCCCGCTAAGACCCCCGCGATCTTGGAGTTCTGGTTGCCTTTATGTCCGTTCGATACGAGATTGTGTCAACCACAACTCCAAGATCGCGGAGGATTTCAGGCGGTCGCAACGATGATGACGGAGTCGGGGGCCGGCCGTTTCATGAGGGATGACCATGGACGTCAGCTCGTGACGTCGCGGGTCATGAAGTTCGCCCACGCCGCTCCGAGCAGCACCAACAGGTAGACCAGCTGAATGCCGGCGCCGCGTTCGATGTCGCGCCACAGCACAGGGTCGCGGAAGAAGTCGATCCAGGCCAGCCAGTACCGGGTCGGCAGGTACGGCCGGATCGCGGCGGCGGCGTCCAGCGTCACCAGCACCTGACTCGTCACCAGGACGGCCAGCGCGCCCATGGCGGCACCCAGCGCCGACTCGGTGATCGTCGACAGGAACAGCGCGATGGATGCCACCCCGAGCATCGACACGACGATGTACGCCACAGTGCCGGCCAGCCGCAGCACCAGCCCGGCCGGGGTGATCGTGACGCCGGACAGCGAGGTCACGTCCGCGGGCAGCGTCACCGCGGTGGACGGCTGCGCGCCGAACAACGCCAGCCCGGTCAGGAACGACGTCACCAGCACCGCCGCGATCGCGAACAGCACGAACGTGATCAGCGCGATCAGCTTGGCCACCAGCAGCCGGGTGCGACCCACCGGCCGGATAAGCAGGTAGCGCAACGTGCCGGTGGACGCCTCGCCGGCGACCGCGTCGCCGGCGAGGACGGCCACCGACACCGGCAGGAACACCGGCAGCACCAGCGCCATGGCGGCCGCCGGATACAGCGCCCCGTTGCTCAGCACCGCGGACAGGAACGCGCCGCCCTGTCCGGGCGGTGGCGGGATCCGCGTGGTGGCCAGAAACACCGCGACCGTGAACGGCAACGCGCACAGCAGTCCGGCGATCACGTACGTGCGCGGGCGCCGGAACAGCTTGGCCAACTCCACCCGGATCACGGCGCCTCCACCCGATCCGAGCTGGTGGTGGTCGCGTCCATGACAACCTGTTCGAGGGACCGCCGCTCCGGGCGGATCTCGGTGATCCGGACACCGGCGGCCACCAGCTCGGCGTTGAGGTCGGCCGGATCCGGATGCCGCACGGTCAGCAGCTGACCGTCGCGGCCCTCCACGCGGCCGTCCAGCACCGCCACCGCCCGGTCCGGCTCCGGCGTGCCGACCAGCACCCGTCCAGTCGGTGCACGCAGCGCGGCCAGCTCGTCCTGCACCGCCAGACGGCCCCGGTCCATCACACCGACCCGGGTGCAGAACGCCTCGATCTCCGGCAGCAGATGGCTGGACAGGAAGACCGTGGTACCACCGTGGTTCAGCTCGGTGAGCAGCTCCCGGATCTCCCGGATGCCCCGCGGATCCAGGCCGTTGGTGGGTTCGTCCAGGATCATCAACGGCGGCCGGCGCAGCAGCGCGGCGGCCAGGCCGAGGCGCTGCCGCATGCCGAGCGAGTACGCCCGGACCGGCCGCCGGTCGATCCCGGCGAGCCCCACCCGCTCCAGCGCGTCGCCGATCCGGGTCGGCCGGTCCCGCCGGGCGCCGCCCGGGCCGGCCGCGTCGATCAGCTTCAGGTTCGCCCGGCCGGACAGATGCGGGTACGCGCCCGGGCCTTCCACCAGAGCGCCGATCGACGGCAGCACCTCGGTGACCCGCCGTGGCACCGGCTTGCCCAGAATCTCGATCTCGCCGCGAGTCGCGAACACCAGACCGAGCAGCATCCGCACCAATGTGGTCTTGCCGGAACCGTTCGGACCGAGCAGCCCGTACCGGTCGCCCTCGCGCACCTCGAGGTCCACACCGTCAACCGCGACCGTACGGCCGTAGCGCTTGGTGAGATCCCGGGTGCTGATCACGTCACCGCTCCGGCGAGATCGACGGCCACGCGTTCGAGCAGGGCCGGCGCGACCAGTCCGGTCACCAGATATGTCCGGTCGGCGCGCACGACGAGCACGGTGAGCAGGCCGGTCGCGATCAGCGCGGCAGTGCCGCGCGGCACGGTCACGCTCTGCCCGAACGTCTCCACCTTGTCGTACGCCGGGGAGCCGATCCGCCCGGGCAACGCCGCCACCACGAACCGGGCGAGGCCGGTGCCGTACACGGCGGCCGCGGTGACGCCGGGCACCGAGGCCGCGCGGGCCGATCCGCCGAGCTCATCCGGCAACGACACGAACCGGGCGCGCCGGTTGAGCAGGCTGAGGACATCCGGCGCGGTGGTCTCGGTGTAGCCGATGCCGGGGCGTGGTTGCGGCGGCGCCACGACGGAAGCGTCCGGCGCGCCCAGATGAAGCTCGAGGAAGCGGGTGACGAACACCGGCCGCACGCCGCCCTTCGCGGTCACCTCCGCCTGCACCGGTAGCCCGCTGACCGGATCGGCCCAGACGTCCACATGGTCCACAGTGGTGTCCGCGGTGGCCGGAATGATGCGCAGCCCGGCCGCCGCCCGCCCGGCCACCCGCTTGTCGGCGACCGGCTCGAACCGGTCCCCCGCGGCCGACGCGAATATCCGGCGTACCAGTTCCGGTGGCGTGAGGTCGGCGGCCCGCGGCAGCCGCAGCGGTTGCGCACCGACGATGCGGGACAGCTGGTTGTCCTCGTAGTCCCACACATACTGGCCGTCCGGCGCCTGGTACGTGTCGCGCTCCGAGCCGCCCGCGATCACGTCCACCCGCCACCGGTCCGGGCCGGCGTACCAGGCACGGATCTCGGTGGTGCCGCTGACCAGGGCGGTGACGCGTTCCAGGTTCGGCAGCGGTGGCAGCGGAAGCAGGCCGGTGCTCTGGGCGTACCCGGAATAGGCCTGTCCGCCGGACGCCGTGATCCGCGCCCGCAGCGCCGGGACGCTGATGTCCGCGGCGCGTGCCGGCCAGACGTTGATCGCCACGGGGATGGCGCAGAGCACGACCACCACGGCCAGCACGACGCCCCACCGGCGTCGCGCCTGCGCACCCACCACCGTGCGACCCCACCGCATAGGCCTGCAACGGTACCCGCGGTGCCCGTTCCCGCCGGACTCCCCGCGATCTTGGAGTTGTGGTTGGCACGAATTGGCCTATAGGCCGCGTAAGGGCAACCACAACTCCAAGAT
>DATBGW010000152.1:0-3146 GCA_036557765.1 Actinoplanes sp.
TTGGAGTTGTGGTTGCCCTTACGCGGCTTTACGCCCGATTGATGCCAACCACAACTCCAAGATCGCGGAGAGCGGGGGCTCGCGCTCAGGCCGCCTCCGCCGCCTCGGCTTTCGCTGCCGCCCTCTCGGCTTCCGCCGCCATCTCGGCTTTCGCGGCCTCCTCGGCCTCCTTGGCCCAGGGGCTGTCCAGCTCGTCGCGCCGCAGCGCCGCAGCCGTATGCCAGATGATCTTCAGGTCGAGCGCCGGTGACCAGTGGTCGACATACCAGCTGTCCAGCACGAACCGCTCCGGCCAGCTGATCGTGTTGCGGCCGTTGATCTGCGCCCATCCGGTGATGCCGGGCTTCACCGCCAGCCGCCGCCGGTCCTGCGCCGAATAGACCTCGACGTGCGGCAGCACGTCCGGCCGCGGGCCGACCAGGCACATGTCCCCGCGCAGCACGTTGATCAGCTGGGGCAGCTCATCCATGCTGGTCCGGCGCAGGACCTTCCCGCAGCGGGTGATCCGGGGATCGTCGTCCACCAGGCCGAACTGGTCGTGCAGTCCGAACTGCTCGCTCATCGCGACGGCGTTGTGCACCATCGTGCGGAACTTGAACATCGGGAACGGCACGCCGTCCCGGCCGGCGCGATCCTGCACGAAGAACACACCAGTGCCGTCGGCGATCCGGATCCACAGCGCGATCGCGATCAGCAGCGGGGACAGCACGAGCAGCGCGACCGCCGCGGCGACCTGGTTGGCCACATCCCAGCCGAGACGGACGATCCCCCGGCTCGGTGCCACGTCCACGGCACACCTCCTACAAAGACTCGACAGTGGGTCCGGTCAGGCGATGGCGGGTGTCCAGCACGTACCGGGCGTGCTGGACGACGAGGTCGAGGTCGAAGGCGTCGTGGTCGGCCAGCAGCACCACGGCGTCCGCGGCGGCGATCTGGTCGGCGGTCAACGCGACCCGCACGACCCGCCGGTCGATGTGGGCGTCCTCCACCACGTGCGGGTCGGCGGCGCGCACCTCGGCGCCCATGTCCAGCAACAGGCTGGCGACCCGGCGGGCCGGCGACTCCCGGGCGTCGCCGCTGTTCCGCTTGTAGGCCAGGCCCAGCAGCAGCACCGTGGAGCCGTTGACCGCGAGGCGGCGGGTGTTGAGCGCCGCGATCAGCCGCCGGACCACGTAGTCCGGCATGTGGTTGTTGATGTCGTTGGCCAGCTCGACGAAGCGGAAGCTCTGGCCCAGCGCCCGCTGAACCCGCCAGGAGAGGTACGACGGGTCGATCGGCAGGCAGTGCCCGCCCACGCCCGGGCCGGGAACGAAGCGCATGTATCCGAACGGCTTCGACGACGCCGCGTCGATCGCCTCCCACACGTCGATGCCGAGGTCGTGCGCGAACACCGCCAGCTCGTTGACAAGCGCGATGTTGACGTGCCGGAACGTGTTCTCCATCAGCTTGGCGAGCTCCGCCACCTTGGGGTCGGAGACCGGCACCGTCCGCTCGACCACCGTGCCGTAGAAGGCCGCGACGTGGTCCAGCGACGCGTCGTTGATGCCGGAGACCACCTTCGGCGTGGTCACGAGGTTCCACTCACGATTGCCCGGGTCGATGCGCTCGGGGCTGTAGCCGAGGTGGAAGTCGTCGCCGGCGATCAGGCCGGAGCCCTCCTCGAGCAGCGGTGCCACCAGCTCCGTCGTGGTACCGGGGTAGGTGGTCGACTCGAGCGCCACGGTGGCACCCGGACGAAGGTACCGGGCCAGCGTGCGCGCGGACTCCTCGATGTAGGTCAGGTCGGGTAGGCCCTCCCGCAGCGGCGTCGGCACCGCGATGACCGCCACGTCGAAGCCCGCACAGGTGCGCGGATCGGCCGACGGCCGGTACGACCCGGCGTCCAGCACGGCCTGCAACTCGGCCGACGTGACATCGTCCACGTAGGACTCGCCGGCGGCGAGCCGCTTCACCCGTTCCGGGTCGACGTCGTATCCGATGACGGTGTGTCCCACCTGCGCGGCCCGCACCGCCAGCGGCAGTCCCACATACCCCTGCCCGGCGATGACAACGCGTATACCTGTCATTGCTGTCCCCCCGGCCGCAGCGTGAACTCGGACTGCCGCGGCTGCTCGTCGGGCAGCGATGTCACTGATCGGCCGTTGATCCGTTCCTGGTGGGCGGACATGGGCGTCTCGGCCAGCCAGCGCAGCACGGCGACGAGGTCGTCCGGCGGCGCCGTGGCATCGAGCAGCGAGAGCAGAGAACCGTCGAGCGGCGGCACCGGCGCCTGTGAAATCAAACAGTGGTGCGGCCGGTGGTCCGGCTCGCCATGGCCGAACAGCACCTCCTGTAGCTTCTCGCCGGGGCGCAGTCCGGTGTAGACGATGTCGATGGGCCGGTCGGCGGCGTCGGCGATGCGCTTTGCAACGTCCGCGATGCGGACCGGCTCGCCCATGTCCAGGACGAGCACCTCACCGGAGGTGTCCAGCGCACCGGCCTGGATCACCAGCCGGACGGCCTCCTGCACGGTCATGAAATAACGGGAGACGTCCGGGTGGGTCACCGTGATCGGGCCGCCGGCCGCGACCTGCGCCTCGAAGGCGGTGAGCACCGAACCGCGGCTGCCCAGCACGTTGCCGAACCGCACGCTGGTGTAGATGCCGGGTGCGCCCTGGTCGGCGGCGGCGGTGAGCCGCTCGGTGATGCGCTTGGAGTAGCCGAGCACGCTGATCGGATCGGCGGCCTTGTCGGTGGAGATGTTGACGAGGCGGCTCACGCCGTACCGCATCGCGGTCTCGAGGATCTGGTACGTGCCGAGGATGTTGGTCTTGACCGCCTCGGACGGGTGCATCTCCAGCAACGGCAGATGCTTGAGCGCCGCGGCGTGGAACAGCACCTGGGGCCGGTGCTCGGCGAACACCTCGTCGAGCCGCTGCTGGTCGCGGATGTCGGCGACGACGAGGTTGCGGTCGTCGAGCATCCCCCGGCCGTCGAGCGAGAGCTGCACGGCGTGCAGTCCGGACTCGTCGCGATCCAGCATGACGAGGCTGCTGGGATGGAACTGGGCCACCTGCCGGCACAGCTCGGACCCGATGGACCCGCCCGCGCCGGTCACCAGCACGCGGCGGCCCTCCAGATAGCCGGCCACCGCGGCGAGATCGATG
>DATBGW010000153.1:0-2747 GCA_036557765.1 Actinoplanes sp.
CGGCCGGCTCGTCGGGGCCGACCCCGGCACGGCGGTCACCGGCCCGGTCGAGTTCGACTCCCGCCGGATCGGCCCGGGCGGCCTGTTCGTGGCGTTCCGGGGCGAGAACGTGGACGGGCACGACTTCGCGGCGGCCGCGGCAGACGCGGGAGCGGCCGGCGTGCTCGGCACCCGCGACACCGGCCGGCCGGGGATCGTGGTCGAGGACCCGTTGGTCGCGCTGGCCCGGCTGGCCCGGGCGGTGGTCGACCGCCTGCCCGGCCTGACCGTCGTGGGCCTGACCGGCTCGTCCGGCAAGACCACGACGAAGGACTACATCGGACAACTGCTGTCCCGCCTCGGACCCACCATCGCGCCGGCCGGATCGCTGAACAACGAGCTCGGGCACCCGTACACGGTGCTCAAGGCCACACCGGACACCCGATTTCTGGTGCTGGAGATGGGCGCCCGCGGCATCGGGCACATCCGGCACCTCGCCGAGGTGGCGCCGCCCAGGATCGGGGTGGTGCTCAACGTGGGGCCTGCGCACATCGGCGAGTTCGGCTCTGTCGAGGGCACCGCGAAGGCGAAGGGCGAGCTGGTCGAGGCGCTGCCCGCGGACGGCACCGCGATCCTCAACGCGGACGACCCACTGGTCGCCGCGATGGCCGGCCGGACCGCGGCCCGGGTCGTACGGTTCGGTGAGTCGGCCGATGCGGACGTGCGGGCCACCGGCGTCACCGTGGATGAGCGCGGGCGCGCGTCGTACCTATTGGATTCTCGGGCTGTCCGGCTCGGTGTGGTGGGCCGGCACCAGGTGAGCAACACGCTGGCCGCGGCCGCCGTGGCGCTCGAGGCCGGCATGCCGGGAGACGACGTGGCGGCGGCGCTCGGCGAACTCGGCATCGTCTCGGCCCGGCGGATGGACGTGTACGACCGGCCGGACGGCGTGACCGTGATCGACGACTCGTACAACGCGAACCCGTCATCCACGGCGGCCGCGCTGCGGGCGCTGGCGGCGCTCGGGCACGGCCGGCGCACCATCGCGGTGCTGGGCTACATGGCCGAGCTCGGCCCGTACGAGGTCGATGGGCACACCGAAGTCGGCCGGCTGGCCGCCGAGCTCGGCGTCGACCGGTTGATCGCGGTCGCGGCGAACGCCGCCCCGATCCTGTCCGGCGCGGCAGCGGTGGGGTCGTGGCAGGGCCAGGCGACCGCCGCGGCCGACCAGGAGTCCGCCGTGGCGGCCCTGCACGCCGATCTGCGGCCGGGTGACGTCGTGCTGGTCAAGGGGTCGCGCTACCGCACGTGGGAGGTCGCGGACAGTCTCCGGCCCGGGAAGGTCAGTCGGTGAGGGCGGTCATCGTCGCGGCCGCGGTCGCCTTCATCGTCTCGTTGTTCGGCACGCCCATCGCGATCCGGGTGTTCACCGCGCTCAAGGCGGGGCAGCCGATCCGTACCCTCGGACCGTCCACCCACCAGAGCAAGAGTGGCACGCCGACGATGGGCGGCGTCACCTTCATCGTCGCCACCGTGCTCGCGTACGTCGCCGGGCATGTCGCGCTGACCACGCTGCCGGCGGCGCAGATCGCCCAGGTCGGACCCACGATGACCGCGCTGGTGCTGCTGGGCCTGTTCGTCTTCTGCGGCGCGGTCGGTTTCCTCGACGACTTCCTCAAGGTCCGCAAGCGCCACTCCGGCGGACTGTCCGCCAAGGGCAAGCTGCTCGGCCAGCTGATCGTCGGTGGCTCGCTGGGCGTGGCGGCGCTGTACGTTCCGAGCACCAACGGGCAGACCGTTGCCAGCGAGCACATCTCGTTCATCCGCGACATCAGCTTCCTCGACGTCGGCAAGGTCGGCTCGGTGCTGATCTTCGTGTTCGTGATCATGGCGATGTCGAACGGCGTGAACCTCACCGACGGGCTGGACGGGCTGGCCACCGGCGCGTCGATCCTCGTGCTCGGCGCGTACTCGGTCATCGGCCTGTGGCAGTACCGGCACTGGTGCGGTGACCTCGACTACGCCAACTCGGCGCGCTACTGCTACGAGGTGCGCGACCCGCTGGAGATCGCGCTGATCGCGGCGGCCGCGGCCGGCGCATGCGTGGGCTTCCTGTGGTGGAACACGTCCCCGGCCCGGATCTTCATGGGCGACACCGGCGCGCTGGGCCTCGGCGGGCTGATCGGCGGGCTCGCGATGGCCACCCGCACCACGCTGCTGGCGATCATCATCGGCGGCCTGTTCGTGATCATCACGATGTCCGTGGTGATCCAGATCGTGTCGTTCAAGACCACCGGCAAACGCGTGTTCCGGATGTCGCCGCTGCAGCACCATTTCGAGCTCGCCGGGTGGAGCGAGGTCAACATCGTGGTCCGGTTCTGGATCATCGCCGGCATCGGCGTCGCCATCGGCCTCGGCCTGTTCTACAGCGACTTCCTCGCCGTCATGGGATAGCACGCCCCTCCCGCGATCTTGGACTTGTGGTTGCCCTCATGTCCGTTCCATAGCGGTTCGTGCCAACCACAACTCCAAGATCGGCGAGAACAGGGGGTCAGGTAAGCGGGCCTACCTCGGCTTCGATCGCGGCGCGCAGGACCGGGCTCGCGATCACCGCACGTGCCTGCTCCAGCACCGGCGCCAGGAACCGGTCCGGTCCCGGCTCGCCGGCGAATCCCGCCACCGCCGCGATCGCGGCCCGCCCGGCGGGGGACGGCAGGAGCGGCGCCCGCAGCTGCAGCCCGCGTACGGCGGCGAGCAACTCCACTGCA
>DATBGW010000154.1:0-2069 GCA_036557765.1 Actinoplanes sp.
TTGCGGGCATCCGGGCCAACCACAACTCCAAGATCGCGGAGAAGGCTATTCCGATGATGGTCATCTATGTCTAGCGTCTCACGTGGAGTCCGCCCACCAACCCTCTCGGGCGGAGAAGGAGTGCCCGCGTGAAACGTCGAATCCCGCTCGCCGTCGCCGTGGCAACCGCTACCGTGACGGCGGCAGCCGCCGCCATCGTCGCCGGACCGGCGACCGCTCAACCCAGCGATCCCGCCGCTGCCGACGCGGCGGCCGCCCGTTCCGCCTCCGCCCTTGTCGCTGCCCGGCCACCGGTCCTGCACGCCGGCGTGGACGAAGCGTTCGTACAACATCCGGTGATCTCATCAGGCGGCATGCGCTACGTGCCCTACGACCGCACGTACAAGGGCGTCCCGGTGATCGGCGGCGATTTCGTGGTCGCGGTGGACGCCGCCGGCCAGACCACGTACACCTCGGTAGCGCAGACGCATCCGATCGGATCGCTGTCGACCGCGCCTTCGCTCAGCCAGGCCGACGCGCTCGCGGTCGCCAAGCGCCAGCTCAAGACCGTGAACACCGTGGAGAACAGCCGCCTGGTGGTCCTGACGTCCGGCGCCGCGGCGGCCCTGGCCTGGGAGAGCACGCTGCGCGGAACGGGTTCCGACGGCGCCAGCCGGCTGACCGTCGACGTCGACGCCCGTACCGGCTCGGTGCTCCGCACCCGGGAGCACGTCATGAACGCCGACGTCGAGGGCCGCGGATGGATCAACGGAACGGTGACGCTGCACGTCACCCAGTCCGGCAGCACATACAGCCTGCGCGATCCCAACGTGACGAACCTGAGCTGTCAGAACGCCGCCACCAACACGGTCTTCACGAGCACCGACGCGGTCTTCGGCAGCGGCTCGTCCACCGACCGGGAGACCGGGTGCGCCGACGCGTTCTACGTCGCACAGACCCAGAACGTGATGCTGTCACAGTGGTTGGGTCGCAACGGCCAGAACGGCAGTGGCGGCGCCTGGCCGATCCGGGTCGGGCTGAACGATGAGAACGCCTACTACGACGGCACCCAGGTGCAGATCGGCCACAACACCGCCAACCAATGGATCAGCTCGCTCGACGTGGTCGGGCACGAGCTCGGGCACGGCATCGACGACCACACCCCGGGTGGCATCTCCGGCCGCGGCACCCAGGAGTTCGTCGCCGACACGTTCGGCGCCGCCACCGAGTCGTTCGCGAACAACGGGAACGATCCGCGCGACTTCCAGGTCGGCGAGGAGGTCAACCTGGTGGGCAGCGGCCCGATCCGGTACATGTACAAGCCGAGCATCGCCGGGCACAGCGACTGCTACTCCAGCAGTACGCCGTCGCAGGAGGTGCACGCGGCGGCCGGGCCGGGCAACCACTGGTTCTACCTGCTGGCCGAGGGCACCAACCCGACCGACGGTCAGCCGACCAGTCCGACGTGCAACAGCACCTCGGTCACCGGGCTCGGCATCCAGAACGCGATCAAGATCATGTACAACGCGATGCTGATGAAGACCACGGCGTCGTCGTACCTGCGGTATCGCGTGTGGACACTGCAGGCGGCGAAGAACCTCTTCCCCAGCAGTTGCACCCAATTCAACACGGTCAAGGCCGCGTGGAACGCGGTAAGTGTGCCGGCACAGTCGGACGAACCGACCTGCGGCGGTGGACCGACCACCCCACCGCCGACCGGCTGCACCGGCACCAACTCCACCGACGTGTCCATCCCGGACGCCGGAGCGGCGGTGACCAGCTCCATCACCATCGCGGGATGCGGACGAGCCGCCTCCTCGACGTCGACTGTGACGGTCGCGATCGTCCACACGTACCGCGGTGACCTCCGGATCGACCTCGTCGCTCCGGACGGCAGCGTCTACAACCTCAAACGGAGCTCCGGTTCGGACAGTGCGGACAACGTGAACGCCACCTACACCGTCAACCTCTCCAGCGAGGCCGCCAACGGCGCCTGGGGACTGCGTGTTCAGGACGTCTACCGCCAGGACACCGGCTACATCAACAGCTGGACGCTCACCGTATAAGGAGATGAGGGCCGGCGTTCCGGC
>DATBGW010000155.1:0-7908 GCA_036557765.1 Actinoplanes sp.
CATAGAGCGTACGGATGCCGGACGGATCCTTCGTCAGGTCGCCCGGCTCGACCAGCACCACCGCGTCGTACTCCATGCCCTTGGCCTCGAGCGCCGTCACCACCTGGAGGCGGTCGCCGGGCACGCCGGACAGCCACGCCGCCACCTCGCCGCGGCGTGGCACCGGCGTGATCACCCCGACCGTGCCCTCCACGTCGGCGAGCTGCTTCTCGGCAGCCTCGCGGACCGCCACCGGCAGGGTCGCCGCGTCGGTGACCAGGTCGACTGGCTCGACGCCGGTGCTGCGGACTGCGCGGGGCAGCGGCAGATCCGGCATCACTGCGCGGATCACCGATGCCGCGACCGCGAAGATCTCCGCCGAGTTGCGGTAGTTGGTGCTGAGCTCGTACGTGTGGCGGCGGCGCGAGCTGAGCGCGCGGTCGCGGGCCCGGTCCAGCTCGGCCGGATCACCGGCCCACGCGCTCTGCGCGGGGTCGCCCACGACGGTCCAGGAGGCGTACGACCCGCGCCGGCCGATCATCCGCCACTGCATCGGCGACACGTCCTGCGCCTCGTCCACCACCACGTGCGCGTAGTCGCGATAGTCGTCGTCGCGCGGCGGGATCACCCGGGCGGCCGCCTGCCGGTCCGCGTACGTGCTGACCTCCTGCACCCCGTCCCGCACGTGGAACGGGTTGCGCGCTTTCCGGGCCTGCTGCTTCGGGCGGCCCATCAGCTCGTCGAGCTCGTCCAGCAGCGCCACGTCGGCGATCGTCGGGCCGTCCTCGGCCAGTGCGTCGAACGAGCCCTGCAGCGCGGCGATCTCCTCGCGGGACAGCACGCCGTTCGCGTACGTGCGGAGCCGGGACGGTGTGGCCAGCCAGCGCAGCACCCGCATTGGGGTGAGCCGCGGCCACCAGGCCCGCAGGAAGTCCCGGAAGTCGGCACGGTCGGCGATCTCCGCTTCGAAGTCCGGCTTGTCCGGCAGATTGCGGATCTTCACCGCGCGCGCCTGCGCCCACAGCGCGTCGAAGATGCCGTCGAAACCGGCGCCGCGGACCTCGTTGCGGCGGGCGCCACGGGGGAGTGCCCGGCGCCGGGTCCGGTCCAGAACTGCAGCGTCCAGGCGGAGCAGCGTGCCGCGGTAGAGCAGCCGCAGCTCGGTGGGCGCGCCCGGAACCGCGTCGTGCGACGCGCGCTCCAGCACCCGGCGCATCCGCAGGGAACCCTTGATCGCCGCCACCTCGGTGGGGTCCACCCGGGTGGCGTCGTAGCCCGCGACCAGCGAGCCGAGTGACCGCAGCGTCGCGGTGTCCTCACCCAGCGAGGGCAGCACCGTGGCGATGTAGTCCACGAACACCGCGGACGGCCCGACCACCAGGATGCCGCTGCCCGCGAACCGGTTGCGGTCGGCGTACAGCAGGTACGCCGCCCGGTGCAGGGCCACCGCGGTCTTCCCGGTACCGGGGCCGCCGGTCACGATCGTCACGCCGGCCGCCGGCGAACGGATCGCCTCGTCCTGCTCCCGCTGGATGGTCGCGACGATGTCCCGCATACCCCGGCCGGTGGCGCGGGACAGGCTGGCCAGCAGCGCGCCGTCGCCGACGATCCGCATGTCCGGCGGTGCCTCGTCGGGGTCCAGCAGATCGTCCTCGATGCCGGTCACCCGTTCGCCCCGCGACTGGATCATCCGGCGCCGGACCACGCCCAGCGGCTCGGCCGCGGTGGCCCGGTAGAAGGCGGCCGCGGCCGGTGCGCGCCAGTCCACCACCAGTGGCTGCGCGTTCTCGTCCCGGATGCCCATCCGGCCCACGTAGTGCACGGCTCCACCGCGCCGGTCCAGCCGGCCGAAGACCAGCCCCTCGTACTCGGTGTCCAGCGCCTGCCGGCGCCGTGCCGCGTGGAACACCATCGCGTCCCGCTCCACCAGGGCGCCGAACGTGCCGACACCGGCGAGCTGATAGCCCTCCTTCTCGGCGCGGGACGCGTCACGGCGCAACTCGGCCAGCCGGGCGTACACCCGGTCGACGTGCCGCTGCTCGGCCTCGATCTCCTGCTGCAGCATCGTGGCGTCGCTCAACTCGGTTGTGCTCCCTTTCCTGCGTGCCGCCAGCGCGCGCTCAGTGAGTGCGAGGAGAGCACGCGAAGCCTGCCAGCCCCGCAGTCGCGAACGAAAGGCGGCGCGCGAAAGGGGGCAATCGAACTTACTCCTGTTGGGGTGCCCGCGTCGACTCAGCGTCGGTGTGCCCCCTACGGTGGGTCGATGACCTGGATGATCTACGGCGCCAACGGATACACCGGCGAGTTGGTGGCGCGCCTGGCGGTCGCGCGCGGCGAGCATCCGGTGCTGGCCGGCCGGAACGCTGCAGCCGTCGGGGCGCTGGCCACCGAGCTGCGGCTGGACGCGAAGATCTTCGATCTGGCGAACACCGCCGCGCTGCACGAGGCGCTCGACCAGGTCGACGCCGTCGCGCACTGTGCCGGCCCATTCGTTCGCACCGCGCGGCCCATGGTGGATGCGTGCGTCGCGACGCGAACGAACTACGTCGACGTCACCGGTGAGCCCGAGGTGTTCGAAGCCGTGCTGGCCCGCGGCGACGAGGCGGCCACCGCGGGCGTGACGCTGCTGACCGGGGGCGGGTACGACGTCGTCCCGACCGACTGCCTCGCCGCGCTGCTGGCGGCCGAGCTGCCGGACGCCACGGCGTTGGAGATCGCGTTCCGGGCCGGCGGCGGCATGAGCCGCGGAACGGCGCTGACCGGGCTGTCCATGGTCGCCGGGGGAGCGCTGCGCCGGGTCGACGGCAAGCTGGTGCACGGCCCGCTGGGTCAGCCCGCCCGGGAAGTGCAGTTTCCCTCCGGTACGCGTACCGTCGGCGCCGTCACCTGGGGCGACGTTGTCACGGCGTACCACTCGACCGGCATCGGCAACATCACGGTCTACAGCCCGCTGCCCAAGGCCACGGTGGCGACGCGGCTGTTGCGCCTCGGTCCGCTCCGGGCGGTCGCGGCGCGTGGGATCCGGCGCCGTCCACCCGGGCCGCCGGCGCACGTCCGGGCCGCGACGAAGGTGGAGGTGGTGGCCGAGGTGCGGTCGCCGTCCGGGTTCCGCCGCGGCGTCCTCACCGGCCCCAACGCGTACGACATCACCGCCGACGCGGTGGTTCGCGAGATCCCGCTGCTGGCCGCCGCACCGCCCGGGGCACACACACCCGCCACCGCCCTGGGCCCGGATTTCATCCGAACCCTGTCCGGCGTGACGCTGACCCTCTGACCGCGCGCTCGCCTCCCTGTCCCCGCGATCCCGTCCCGTTCCCCGCGATCTTGGAGTTGTGGTTGCCTTTTCGCGGCCTTGCGCCGGATTTGCTCCAACCACAACTCCAAGATCGCGGAGAGGGGTGGCAGGTGCGGAACGGGCCGCGGAGGTCTACGCGGCCTGGTCGTAGCGGCGGTGTTGCTCGTGCGCCACGGCTCGGCGGCGGCGGCCGGCGCGCTTCCGTGGCGTACTGCCCACGGCCCGCGAAACGATCGAGACGAGCGCCGCGGAGACCTCCTCCGGGCGTTCCAGCATCAGCATGTGCCCGGCACCCGGGAAGACTGTCAACTCGGTGCCCGGCAGCGCCTCGGCAATAGACTCCGCGCACGCCGGTGGGGTCAGCCGGTCCCGGTCCCCGACCAGTACCGCGGCAGGCATGTCGCCCAGCGCGGCCAGTGTCTCCAGCCGCTGCTGCGCGCCGACCGATGCCCGGAATCCGCCGATCGCCCGCAACGAGGCGTGGCCCACACTTTTCAAGGTCACCCGCAACGCGGCATCGGAGAACTCGTCGCCGAAGAGCAGCCAGCGGATGGCCGGGCGCAGCGCGGGCATCATCGCCCGGTGCGGGCGCCAGGCGCCGGACCGGGCCAACAGACCGGCGCCGATCGTCTCACCCGCCCGCATCAGCGTGGCCAGCTGCGGCGGCAGTCCGTACCGCGTGTGGGTGTGTCCCTCCGCCGTCGTGGACACGAACAGCAGGCCGGCGATCCGCTCCGCGAACTCCTCGGGACAGGTGTGCGCGTACTCCATGATCGTCATGCCGCCCATCGAGTGCCCGGCCAGCACCACCGGGCCGCGGGGGGCGAACCGGCGCAGCACCTCCGCGAGGTCGTCGCCGAGTTGGCTGAGCGTGGCGGACCGCAAACGGGTGGAACCGGATCGCCCATGACCGCGGGTGTCGTACGTGATGATCCGGGGCGTGATGTCGGTCAGCGCTTCGAGGGCCGCGATCTGGTGATGCCACGTGCGGCGGTCCAGGCACCAGCCATGCAGCAGAACGACGGTGAGCGGCGCGTTCGCGGGACCGGACGACTCGACGTGCAGGCGCACGCCGTCGGGGAGCGTGACGTCCGAGCGTTCGCGCATGGGCATCTCCGTGGATCGCACGGCCCCGTAGTACCCACGGGTAATAAGCATCACTCGCGGTTGCACGAAACACCACTCGACGCAGCGATCATGCCCTAACGTCGCGCCGATCTTGGACTTGTGGTTGGCGCAAACGGCGCTGGAAGGGACATAAGGGCAACCACAACTCCAAGATCGGCGGGGGTGTGGAGAGGGCGCAAAGAGGCAGGGGACAATCGGGGGATGACGGCACCCTCGCCCCCGCCCGCGTCCGCCTCCGCCCCACCGGCTACCGACCGGATGCGGCCCGACGATGCCCTAGCCGAGCTCGTCTCCGGAAATCGCCGGTTCGTCACCGGCCGGCCAGAGCACGGCCATGACGTCTCGGCGGCCGCCGCCGCGTCCGGTGGGCAGCAGCCGCACGCGGTGGTGCTGGGGTGCATCGACTCGCGCGTACCGCTGGAAGCGATCTTCGACCAGACGTTCGGCTCGATCTGTGTGGTGCGCTCCGGCGGCCATGTCGTGGACCGGGCCGTGCTGGGTTCGATCGGCTTCGCAGTGTCCGCCCTGGACGTACCGTTGATCATGGTGTTGGGACACGTGCGCTGCGGTGCCGTCGCCGCCACCGTGGGGGCGCTGCGGGCGAACGAGCATCCAGACGGAGACCTCGGCTATCTGGTCGACGAGATCGCCCCGTCGGTACGGGCGGCCGGCATCGACGAGCCGGACGTCGAGGCGAAGGCCATGCGGATCCACGTCGGCCGTACCGTGCGGCGGATGCGCGACATCGCCGGTGTGCCGGAGGCGATCGCCGGGGGCCGGGTCACCGTGGTGGGCGCCGTCTACGACCTGGACACCGGCCAGGTCGACCTGCTCCAGTGATCATTTTGGGTTGATCATCACTAAATGCAAGAAGCGCCCTTCCGGCCATTACCGGAGGGCGCTTCCGCGGATAGGGCTCAGCTCTCGAAGACTCCCGCGTCGACCAGCCGCTTCTCGGTGTCGCCCCAGCCGTGCTCGGGGAACGACGCGTCGAGTGCCTCCAGCTCCGCGCGAATTTTCGCGCCGTGGCCGGCGGCGGCCAGCGTGCGAATCTCTTCGACGAACGCGTCGGAGTCGGTCTTGAGGTGATTCGTCCGGCCGTTGGTCAGATTGCGCACGTACGCGAACCGGCCGTTGGCCAGCGGAATGAAGTACTTGAACTCGCCGAGCACGCTGAGCGCGCCGCCGGCGCCGGCCTGGCCGGCGCGGACGGAGGCGCGGGCGGTCTTGGAGGTGTTGCTGGCCACGGCGGAACTCCTTGGAAATGAATCGGGTGTCGGCGGCGAAAGGCCGCGATAACTCTACACGACGGCCGCACGCCCGTGCCGCGGAGCACGTCAGGGCGTTGAACCGGGTGTGCCACTACGGCCGGTCCGGCAAGCCGATATTGCGGATTCTCTGGCGCACCATCCGCACCATTCGGCATCATGGGACACGATCAACCGTGATCGAGGTCGTAGGGGAAGACGCATCTCGGTCTTCGGGAGGTCACCGTGCCTACGTGTGGCGTCGTATACGTCCACTCGACTCCGCTCGCCGTGTGCCAGCACGTCGAGTGGGCGATCGCGCGCGTCCTGACTGCGCCGGTCAACCTGCACTGGACCGCGCAACCCGTCGATCCGGGGATGCGGCGGTCGGAGTGTACCTGGACCGGCCGCCCGGGTACCGGCGCCGAGCTGGCGGCTGCCCTCCGGCAGTGGCCGATGATCCGCTTCGAGGTCACCGAGGAACCCAGTCCGGGCGTCGATGGGGAGCGCTTCATGCATGTGCCGGGCCGCGGCCTGTTCCGCGGCACGATCGGCGCGGCCGGCGACATTCAGCTCGGTGAGGACCGGCTGCGGGCGATCATGGCGTCGGCCCCGGCACCGGAGGCTCTCTCGCACGCGATCGAGAAGGCGCTCGGCACCGCTTGGGACGCTGAGCTCGAGCCGTACCGGTACGCCGGCGACGGCGCGCCGGTCACGCTCCTGACCCGGGTCGGCTGACCGTCCTCAGCTCACGCAGAACTCGTTGCCCTCCGGGTCCTGCATGACGACGTAGTACACCGGATCGTCCGGATCGTCCTCCTGGGTCCGGCGCACCACGTCGGCGCCCAGCCCGATCAATTCGGCGACCCGCGCCTCGACGATCGGGACCCGTTGCGCCATGGTGAGAGCGTTGTCCCGTCCGGTCGGGTAGAGGTCCAGGTGCAGCCGGTTCTTGCCGGCCTTCTCCTCCGGCACCTCCTGGAACCAGATCGGCGGCTTCAATCCGTCCGGGTCGAAGAGCCGGTCGTCGAAGGCGGCATCGTCACCGAGGCGGGCGCGATAGTGCGCATACCAGGTCGTCCGCGGCTCAGCGGGCGGCGCGGGTTGGTACCCCAGAGCCTCTCGCCAGAACCGCGCGAGCCGCGCCGGGTCGTTTGCGTCGATCGTCAGCTGCCAGAACACCCAGCCACGATCCCAGATCTCTGCCGATCTTGGAGTTGTGGTTGGAGCAAACCGGGCGGTATGCCGCGAAAGGGCAACCACAACTCCAAGATCGCGGGGAAGGCGGCGGGTCAGATCCGGAAGAAGGCATTGAGGAACCGGTCCGCCACTGCAACGTCTCCGCGGATCGTGCCGGAGTTGCTGCGCCCGTACGCGGTGAGCACGAAGCTGCCGGGGTCGAACTCGATCACACTCGGCAGGTCGTCGACGGGACCGGCTTCGTAGGCGACTCCGGACGGGGCGGCGGTGATCCGCCACGTGCCGGCGTTGTGCCCGCTGGTCACCCGGATGCCGATCGCCCACGGCGGGGCATCCGCGGCCGCGTCGGCGGTGGCCTGCCAGACGATCAGCATGAACGGAACGAGCAGGTCGGCCGTGTCACCGCTGAGTCCGTGCGCCCGCCCGGTGCCCTGCCGGATGTCCCACGAATGCACGCCGTAGTCGATCAGCTGGAACGTCGGGTAGAAGAAGGCGGGCAGCGGTCCCATGTACTTGTGCGGCACCACGAGGCCGCCCCAGTCTTCCGGTCCCAGCGCGTCGCACATCTCCATCAGCTTGGTGAAGTCGCCGCGCAGCCGTTCGAGCGCGTCCGCCTGGCTGAGTTCGCGGTGCACCTTCGCACCCTGGTCGAGGCGCTCCTGCATCACACGCAGGCCCAACGCGTCGGATACCCGGTCACCCCGGCGAGCCGCGTCGAATCCGACGAAGTAGCTCTCGGTCACGTCGATGATGTGGCCGACGATGTCCCGGACCTGCCACTCGGGGCAGGCGGTTTCGGCTTCCCATGCCGCTGCCGGCTCGGCCAGCGCGAAGAACCGTTCGGCCTCGTGCCGGACCACCCGGAGCAGGTTCTCTTTCGCGTCGTAGGTGGTGGCGTCCCACTCTGACATGGCTTGCCCTCCGATTAGCGTTGACCGTGCGACCAACCTACGACTGGCGCATTTCCGGGTCAATTACTTGCGTCGTCAGAAATCCATGGGCGTACCAGTCAGTGCCGATCTTGGAGTTGTGGTTGGCGCGATGCCGGATGAATCCGGC
>DATBGW010000156.1:0-2543 GCA_036557765.1 Actinoplanes sp.
GGGGCAACGTCAACCCGATCGGCGTCCGCGCGGTCTACGACGAGTCTAAGCGGTTCTCCGAGGCCGCGACGATGGCGTACCACCGGTTCCACGGGCTGGACACCGCGATCGTGCGGATCTTCAACACGTACGGGCCGCGGATGCGTCCCGACGACGGCCGGGCGATCCCCACGTTCATCAGCCAGGCGCTTCGCGGCGTGCCGTTGACCGTGCAGGGCACCGGAACGCAGACCAGATCCATCACGTACGTCGACGACCTCGTGCGCGGCATCCTGCTGCTGCTCGACTCCACCGAGACCGGCCCGATCAACTGCGGCACCGAGCACGAGCTCAGCATGCTCGAGCTAGCAGGGCTCATCGTCCGCCTGGCCGGCAGCGATTCGGCGATCGAGCTGGTCGAACGGGCGGCCGATGACCCGGAGAAACGCCGCCCGGACCTCACGCTGGCGCGCACCCGTCTGGGCTACGAGCCGCAGGTGGGCCCCGAGGAGGGGCTGCGGCGCACGATCGAGTACTTCGCGCGCTGACGGTGTCGATGCGGGCGTTGGCTGGCCCGCGTTTCGTAACCTAGGCATCATGTCTGCGACCACCTCCCCCTACGGGAGCCCGACCGGCCGGGCGTCCGTTCCGGGCACCGCTCGCCCGACCGGCTACCGCGAGGGCCGTGAAGAGCGGCCGCCACGCGGCTCGGCACCGGTCGGACCCGGTGGCCCGCCGCCGCGCGGACCGGGTGGAAGCGGACCGGGTGGAACCGGGCCGTACCGGAAGCGGCCCAAGCCCCGATGGGGCCGCATCGCGCTGGTCGCCGGCGCTCTCTTCGTGATCCTCGGCCTGGTGGCCGCGATCTCGCTGTACGGCTACGCCTCCGGCCTCGACAAGGACCTGAAGCGCACCGACGCGTTCTCCGATCTCACGGACGGCCGTCCGGTCAAGACAGTGGACGGCGCGCTGAACATCCTGATCGTCGGCAGCGACTCCCGCGACCCCGATTCGACCGACGAGTCCGCCAACGCCTGGCGCGCGGACACGCTGATGATCATGCACATCCCGGCGAACCACAAGACCGCCCAGATCGTGTCGATCCCGCGTGACCTGTGGGTGCAGATCCCGTCGGCCAACAACGGAAGCTGCGACTCGGGCACCCGCGCGAAGATCAACGCCTCGTTCGCGTTCGGCGGACTGCCCCGCGCCGTCCGTACCGTCGAATGCATGACCGACGTCCATCTGGACCATGTCGCCGCGATCGACTTCGGCGGCTTCAAGGACGTCACCAACGCTCTCGGCGGCGTGGATCTGCGGGTCGAGCAGACGATCACCTCGATCCACAAGCCGCACCGGGTGTTCACCAAGGGCATCATGCACATGAACGGTGACGAGGCGCTCGACTGGATCCGCCAGCGCAAGCAGTTCCCCCGCGGCGACTTCGCCCGGATGCAGCATCAGCAGGAGTTCCTCAAGGCGCTGATGGACAAGGCTGCGAGCACCGGGACGCTGACCAATCCGGCGAAGCTGAACGCGTTCCTCAAGGCGGTCACCGCGGCCGTCACGGTCGACCACGACTTCTCGCTGACCGACATGGCGCTGCAGTTCCGCAGCCTGCGCAGCAACAACCTCACGTTTCTCACCAGCCCCAACAAGGGCAGCCAGACCATCGCCGGACAATCCGTCGTGGTCTCGGACCGGGAGAAGGCGCTGACTTTATACCAGGCGATGGCTGCCGACCGGATGGATGAGTGGATGACGGCGAACCAGACGCCGTCGACCTCGGCCGGCGGCTGACATCTGGCAGTCCCGGCACCGACCGTGCCGGGAGACTGCATGCCGTTCCGTACCCGTCGACGTGCTCCGCTGTGGGCCCGGCTCGCGGTGGCTCTGGGCGCGGTGCTCATGATCGCCAGCGCGACCGGCATCGCCGGCGGCGGATGGCTGATCAGCAGCGCCACCGGAGCGATCACGCGGACCAACCTGCTCGGCGGCACCGCCAAGGCGGCCGCACGCGGCGACCGGCTCACCGGACCGGTCGACATCCTGCTGATGGGCGTGGACGCCCGGAAGCGCTGGGCCGTCGACGACCTGCGGGCCGACACCGTCATCGTGCTGCACATCCCGGCCGGCCACGATCAGGCGTACCTGTTGTCGATACCGCGGGACACCGAGATGCGGATCCCGCCGTACGCGCGCAGCGGCTATCCCGGCGGCGTCGCCAAGGCCAACGAGGCGTTCTTCCACGGCGCCCGGCGCGGCGGCGGCTGGGCCGGCGGCGCGCAGCTGCTGGCCCAGACGATCAAGCTGAACACCGGCCTGAGTTTCGACGGCGCCGCGATCATCGACTTCACCGGTTTCAAGAACGTCATCGACGCGCTGCACGGCGTACGGCTGTGCGTCGATCAGCGGGTCAGATCCCATCACATGGTGCGGGTGGACGGCCGACCCTTGTACCTCGCCGACGCCCGGCGGACCGGCCGCCCGCAGAAACCGATCTGGTACGACACCGGCTGCCGGACGATGGCGGGCTGGGAGGCGCTGGACTACTCGCGCCAGCG
>DATBGW010000157.1:0-15746 GCA_036557765.1 Actinoplanes sp.
CGACGATGTCGAACCGGGCGCGCAGCGCGGAGCTGAAGAACCCGTCGGCGCCGAGCGCGAAGTCGTACCCGGAGCCGCCCGGGCCGCCCGGGTTGACGACCAGCGTGCCGATCCGGTGCGCCGGGTCGGTGGCCGGCCGCCGCGCCACTGCCATCGGAATGCGGGCCGAGGCCGGGTCCGCCCAGTCGATCGGGACGGACAGGGTGCCGCACTGCGCGGTGGAGTCGCCCGGGCAGGGCGTCCAGGCGATCCCGCGGGCCGCGGGGGCGGCGGCCACCGGTCCGGCCGTGGACGCCACCACCGCGAGGAGGATCAGGAACGTGGACACCACCGGCCGGACTGTTGCTCGCACGGCTTTGATCTTCCGCCACGACCGGTTCGTGATCGGGCTTTGACCCCGGCGTGGCACGGTGGACGGCATGAGAACCGCGAAGATCAGCCGTGCGTCCGTCGCTGCCGCCGGCGCCGCGGTGCTGGTGGCGTGCTCGAGCGGCACCGGCGGCAACCCCGCCCCGGCTCCGGCGCCCAGCGTCGCCGCGCCGGCGCCCGCGTCCGCATCGCAGCGCGGACCGGCGTCGGCGGCGCCGTCGGCCACCGGCACGCCGGACCTGTCCGCGCCGGAGACCGTGGCGACCCGCCTCACGACGCCGTGGGGACTGGCGTTCCTGCCGGACGGCAGCGCGCTGGTCTCCGAGCGCGACACCGGACACATCCTTCAGGTACGCCCGGGAGGCGGCGCGCCCCGCGAGGTCTACCGCGTGCCGGGGGTGGCGGCGGCCGGCGAGGGTGGGCTGCTCGGCATCGCGGTGGCCCGGGACTTCGCCAGCACCGCGCTGGTCTACGCGTACTTCACGGCGAACTCCGACAACCGCATAGCCCGCTTCCGGCTCGGCCAGAGCGGCGCGCCGCAGGTGATCTTCGACGGAATCGACAAGGCCGGCAACCACAACGGCGGTCGGATCGCGTTCGGGCCCGACGGCATGCTCTACGTCGGCACCGGCGACGCCGGCGAGAGCTCCTCGTCCCAGGACGCCGACGACCCGAACGGGAAGATCCTCCGGCTCACCCCGGACGGCAAGCCGGCACCGGGGAACCCGAGGGCCGGCTCGCCGGTCTGGACGCTCGGTCACCGCAATGTTCAGGGGCTGGCCTGGGACGCCGCCGGCCGGATGTACGCCACCGAGTTCGGTCAGAACAGCTTCGACGAGGTCAACCTCATCGAACGCGGCCACAACTACGGCTGGCCCGAGGTCGAGGGCACCGGCGGCGGCCGCAGCTACACCGACCCGATCATCACCTGGCGTACGTCCGAGGCATCGCCGTCCGGGGCGGCGATCTCCGGTCGTACGCTCTATGTCGCGGCGCTGCGGGGCCAACGCCTGTGGTTGGTGCCGCTCGACGGCGGCACCGCGCGGGCGGAGTTCGAGGGCAAGTACGGACGGCTCCGCACGGTGGCCGTCGCGCCCGACGGCGCACTGTGGCTCACCACCTCGAACACCGACGGCCGCGGCGGCGAACGGGACGGCGACGACCGGATCCTGCGGTTCCCGCTCTCGAATTGATTCCGCGATCTTGGAGTTGTGGTTGGAACGAACCGGGCGCAAAGCCGTGAAAGGGCAACCACAACTCCAAGATCGCGGGGATTAGAGAGGGCGGTCCTTGGGCGGCAGCTGAGGCAGCTGGGAGATCACCGCGGCGTACTGCGCCACCTGGCGGCCGTTGGCGACGACGCCCATGCTGCGCAACTGGTCCTGGATCGCCTGGCGGACCGCATCCTCGGACTGTCCGCGATGGGTCTGCATGACCTTGTTGACGACATAGTCGACGCGAAGCTGAGTCTGCCAACCTGCGGCTCGGCTGCCACCGGTGGAGGCGAGGCTGACTGAGGCGACGGGTTCCATGCCGGGAAGTATCGGGCGGCGGAGCGCGGGCACGAGAAGATGCGGTGGCGGTGCAACCGGACCGCAACCGGGTCGCACCGCTTCGTCAATCAGGCGCCCGATTCCGGCTTGAGGTTCGCCACCGCCGCCACGGTCAGGTCATCGAGGTCGGTGATCACCAGCGCGGCCACCGCCAGCGCGTCCGGCGCCGGCGGGTACGCGCCGTTCGGCACCGCGATCACCGTCATGCCGGCGGCGGCCGCGGAGCGCAGACCGTTGCTGGAGTCCTCGACCGCCGCGCACACCGCCGGCGGAAGGCCGAGACCCTTCGCCGCCTCCAGGTACACGTCCGGGAACGGCTTGCCCCGCGGCACCTCCTCCGTGGACAGCGTGACGCGGAACAGATCGGTCAGCCCCGCGCTCTCCAGCACCTGGTCGATGAGGATCCGGGCGGACGAGCTGGCCAGCGCCAACGGGAACCGGGCGGCGATGCGGCGTACCGCGTCGACGGCGCCGGGTATCAGCGGCAGGGCGGTGCGGTAGCGCACGGCCATCCGGTCCAGCACGTCGGCGGCCACCTGCTCCGGCGGCACGCCGATGCCGACGTCGACCGCGAGGTGCCGCGACCATTCGCCGGTGCTCATGCCCATCATCCGTTCCTGGCTGTCCGGCAGGAACTGCCGGCCGTGCTGCGCGGCGTACGTCCGGCGCTCCTCCTCCCAGGACTCCTCCGAGTCGATGATCACGCCGTCCAGGTCGAAGACGACCGCTTCGATCCCGGTCATAGCGCCTCGGCGGCGGGGATGATCTCGTTCGCCAGGACCTCGAACTGCGCGGTGTCCCAGACGTTGCGCACGCTGCCGTGCGCGATCGTGAAGCCCTGCGCGGCGAGCCGCCGCAGATCCGTCACGATGTCGCCGGCCCGTTCGCCCTTCTCGCCGAGGTCGAAGTTGTACAGCACGGTCTTCTCGATCTCGTCGTAGTCGCGGCCGACCGTCTCGCAATGCTGCTTGAGAACGTCCAGCTTGTGCCGCACCTGTGGTCCTTGGAACAGGTTGCAGCCGTCGGCGTACTGTGCGACCAGCCGCAGCGTCTTCCGCTCGCCTCCGCCGCCGATCAGGATCGGCAGCCGGGACAGCGGCGCCGGCGAGTTCAACGGCCGCTCCAGCCGGTAGTGCCTACCGGCGAACGGCGTCTCGTCGCCGTCGAACAACTGCCGGCAGATGCGCAGGGCCTCTTCGAGCCGCTCGAACCGCTCGGCGGTGGACGGGAACAGCAGGCCCATCCCGCGGGATTCATCCTCGTTCCAGGCAGCGCCGATACCGAGGATCGCCCGGCCGCCGGAGAGCACGTCCAGCGTGGTCACCGCCTTGGCCAGCAGCCCGGGATCGCGGTAGACCACGCCGGTGACCAGGGTGAGCAGCTTGGCCCGGCGGGTGTGGCCGGCGAGGAACCCCAGAGCGGTGTAGGCCTCGAGCATCTCGTGGTCGGGCGGCCCGATCCCGCGGATCTGCCACAGGTGGTCCATGACGCTGATGCGCTCGAAGCCCGCTTCGTCCGCGGCCGACGCCACGTCGGCGAGCACGGCGCCGAGCCGGGGCGCGCCCTCCGGCCACGTGAAGTTCGATATGTGCAGCCCAAGTCTCACGCCGAAACCCTATCCCCGCCGCCACCTTTCCTCTCCCGTCGATCTTGGAGTTGTGGTTGCCCTTAAGCCCCGTTTAGAGGTTTTTGATCCAACCACAACTCCAAGATCGCGGAGGCGAGGAGCGTGAGAACATCACGGCGCGTAGCCACGCTGGTGCGGACCGTACGACGCTGAGCAGGGGGAACGGACCGGACCGGTCGGCCCTACCCGAACACCGTTTTGCCGAGTTGACGCTGGGTAGTCAGTTGCTAAGTTGAGTCCGGTGCCGCTACCGCACCTGCCGCGCGGGCCGGCCGCCACCGGCCCGTCGGTCGTCGACCGCCGAGGAGCACCGCCATGTCTCCTTCGCCGCCCCCACCCGCGACGACGCGCGACCCACGCCTATCCCCCACGGTCAGCGTGATCATTCCGGCGTTGAACGAGGAGGACAACCTCCCGCTCGTTCTCGAGGGGCTTCCGCGAGTCGACGAAGTGGTGATCGTGGACGGTGGATCGGCCGACGACACGGTCGCGATCGCCCGGGAGATCCGCCCGGACGCGGTAGTGGTACGCCAGAGCCGGTCCGGCAAGGGCAACGCGCTGGCCTGCGGTTTCGCCGCCTGCCACGGCGACGTCGTGGTGACGCTCAACGCTGACGGGTCGACCGATCCGGGCGAGATTCCGAGATTCGTCGACGCGCTGCTCTCCGGCGCCGAGGTGGCACACGGCTCGCGGTTCCGCGACGGCGGCGGCGACCTGGGCGGCCGTCGGCTGGACCGGTTCGGCAACGCGGTGCTGAGCCGGTTGGTGAACCTGCTGTTCGGCACGTCGTTCACCGACATCGGCTACGGCTACAACGCCTACTGGCGGGCCCTGCTGCCGGCGCTGGATCTGCCACCGGTCGAGCCGGCCCGATCCCGGCGTGGCCTCCGGCACTGGGGCGACGGCGCGGAGATCGAGCCGATGCTCAACCTGCGGACGGCGGCGCAGGGCCTGCGGGTGGTGGAGGTGGCCAGCATCGGCTATCCGCCGATCAACGGTGCGCGGGAGGGACGACGGCTGCACCGGGCCGTCCGGGCGCTGCGAACGGCGTTCTCCGAGTACGTCCGGCGGCGCCGATTCGGCCCCCGCCCGGATCCGGCCGGCGGCGCGCTGCCGGCCACCGCCGCTCGGATGGGCGAGGACACGGCGGCCCGGATGCGACGCAGTCAGATCGGCGCGACCCGGACCCGGATCGGGCGGCGCAGCGACGGCACGGCGTACGACACCGGCACTCAGCTGCGGTGGCGGGATCTCACCCGCGCGCCGGAGCCGGAACCGCCGCCCACGACCGACGACCTCGGCCCCGAGGCCCGCCACAGCCTGCCGCTCTATCCGCCACCGGATCCGGCCTGGACGGCGGCACAGGGCCGGCACGCCGCGCCGGAGTTACCCCGCGAGGTCGGTGGCCGGCGCCGGCGACTCGATGCCGGCGGTCGCTACTGATCTCTCAGGATCCGGAGCGGTCGCCGAGCTTGGTGGCTCCGCTGCGCGATCGCCTTTTGGATCCGCTGACTTGGGGCCGGACCGGCCCACAGGTCACCGGCGGCGATCGCGCAGCCGCGGCAGGACCTCCTCGGCGTACAGCCGCAGGAACCGGTCCTGGTCCGGACCGGGCGCGTGGAACACCAGGTGCTTGAAGCCCATGTCGAGGTATTCGCCGACCTTGGCGGTGTGCTCATCCGGGTCCGATGAGCAGATCCACCGGGTCACGGTCCGTTCGACCGGCAGCGCGTCGGCGCGCCGCTGCATCTCGATCGGGTCCTCCACGCCGGTCTTCTCCTCCGGCGACAGCGCCAGCGCGCCCCAGTACCTGGTGTCGTCGCGCGCGCGTTCCAGGTCGGCGTCGAAGGACACCTTGACCTCGATCATCAGATCGATGTCGGCGAGTTTGCGGTCGGCCTTCTCGGCGCCCTCGGACACGGCCGGCAACAGCGTGGTGGTGTACAGGTCGTGCCCCTTGCCGCTGGTGGTGATGAAACCGTCCGCCACCCGCCCGGCGAGCCGGGTCGCGGCCGGACCGGACGCCCCGATGTAGATCGGTACCGGCTGCTCCGGCTTGTCGTAGATGGTGGCCAGCTCGGTGCGGTAGTAGGTGCCCTCGAACGTGACCCGGTCCGCGGTCCACAACTGCCGGATCAGCGCGACCGCCTCCTTGAGCCGGGCGAACCGCTCCTTGCCGTCCGGCCACGGGATCCCGAGCGGGACCTCGTTGAGCGACTCGCCCGAGCCCACGCCGAGGATCACCCGGCCCGGGGCGAGACAGCCCAGAGTGGCGAACGCCTGCGCGATGACCGCGGGGTGGTACCGGAACGTGGGGGTGAGCACGCTGGTGCCGATCAGCACCCGCTCGGTGCGCGCGGCCAGCGCGCCGAGCCACGGCAGCGCCGCGGGCGCGTGGCCGCCGTCGTGCCGCCACGGCTGGAGATGGTCGCTGACGAACACCGAGTCGAATCCCAGCCGCTCGGCCTGCACGCCGTAGCCAAGCAACTCGGTCGGCGGGAACTGCTCGGCCGACGCCTTGTACCCGAACCGAATCATCGCTCGACCCTATCGGGGCGTGATTAGCCGCGCGCCGATCGGGCACAGAAAGGGCATGCGTATGTCGGTCCGGTTGCATCTGCCGCGGGAGGTGGACAGCGTCCCCGCCGTCCGCCGGTTGCTGCGCTGCGCACTGACGATCCTGCACGTGGACCGGCAGTCCGGCGCCGATCTGGAGATCGCGCTGACCGAGGCATGCGCCAACGTGGTCAATCACGCCGCCGGCGCCGATCAATTCGAGGTGCGCCTGGACGTGGCCGAGAGCCACTGCGCTATCGATGTGCTGGACAACGGCACGGGATTCGACCCGGCCGCCACACAGGGCGACATGTCACCGGCGGCGGAAAGCGAACGCGGCCGGGGCCTGTTTTTGATCAAGGCGCTGAGCGACAACGTCCGGATGCATTCCGCGCCGCGCAGCGGCAGCCTCATCCATTTCGAGAAGTCGTTCGCCTGAAGCGACCCGCGAATCGGCAGCCCCGGATTGCATCCCGACGGCGTACCCCTATCATTCTTGCCTTGCAGCAAATATTGTGCTTCCTGTCCGAGGAGAGCCGTCGTTGTCCGACCGTCCGACGCCCGTAGGCACGCTCTTGCGCGCGGCGCCGCCCGACCAGCTGCCCGAGGTCGTCACGGACCACCTGCGCCACCACTTCGCCGCCGCGCGGGTGGAACTGCTGCTCGGTGATCTCACGGTCACCGGACTGTGGCCGGTGCTGGAGCCGCACGGCGTCGCGGGTGGCCCACTCGCCCAGCGGTGTTTCGGCAGCCAGCAGCCCGTCATCGACGTCTCGGCGGCCGGTGTCATGCGGCTCCACCTCCCGATCAGTGTGTGGGCCGAGCGGCTCGGCGTGCTGATGGTGGAGACGCCGGTCGCGTCCGAGGGCGACCTCGTGGAGCAGCTCGCCGCCGTGGCGGACGAGCTGGCGATAGCGCTTCGGGCCGCTGACCGGGACACCGACCGGTACCGCCGCGTGACCCGCCGGGCCCGGCTGACGATGGCCGCCGAACTGCAATGGGACCTGCTGCCGGGCCGGTCTCTCGGCGACGATCGCTTTCTGGTGGCCGGCCAGCTGGAGCCGGCGTACGCGGTGTGTGGTGACCATTTCGACTGGGCGGTGACCGGTGACGCGCTGACCATCACCGTGCTCAACGGGCACGGGGACGGTCTCGAGGCCGCCGTTCTCACCGCTGTGGCGGTGAACGCCATGCGCAACGCCCGTCGCTCCGGTGCCAACATCGAGGAACAGGCCGAGCTCGCCTCCGATGCCGTGTACGCCCGCCACGGCGGCGCCGCCCATGTCGCCACGGTGCTGCTGGAGATCGACCTGGTGAACGGCGGCGTCGAGGCGGTGGACGCCGGATCGCCACGAGCGATGATCGCGCGGGAGGGCCAGATCCTCCCGGTGTCGCTGGAGCAGCAGCTGCCGCTCGGAATGTTCGCCGAAGTGCGGTACGAGACCCAGCGGTTCCGGCTGCGACCGGCTGACCGGCTGCTCGTGGTCAGCGACGGCGTACACGCGGCGGCGCCCGGTGGCCGCGCTGCGTACGGTGAGTCGGCCCTGCTCAGCGCTCTGCGGCGAACGCGGCTGCAACCCGCCACCGAGGCGGTCGGTACGGTGATGCGCGGCCTCCGCGACTACCACGCCGGTGCGGATCCGATCGACGACGCGGTCACCGTCTGCCTGGACTGGCGCCGATGATGGTGGGTTGAAAGGTTCAAACGGCGCTCCTGCGGGTACGGCTGGCACAACAACCGCTACGGAGTGCGGGGAACGTTATGGAGCGCGTCACGGACGCAGCGGCGACGGTACTGGCTAGCGCGGAAGCTTTGATGGGTGTGCTGGACAGCGCGCGGCTGGCCCAGTCCCCCTCGGTGCCACCGACCCAGCTGCGGGTGCTGACCGTTGTGGCGAACAGCCGGCACACCAACATGAGCCGTCTCGCCGAAGCGCTCGGCGTGGTGCCCTCGTCGGCCAGCCGCCTCTGCGACCGTCTCGAGGCCACCGGGTTGTTACGCCGGGTCCCCGACCCACGGGACCGGCGCGAGGTGCGGTTGCTGCTCACGCCGGCGGCCCGCCGGCTCCTGGAGGATCTGCGCGACCGGCGCCGGGCCGCGCTGGCCGCCGTGCTGGATCGGATGACGCAGGCCGCGCGGCAGGACCTTCTACGCTCACTGGCGGCATTCGACGCTGCCGCCGGTTCGCTCGCGGTCGCGCGTGCGGATGAAGCGGATCTGCAGACCGCATAACTGTCCGAAAAGGACACGGAATGTAAACCGATCCAGCACGCGGAAACGACGGCCGCCGACTGCGTTCACAGGCGGCGGCCGAAAGGTAAACGCGACGGCTCAGCGTCGCTGTGCGGCACGGTATGCGTCGCTCACGGTCTGCGGAATGCGACCGCGCTCGGAGATCTGGTAACCGTTGCTGGCGGCCCAGTCCCGAATCGCCTTGTTCTCGTCGCGGCTGCCGGCCGAACGACCGGAGGCGGCACCGGCGTTGCGTGCGGACCCACGACCGGATCCGCGGCCGACCCGCGTACCCGCGGCAATGAACGGGTCCAGCGCCTTGCGTAGCTTTCCGGCATTGGTCTCGGAAAGGTCGATCGTGTAACTCGTACCGTCCAAGGCGAACTCCACGGTCCGGTCCGCCTTCTTTCCATCCAGATCGTCGATGAGAGTGGTGATTACCTGCCGCGCCATAACGACTCCCGAAGTCGTAGAGTAACCGCGCCCAGTGTCACCCGAAGACACTGCCATTCGCAACTCTTTCGGTAATCTTTTGTAATTTCTTTTTGATGGCGGCCCGGCGTCCAGAATGGGGACGCGCACATTTCGGAGATGATTCGCCGTACCGACCGGGGTGGATGAGGGTGCCGGGATGACGTTAGGGTCATCGACATGAGCGACGAGCGGGCCGCCTGGCGCGAGCAACGCCGGCAAGCCGTCGACGGACATGCGGCGGCGCTCGAGGCGGGTCGCGCCGCGGAGGCGGAGAAGGCGGCGGTGTTGCTTGCTGACTTCGTCCGGCGCGCCACCGAGCGAGGGCTGGCGCCCACCGTGTTGAGCGCCCAGTCGTTCAACGGCCGGGCCACCTACCGGACCAGACTGCAGGGCTGGTATTTGAAGTCCAACAAGTCGGTGGCAGTCGGCACGGACGGCAGGTTCTACACGTTGACCGTCCCGTCATCGCTGCGCGCGCGATTCACCGGCGCCGAGGTGGAGCCGAGCATGCCCCGCCTGTTGATCGGCGCGGGCGGCCGGGACGGAGAGACCATGCCGCTGGCGACGCTGCTCGAGCGCCGGCTCGAAGCCGGAGTCAACTGGCCGTGACGCGGGGCGCCACTCCCGCGCCCATCTGGCGCGTCGTGGCGGCGGTCGCCGCCGCCGCACTGTGCGTGCCCACCGTCGCGGCCGCTCCGGCGAGCGCGGCGGCCGCCGCTCCCGCAGCCGCAAGATCAGCCGGCGCGCCGACAGCCGCTGGAGAAGCCACCGCGCCGGTAGCCGCTGGAGTAGGCACCGCGGCCGCCTTGCCGGCGGCCGTCAGATCGGCCACCGCGGACATCCCGTGCCCGAAGCCGGATGTCAAGCCGCCACCCGGGCGCCCGCCGCGGCCGACGCCGCCGAAGGACGATCCGGTGCTGCGCGCGGTGGGCGGCGACGCGCTCGCCACCAACGGGCTGGTCGTCCCGTCCGGATCACCGCGGCCGCCGGCCGTGACCGCGACCAGCTGGCTGGTGGCCGACCTGGACAGCGGCGAGGTGCTCGGCGGCTGCGGCCCGCACGTCTACGGCACTCCGGCGAGCGTGCAGAAGCTGCTGCTGGCCGCTACCGCGTTGCCCAAGCTCAACCCCGCGGCCACGACCACGATCACCCGGGCCGACGTCACGATCGAGCCGGGGAGCTCCGCGGTCGGCCTGGTCGAGCACGGCCGGTACAGCGTCGCCACGTTGTGGCTGGGCCTGATCCTCAACTCCGGCAACGACGCCGCCAACACGCTGGCCCGGCTGGCCGGCGGCCAGGGCGGCGTAGCGGCGACGGTGGGCGCGATGAACGCCGAGGCACGCCGGCTCGGCGCGTTCCAGACGCACGCGGTCACGCCGTCCGGCCTGGACGGCCCGGGCCAGTTCACCAGTGCGTACGACCTCGCGCTCATCGCCCGGGTGTGCTTCGATCGGGCCGACTTCCGCCGGTACGCGCTCACCCGGTCCGCGCGGATACCGGCGCAGAAGGCGTTGAAGAAGCCCGGCTTCCAGATCCAGAACGAGAACCGGCTGATCTTCGACTATCCGGGCGCGCTGGGCGGCAAGACCGGCTTCACGACGCTGGCGCGGCACAGTTATGTCGGTGCCGCGCAACGTGGCGGCCGGCGCCTGGTGGTGACGCTTCTCGGCGCGGAGGCCAGACCGCTGCGCGGCTGGCAGCAGGGCGCGGCACTGCTGGATTGGGGCTTCTCGCTTCCTCGAGAGGCGTCGGTCGGGAAGCTTGTCGATCCCGATTCGGCCGCCGGCACGGCGGCGGCCGACAGCGTCGGTGCGCCGGCGACGACCACACCCGCACGGGTACGGCCCACGGCCGCCCGACCGGCCCCGCAGCGGGCGTTGTCGCTGGGCGCCGCCGCGGCCGTCGCGATCGTGCTCGCCGTCACGCCACTGCTGGTGCTCGCCACTCAACGGCGCCGCCGCCGGATCCGCCGCCGGCCCCGGACGCCGGTCACCTACCGCTGACGGCGCTCACACCACGAGTAGGCCGAACACCCAGATCACCGCGATGGTGAGCGCGGCGGCCAGCTCGACCAGCAGCGCGAGGCCGACGGCGGTGAGCGCCTGCCGGGTGGCCGGCCACGCCCGGCCCGCGCCGAGCCGGGCCCGCTCCGCCAGCCAGATGCCGAGGACGAAGCCGAGCACAAGCCCGACCACCGGCACCACGAAGAATCCGATCAGCCCCAGCACGCCGCCGGCCAGCACCGAGGAGGTCGGCACACCGGTCGACTTGAGCTGCCGCCCCGGCCAGAGGTACTTCACGACGGTGCCCCCCACCGCGATGACCGTGGCGAAGCCGAGAATGGCCCACCGCCCGCTGCCGGCGTCGCCGAGCAACGCCCAGAGCAGGACGCCCAGCCAGCAGAGCACCAGGCCGGGGAGCACTGGTACCAGGACGCCGAGCACGCCGGCGGTGATCACCAGGGCACTGATGACGGTGGCACTCGTGCCGGTGTCGGACAGATCCATGCCGTCTCTGTTCCCCGGCTGAGGTTCGCCGAAGCAACCGGCGCGCACCGTTCCGCCACCGGGTCCTGCACTTCTGGTCACCCAGAGTTTCCCCTTGTCAGCCGGCCTACGCCGACACACACGGGGGACTGAACCATGACCAGCATCGCCACGACCGTCGCCGACGTGGATGCGGACACCACCGCCGCGACGGTGCTCTCCGCCGCCGAGCAGGAGGAGCTGATCCGGGCGCACATGCCGCTCGTCGGCCACCTCGTGCGCGACATGCTCAGCCGCATCCCGAACCACATCCATCGCGACGACCTCACCAGCGCCGGCCTGCACGCGCTGGTGACCGCGGCGCGGAGCTGGGACCCGGCGCGGGGCATCCCATTCCACCGGTTCGCCACCACCCGGATCCGCGGGGCGATCCTGGACGAGCTGCGGTCGCTGGACTGGGCCACCCGCTCGGTGCGTACCAAGGCGCGGACGACGGATACGACGCGGCAGAGCCTGACCACCACGCTGGGCCGCACCCCCACCACCGAGGAGCTCGCGCAGGCGCTCGGCACCACGACGACGGACCTGCACCAGACCGACAACGACGTGCAGCGCGCGACCGTGCTGTCGCTGCAGGGCTTCACCACCACGAGCGCGGACGACATGGTCACCGAGCCGACCCCGGGCCCGGAGGAGATGCTGCTGCGCCGTGAGCAGATCGGCTACCTGCACCATGCGATCGCGTCGCTGCCGGACCGCCTGCAGCTGGTCGTCACCGAGTACTTCCTGAACGAACGCCCAATGGCGGACATCGCGGCCGATCTCGGGGTCACCGAGAGCCGGATCAGCCAGCTCCGCGCGGAGGCGCTCAGCCTGCTCAAAGACGGCCTCAACACGCACCTCGACCCGGAGCTGGCGCCGGCGCCGGACGACCCGAACAGCATCACCGCGCGCCGCCGCGCCTCGTACTACGCGACAATCGCGAACAACACCACGCTGCGCAGCCGCCTGGCGATGACCAACGCACACGGCCACACCACCGTCGCCGCCTGACATTCTCCGCGCCCCAAGATCCTCGCGATCTGGATCGAAAATGGGTCCCGCAATGTGAGAAGATGCAGGTGACTGGAGGCATCGGTGGAGCTTCGCCTGACTCCACCACGGCGTAAGGGCGCGATGTTGCCTGCCCTCCAACGATTTTCAGTCCCTCGGGCGGCTGCGAAGCGGCCAGCATTGACCTTGGAGTTGTGGTTGGCACAAAGCCCTATGGAACGGACATAAGGGCAACCACAACTCCAAGATCGCGGAGGATCGTCAGCTGAGGGCGGAGAGGACCTTGGGGAGGTCTGCGGTGTGCAGAACGGCCAGGCGGCGGGTGGCCCGGGTGATCGCCACGTAGAGGTCGGACAACCCGCGCGGGCTGTCCGCGATGATCTCGTCCGGCTGCACGACGACCACCGCGTCGAACTCCAGCCCCTTGGCCTGCCGCACGGTCATCAGCACCACCGTGTTGCGCAGATCGGGCTGTTCGCCCACGGCGGCGTCCGGGATCGCGGCCGTCAACTCGCGACCCAGCTCCTCCTCCCGCCCGGCCGGCACGAGCACGCCGACCCGCCCGTCGCCGACCTGTGCGGCCTCCCGGCGTACGGTCGCGACCAGGTCCGCGGCCAGCGTGTCCGCTGAGACCCGGGCCGCCACCGGCGCCACACCGGCCGACCGCACCGACCGCGGCGGCTCGAGCGACGGGTCGACGGCCGCCAGCACATCCGCGGCCACCGCCATGATCTCGGCGGGCGTCCGGTAGTTGACGGTCAGCTCGGCCAGCCGCCAGCGCTGCGCGACGTACGGCTCGAACACCCGATCCCAGCCGGTGGTGCCGGCCAGGTCCCCGGTCTGGGCGACGTCGCCGACCACGGTCATCGACCGGTTCGGGCTGCGCCGCATCAGCAGCCGCCACGCCATCGGCGACAGTTCCTGCGCCTCGTCCACGATGATGTGCCCGAATACCCAGGTACGGTCGGTGGCCGCGCGTTCGGCCGCGGTGCGGGTGTCCACCTCCGCGTACCGCTCGGCGAACGCGCCGGCGTCCACCACGTCGACCGCCGAGAGGATCTCCTCCTCTTCATCCTCGAAGTCCAGCGACCGCGAGCCCTCGACGATCTCGAGAACGCCCTCGGCGTACTCGACCGCCGCGCGCCGCTGCCGGTTGGCGGCCCGGACGGCGGCGGTGTCGTCCTCGCCGAGCAGCTCGGCCAATTCGTCCAGCAGCGGCACATCGGCGGGTGTCCAGCCGGCGCGGCGGTCCCGCAGCAGCAGGACACGTTCGTCTTCGGTGAGCGACGCGGCGGCCGACGCCAGCCGGTCCGGCGAGCTGAGCAGGTCGCGCAGGACCCGGCGCGGGGTCAGCACCGGCCAGAACTCCCACAGTGCCCGCTGCACGTCCTCGTCCTCGCGCAGTTCCCGGCGGGTCTCGGCCAGGTCGGCCTCGTCGAGGAGGTTGTCGCCGCCCAGTGGATCGGTCCCGATGCGTTCGGCGATCTGCAGTGACAGCGCGTGCACGGCTTCGGTGAGAAAGATCTGCCGCGCCACGTTGTGCGGTCGTCCGGACCGCCGGGCGACGGCGCGGGCGTCCTCGCAGATGGCACGGTCGATGCGCAGTCCGAAGCCGTCGTGGTCCACCTCGACCGGGTCGTGCGGCACGCTCTGCCGGTCGGCGATCGCGGCAGCCAGCACGCCGGTCATCGATGGGCGGCCCTTCAGCTCGGCCACCTCGGCCGCCTCCTCCGCCCGCGCCCGTACGCCCGGGAACATGTCACCGAGCGTCGCCAGCAGCACACCGGTTTCGGCCAGCGACGGCAGCACCTGCGAGATGTAGCGCAGGAACGTGGCGTTGGGCCCGAGGAGAAGCACGCCCTGGCGGGTGAGCTGATCCCGGTACGTGTACAGCAGGTACGCCGCCCGATGCAGTGCCACTGCCGTCTTGCCGGTGCCCGGACCGCCCTGTACGACCAGGACGCCCGGCAACCCGGACCGGATCACCCGGTCCTGCTCGGCCTGGATGGTCTCGACGATGTCGCGCATCCGCCCGGTCCGGCCGGCGGTGAGCGCGGACAGCAGGGCGGCCTCGCCGGTGACGTCCTCCCGGCCGCGCCCGGCGACCGAGAGGTCCAGCACCTCGTCATCGATGCCGACCAGCTCACGAGATCTGGTACGCAGATGGCGGCGCCGCCGTACCCCGTCGGGTGACACGGCGGTGGCCAGATAGAAGGGACGCGCCGCCGGCGCCCGCCAGTCGATCAGGAGCGGGTCCCCGTCGTGGTCCTCGGTGGACAGATTGATCCGTCCGATGTAGCGCGGATCGCCCTCGATGAAATCGAGCCGGCCGAAACACAGGCGATTTTCCACGGCATTCATTTGGCCGACCTGATCGGCGTAATGGCTGCGGGTGGCTTCCCGATGCGTCCGCCCCTGCGGCGTGCCGCCGCCCTCGAGCAGGATCGCTCGCAGCCGCTCGGCAGCCCGGTCCCGCAGGTCGTCGAGGCGCTGGTAGAGGCCGCTGAGATAGGCCTGCTCGGTCCGCAAGTCGTCATTCGACGCCTGCCCGGCAGAGGTTGACAATGCCGCTCCCTGACGTGTTACAATTCCCGGGCTCGCGACCATTTGTGGTCGCTTTTTTCGTGGTACCGCAAAGTCGTCAGTTTAATCCGCGCCGGCCGGGAATGGCACCGGTGTGGTGCGGCTTACCACGTCACTCGTCAGTGTCTGGATTCCGTCAACCATCGCCCGTGGCCGTTACGCGGGACGGCCGAGCGGGATTAACCCCGTCATGAACCACGACCACCCGATCCGACGCCTCGGCGCGCTGGCCCTGATCGCCACCGCCGCCCTCACGTTCGCCGCCGGTTGCTCCGGCGACGATGACGCCCCCGCCGGGAACGCCGCCGCGGCCGCGGCCGGCGGTTCCGAACCGAAGACCATCGAAGGTGCCCGCGCCGCCGCGCAGACCGTGTTCGACCGGTTCAGCGGCGGCGACTTCGCCGGCGCCTGGGACATGTACACCGCGGCCGGCAAGAAAGCAATCACCAAGGACGACTACGTCAAGCTCAACCAGGTGTGCTCCCGCAAGGGCCTGGCGATCCAGTTGACCAGCGCGCGCATGGACGGAACCGACCGCGCCGTCGTCATCGCGAAGCAGCTGGTCGCCGCGCAGTCCTACACGATGGTGTACGAGAACAACGCCTGGAAGCTCGAACCCGCCAAGGAGGGGTTGACCCTCTACAAGCAGGGCGCCGCGCGGGCGATCGCCGCGCAGAGGCGAGCCGGCACCTGCGCCAACAACCAGTAGGGTCGCCGGCGGTCGCGGCCTGACCGCACCTCCTCCGCGATCTTGGAGTTGTGGTTGCCCTTATGTCCTTTCCGTAGGGTTCTGCTCCAACCACAACTCCAAG
>DATBGW010000158.1:0-11127 GCA_036557765.1 Actinoplanes sp.
GTTTTGTGCCAACCACAACTCCAAGATCGACGGAGCGGGAGGCGATCGGCGCGGGCGTGGCCGTCGCGCGGGCGTGGCCGTCGCGCGGGCGTGGCCGTCGCGCGGGCGTGGCCGTCGCGCGGGCGTCGCGCGGGCGTCGCGGCCGACCGGAGCACGCGTCATGTCTCGTAGATCGTCTCGCCGAGCAGCACCGTGCGGCGGCACACCGGCGGCGCCGGCACCCCGCCGTCGGCGTCGGGCAGCAGCGCCGGCAACCCATCGCGCACCCCGCCCGGCGTGTCCCACACCGCGAACGTCGCCGCCGCGCCCGGCGCCAGCACCCCCACCCCGCCGATCCCGGCCGCCCGCCAGCCGCCCCGGGTCGACGCCGCGAACGCGGCCCGCACACTCATCCGGTACACCGGGTTGCGCGGCCCCGCGGCCGCCGCCACCGCCCCCCACGGATCCAGCGGCGTCACCGGCGAATCCGATCCGAACGCCAGCGACACCCCGGTCGCGTGCATCGCCCCGATCGGGTTCGACGCCAGCGCCCGGTCGGCGCCCAGCCGCTGCGCGTACATCCGGTCCGGTCCGCCCCACAGCCGGTCGAACGCCGGCTGCACGCTGGCCACCAGGCCGAACTCGACGAACCGGGCGATCATCGCCTTGTCCGCCAACTCCACGTGCTCGAGCCGGTGTCCACCGGAGCGCAACCGATCCACCCCGATCGCCCCGGCCGCCCGGGAGAAGCCGTCCAGCACCGTCTCGATGGCCGCGTCCCCGATCGCGTGGAACCCCGCCTGCACGCCCACCGCCACGCAGTCCAGCACGTGCGCGGCCACCTCCTCGGCGGTCACGAACGCCTCGCCGCAGCCGGGCCCGTCGGCGTACGGGTGGCGCAGCCGCGCCGTCCGCGAGCCCAGCGCCCCGTCGGCGTACAGGTCACCGGCCGCGCCGGCCGCGCCCAGCTCCCGGGCCTTCGCCGCCGCGCCGAGCTCGCCCCAGTAGCCGATGACCCGCGGCAGGCCGTCGCCGGACAGGGCCAGCACGCCGGTGAAGTCCGCCTCGCTGGAGGTGCCCGGCCCGCCGCACTCGTGCACCGCCGCGACGCCCCGCGCGGCCGCGGCCGCCAGCGCCGACCGCTGCGCTGCAGTGCGCTGCGCCGCGGTCAGCGACCCGAGCGCCACCGCCCGCACGGCGTGGTGCGCCTGCTCCCGCACCCAGCCCGACGGGTCGTACCCTGGTACGCCCGCGGCGGCCGGCAGCAGCGCCGTCGAGCACAGGGCCGAATGCGCCGACGCCTGCGACAGGTACACCGGGCGGCCGCCCGCGGCCCGGTCCAGCTCTGCCGCCTCCGGCGGGACCTGCGAAGGCCAGGTCGTCTCCTCCCAGCCGTGGCCGTGCACCACCGCGCCGGCCGGCCGGGTCGCGGCGAACGCGGCCACCGCCTCCAGCAGCTCGCCCGCCGACCGCACCCCGGACAGGTCCAGACCGTCCAGGGCCAGGCCGGTGTCGGTGGCGTGCAGATGCGCGTCCACGAACGCCGGGGTGACCAGCGCGCCGTCGAGATCCACCGTCACGGCCGCCGGCGGGGCGTCCGCGGACGCGCCGAGCCAGGCGATCCGGCCGTCGCGGACCAGCAGCGCGCCGGCCCGCGGATCCGCGGGCGAGTACAGGCGGCCGCCGGAGTAGAGCGTCTCGGGATGCATGGCCGTCAGTGTCCCGCGATCCGCGCCTCGAACAACGCCCGCACCGCGGGCACCCGCCGCAGCAGATCCACCGCGAACGCGGCGTGCCCCGGCACGTACCCGTTGCCGATCAGCATCGTCACGTCCGCCGCCAGACCCTCGGCGCCCAGCGCCGCAGCGGAGAAGCTGGTCGCCATCGAGAAGAAGATCACCGTGCCGCCGTCGGCGGTGGCCAGGATCGCCCCGTGCTCGCAGCCCGGCACGTCCACGCACACCACTGTTGCGGTGGCCGGCCCGCCCAGCGCGCCGGTCACCGCCGCGGACACGGCGACCGGATCCCGGGCGTCCGCGATCGCGACCACATCCGCCAGGCCGGTGGCCGTCAGCGCGTCCCGCTCGGCCTCCGACACGACCACGCCGAGCGTACGGGCGCCGGCGAGCCGGGCCGCGGCCAGCGCCAGCGAGCCGCTCTTGCCGGCGCCGCCGAGCACCGCCACCGTCACCGGGGCGCCGGCCGTCGCGTGGCCCCGCACCACCCGGTCGGTCAGCGCCGGCGCGCCACACACGTCGAAGACGGCAAGCGCCAGCTCCGCCGGCAGGTCGTCGGGCAGCACGGCCACGACGGACCGCCCGAACAGGATCGCGTGGCCCTGGGCGGGCACCTGTTCGCTCGAGCCGGCCCAGCGGCGCAGCCCGTCGGTGACCGCGAGCGGGGTCAGGGTCAGCGACACCAACGTGGCGACCCGGTCCCCCGGCTTCACCGGCAGCGGCGAGTCCGGCCCCACCTCGTCGACCACGCCGATGAGCATCCCGCCGGAGCCGGTGACCGGATTGTGCATCTTCCCGCGCGTACCGATGATCTCCAGCACCTCGGCGCGAACGGCCGCGCCGTTCCCACCGTGCTTCTCGGCCAGCTGGCGGAAGCTCGCGGCGTCCAGATTGAGCCGTTCGATCCTGATGCGTACCTCATCGGAGGCGATCTCCGGCCGCGCGTCCAGTCGCCAGGCGGCCTGCGGCAGGACGCCCGACGGCTCGATCACCCGGCGTAGCCCCACGGACACCGCCATACCCACCATCCTCCTAAGAAACATCTCCTGTAGCGACCTGTCTACCGTAAATCCTTCGTCACATTGCTTTCTAGACCGTAGATTCTCAAGTATCGTCGATGGAACCGATCATCGACGAGGGAGGTTCGCCAGTGACGCTCGCAACCATCGCGGCCGGGCAGCCGTACCAATACGAACGCCGCACGCTCATCGAGCCGGACTGGACCCGCTTCCCCGGCTGGCGGGACGTCACGTCGCAACAGTGGGAGTCGGCGCAGTGGCAGCGCGTGCACTGCGTCAAGAACATCCGCCAGCTGCGCGCGGTCATGGGCGATCTCCTCGACGAGCGGTTCTACGCCGACCTGGAGGCCGACCAGCAGCGGCTGGCCACGATGTCGATGCTGCTGCCGCCGCAGATGCTCAACACGATGGTGCCGGACCGCACCCCCGACACGGAGTCGTTCTACGCCGACCCGATCCGGCGGTACATGATCCCGGTGGCCAGCGACCGGCGCGCCGACTGGCCGTCACACCCGCACGCCACCCGGGACTCGCTGCACGAGCACGACATGTGGGTGGCCGAGGGCCTCACCCACCGCTACCCCACCAAGGTGCTCGCCGAGCTGCTGTCCACCTGCCCGCAGTACTGCGGCCACTGCACCCGGATGGACCTGGTCGGCAACTCCACGCCGGCGGTGGACAAGCTGAAGCTGACGCTGAAGCCGGTGGACCGGTACGAGGCGCACCTCGCCTACCTCAAGGCGCACCCCGGCGTCCGGGACGTCGTGGTCTCCGGTGGCGATGTCGCCAACGTGCCGTGGAAGCAGCTCGAGACGTACCTGATGGGCCTGCTCTCGGTGCCGACAGTGCGCGACATCCGGCTGGCCACCAAGGCGCTCATGGGCCTGCCGCAGCACTGGCTGCAGGGCGACGTCGTCGAGGGCCTCAACCGGGTCGCCATCACCGCGCAGCGGCGCGGGGTCAACCTCGCGGTGCACACCCACGTCAACCACGTGAACTCGCTCACCCCGCTCGTGGCGCGGGCCGCCCGGATGCTGCTCGAGGTCGGCGTCCGGGACGTACGCAACCAGGGCGTCCTCATGCGCGGCGTGAACGCCACCACGAGCGACCTGCTGGACCTGTGCTTCGGGTTGCAGGGCGAGGCCGGCATCCTGCCGTACTACTTCTACATGTGCGACATGATCCCGCACGCGGAGCACTGGCGGGTCCCGGTGTGGTTCGCCCAGCAGCTGCAGCACGACCTGATGGGCTACCTACCGGGATACGCGACGCCGCGGATCGTCTGCGACGTGCCGTTCGTCGGTAAGCGCTGGGTGCACATGCTGGCCGAGTACGACCGTGAGCACGGCATCTCCTACTGGACCAAGAACTACCGCACGTCGATCGAGGCCGACGACGCCGACGCGCTGACCAAGCTGTACGCCTACTACGACCCGATCGACACGCTGCCGGAGTCCGGCCAGAAGTGGTGGCGCAAGCAGGTCACCGCGTAGCGCTCTGATCCTCCGCGATCTTGGAGTTGTGGTTGCCCTTATGCCCGTTCCGTGGGTATTCGAGCCAACCACAACTCCAAGATCGCGAGGGTAGACGGCTCAGCTGAGCGCGTCGCGGACGTCGCGGCCGGCGTCCTTGAGGTGCTCGCCGGCCTGCTTGGTGTTCGCGGCGGTCTCCTGGGCCTGACCCTTGGCCACCAGCGACTCGTTGTCGGTGGCGTCGCCGACGCGCTGCTTGGCCTTGCCGGTCAGCTCCTCGGCCTTGTTCTTGGCCTTGTCGGTGAAGCTCATCGTGAACCTCCTGAGTTCCTCAGTCAGTCGGTGCCCGCAGGGCTCCGATCTGAAACGCCGCGCCGGGACGGTGACCGGCCGCACGCCGCGTACGGCATCCTAGGATACTGAGATATAAGATCTCCGCGTGGAGGATCGCGAGGCGAACGCCCGCTCGTTCGGACCCGCCGCCGGCCGGTACGAGCGGGGACGTCCTTCGTATCCGGCCGAGGCCGTGGACTGGCTGCTGCCCGACGGCGCCCGGCGCGTCCTCGACCTGGGCGCCGGGACCGGCAAGCTGACGCGCGCACTGCTGCACCGGGGTCTCGAGGTCACCGCGGTCGACCCGTCCGACGGCATGCTGGCCGAACTGCGCCGGGTGTTGCCCGGCGTGCCGGCCCTGGCCGGCAGCGCCGAAGCCATCCCATTGCCGGACCGCAGCGTCGACGCCGTCGTGGTCGGCCAGGCCTGGCACTGGGTCGACCCCGGCCGGGCGGTGCCCGAGGTCGCCCGCGTCCTGCGACCCGGCGGCCGGCTGGGCCTGATCTGGAACGTCCGCGACGCCCGCGCCGACTGGGTCCGCCGGATCGGCCAGATCCTCGACGACCGCATGGTCCGGCAGGCGCCCGAGGTGGGATCGCCGTTCGGCACGGCCGAGTCCCGCGAGTTCCCCTGGACCGACCGGATCGGCGCGGATCGGCTGCTGGATCTGGTCGCGTCGCGCAGCTACGTCATCCTGATGCCGTCCGACGAGCGGGCCGCGGTGCTGGGCCAGGTGCGCCAGCTGATGGCCACCCATCCGGCACTGGTCGGCCGGACCGAGTTCGAGCTGCCGTACGTCGCCCAGTGCACCCGGGCGCACCGGCCCGCCTGACCCCTTGCTCCCCCGCGATCTTGGAGTTGTGGTTGCCCATACGCGGCTTCTGTCCGCCTTCATGCCAACCACAACTCCAAGATCGCGGTGCAGGTGGGCGCCGGCGCACAGCGCGTGGCCGTCCTAGGAGGCTAGGCTCATCAGTCCGTCACGACCTTGGGCGGGCGGTTCTCGTACGGCGTGGACAGCACCACCGTGGTGCGGGTGGTGACGTTGGCGGCCGTACGGATCTGCTGCAGCAGCCGTTCCAGGTCGGCCGGGCTCGCCACCCGCACCAGCAGCAGGTAGAAGTCCTCACCGGCCACCGAGTAGCACGAGTCGATCTCCGCGAGGTGCGCGAGCCGTTCCGGTGCGTCGTCGGGCTGCGACGGGTCGAACGGGCGGATCGCCACGAACGCGGTGAGCGGCAGGTCGAGCGCTTCGTAGGACACCCGGGCCGTGTAGCCGGCGATCACACCCCGCTGCTCCAGCCGGCGGACCCGCTGGTGCACCGCCGAGACGCTGAGCCCGACCCTCTCGGCTAGATCGGTGTAGGACAGGCGCCCGTCGATGCTGAGGGCGGCCACGATCGCCCGGTCGATCTCCTCCACGGCGTCACGATACTTCCGCCCCCTCACCCGCGGGTCAGCGAACGGCCGATCACCAGGCGCTGGATCTGGTTGGTGCCCTCCACGATCTGCAGCACCTTGGCCTCGCGGAACCACCGCTCCACCGGATGGTCGGCCACGTACCCGTACCCGCCGAGCACCTGAACCGCGTCCGTGGTGACACGCATCGCGACGTCGGTGGCGAACAGCTTGGCCTTCGCCGCCTCCACCGAGAACGGCCGGCCGGCATCCTTGAGCCGGGCCGCGGCCAGCGTCAGCGCCCGCGCCGCCGACACCTGCGTGGCCATGTCGGCCAGCAGGAAACCGACGCCCTGGAACTCGCCGATCGGGCGGCCGAACTGCTTCCGCTCCCGCGCGTATCCGGCCGCGTAGTCCACCGCCGCCTGGGCCAGCCCCACCGCGCAGGCGGCGATGCCCAGCCTTCCGGCGTCCAGCGCCCGCATCGCGATGGAGAACCCGCTCCCCTCGCCGCCGACCAGCCGGTCCGCCGCGATCCGGGCGCCGTCGAAGACGATCTGTGCGGGCGCGGACGACCGCAGACCCATCGTGCGTTCCGGCGGCTGCGGCAGCAGGCCGGGGGTGTCCGCGTCGGCGAACAGGCACGAGATGCCGGACGCGCCCGGCCCGCCGGTCCGGCAGAACACGACGTAGAAGTCGGCCCGTCCGCCGTGGGTGATCCACGCCTTGGTGCCGCTGACCACATAGTCCTCGCCGTCCCGGACCGCTCGCGTGGCCAGCGTCGCCGCATCCGAGCCGCCCTGCGGCTCCGACAGGCAGTACGCGCCCAGTAGGTCGCCACCGAGCAGGTCGGGCAGCAGCTTGCGCTGCCGTTCGGTGCCGTACTCCGTGATCGGGAAACAGGACAGCGTATGCACGCTCACCGCCTCCGCGATCGCCAGCCACGACCCGGCCAGCGTTTCCAGGACCTGCAGATACACCTCGTACGGCTGGCCGCCACCGCCGTCGCTCTCGGCGTACGGCAGGCCCAGCAATCCGGCCCGTCCGATCGTCCGGATCAGGTCCCGGGGAAACTCGCCCCGGCTCTCGAAGTCCGCCGCCCGGGGCGCCAGCTCCCGCTCGGCGATCTCCCGGGTCAGATCCATCAACGCGTACGCCTCATCGCTGGGGAGAATGCGCTCGACCGTCACGCAGTCAGCTTAACGAACGTTAGGCCGCCGTGGTGTGTCACGCTGTGCGGCGTGACCGACCGACCTCTGCTGGCCGTCGACGCGCCCAGCCTCTACTTCCGGGCCTTCCACGGCATCCCCGAGTCCGCGGGCAAGACCGAGAAGGGCGAGCCGGTGAACGCGATCCGCGGCTTCCTCGACATGATCGCCCAGCTGGTCCGCACCCGGCGCCCGGACCGGATCGTGTGCGCGCTGGACGCGTCCTGGCGGCCGCGCTGGCGCGTGGCGCTGGTGCCGTCGTACAAGCGGCACCGGGTGGCGCACGGCGATGTCGAGGTCGTGCCGCCGGCGCTGGAGAAACAGATCCCGGTCCTGCTGGAGGTGCTCGCCGCGGTGGGCATCCCGGCGTTCGGCGTCGACGGGTACGAAGCGGACGACGTGCTCGGCACGCTCGCGGCGACGCAGCCCGCACCGGTCGAGGTGGTATCCGGCGACCGGGACCTGTTCCAGCTGGTCGACGACGACCGCGGCGTACGGCTGCTGTACTGCGGCCGCGGCGTCGCCAAGCTTGAGGACAGCGACGGCGCGGTGGTGGAGCGCAAGTACGGCGTGCCGGCCCGCTGGTACGCCGACTTCGCGGCCATGCGCGGCGATCCCAGCGACGGCCTGCCCGGCGTGCCCGGCGTCGGGGAGAAGACCGCGGCCCGGTTGGTGGCCCGGTACGGCGGCGTCGAGGCCATCGTGGCCGCGCTGGACGACCCGTCGGCGGGATTCGCCCCGGGACTGCGGACCAAACTGGTCGCCGCGAAGGACTACCTCGCCGCCGCGCTGCCGGTGTGCCGGGTCGCTCGGGACGTGCCGCTGCCGGACTTCGACCCGGCGATGCCGGCCGCGCCCGAGCACCCGGACGAGCTGCTCGCGCTGGCCGAGCGGTGGAATCTCGCGGGCTCCGCCCGCCGCCTGGTGGATGCGCTGGCCGGCTGACCCGCGGGCATCCGGGACGGTTCCCCGGGTTCCTGGTGGCGGGCACCCTGTCCGGTGGGGGGTCGGCCGCCGGACGCTGACGGCACCACAACGAAAGGGAGCCGTCATGAAGATCGTCCGTTATCTCGCCGTCGCCGCCACCGCCCTCATGTCGCTGATGAACCTGCCCATCGCGTTCGACGACGGCGGCGCCGGAATCCCCGCGCCGCTGGCGTGGGCCGTCACGCTGCTCGGGGTGGCCGGGCTGGTGGTCGCCGTGGCGCTGGCCCGGGGTGTGTCGTGGGCCGCGCCCGCGGCAATCGCCGTCGGCCTCGCGAACGTCGCCGGCGCCGTCGCCGCGCTGGTCCAGCAGTCCGACGGGGCCGTGATCGGCCTGGCCGTCAGCACCACGATGACCGTGCTGGCGATCCTGGTGGCCCGGACGCGCACCATCCGCCGCGTGCCGGTCGCCTGACCCGCCACCCGTGCCCGCCCTCCCACCCATCTCTTCCGCGATCTTGGAGTTGTGGTTGCCCTTATGTCCGCTCCATTGGACTTTGTGCCAACCACAACTCCAAGATCGAGGGAACGGAGTGGGCGGCCTCCGCGTTGGTTCGGTCGTGCGCTGGGCAGTAAAGGCTGGGTGAGCCGGGCCGGATGAACCGAGCCGGATGAACCGAGCCGGATGAACCGAGCCGGATGAACCGAGCCGGATGAACCGGCTGGGTCAGTCGGAACGGGACGCGCGGCGCCTGGCGAACAGCACGCCGGCCACGGCGACCAGCACCACGATCACCGCCGGCCATATCCACCAGCCCGGAACGACCCGGTTGGCCACGGCCGCGTCCACGGCCGCCTCCGACGCGTCCGACTCATCCGACGCCGCCGGCGCCGCGGCCGCCGCGGACGAGGGCACCGATGACGGCGCCGCTGCCGACGGGATGGCCGCGACCGGCGCGGCCGGCTTGAGCGTCAGCAGCGGCGCCGGATTGTCCGGCTCCGGTTGACCCGGTTCCTGGATCTCGATCCACCGGACGACCTCGCCGTCGCCGTACGTCTCGAGGGTCTTGAAGGACAACCGGGTGGCGCCGGCCGGCAGCCGCGCCACGCGCACCGACCACACCGCGTCGGTGCCCGTCTTCAGCTCCTTGCCGCCGACCGTGAAGCCGTCGGAGGTACGGGCGAAGGTCCACCCGGCCGGGGCCTTGACCAGCGTGACGTCGGCCGGCGCGATGCCCTCAGGCAGCACCACCCGTTCGAGCCGAATGCCCGCGTCCGGGTTCTCCGCCTCACCGGTGAAGGTCAGCGTGACGTCGGTGGCGCCGGCCCGGTTCTTGTCCGAGCTGACCTCGACGTGCGCGAAGGCGGGCAGGGCCAGCCCGGCCACCGCGAGCGCCGCGACGCCGCCGACCGTCATCGTCCGTACCATCCCACGCACGCCGCGACCACCCTCCACGTCCGGATCGGGGCCGCCGGGTGCGGCGCCGCACCCTAGAGTCGTCGCGCCAAGCTGAAAAGTTCCGAACCTTGTCTCCGCGATCTTGGAGTTGTGGTTGGCACGAAAGCAGACAAGGTCTGCATACGGGCAACCAAAACTCCAAGTTCGCGGGGAGGGTGCGGAGAGGGTGCGGGGAGGGTGCGAGAAGGGTGCGGAGAGGGTTATGACGGCGTGCAGAGGCGAGTGATCTCGTCGGCGCATCCCCAGGACAGCGTCATCCCGGCGCCGCCGTGACCGTACGCGTGGACCATCGTGCCGCCACCGACCCGCACCGCCTCCACGCGCGGGCCGCCGTCCCGGACCGGGCGCAGCCCCACCCGCTCCCCCAGCACCGGCGCGGATCCGAGCTCCGGCACCAGCGCGCGGCAGCGTGCCAGGATCGCGTCCCGCGTCGCCGGGTCCGGATCGGTGCACCAGTCGTCCACCTCGAACGTCCCGCCGAGAACGACGTCGCGGCTGCGCGGATGCACGTACGTGCTGGGATCCCCCTCGATCCGTACGGACGTCTCGATCCCGGGGTTGGCGACCAGCACGATCTGCCCGCGGGCCGGCCGCACGGCCGGATCCGGGGCCAGCGTCCGCGCAGCCAGTCCGGTGGCGTTGACGACGACCGGCGCGGCGGCGAACGCGTCGGTCAGCCGATCCACACCGCGCCGCACGAACCGCACCTGCGACCGCAGCCACGGCAGGTACACGGCCATCTCAGCCAGCGGCGCGACGAACCGGACCTCGCCGGCGGACAACGTGACCTCGCCCGCCGCCGGCGCCCACCACGGTGGCTCGGCCGCGGCGCCGAGGTTGCGGGTGGGGCGCAGCAGCACACCGGGCACGCCGGCCGCGGCCTGCCGGGTGAACTCCGCGTAGGTGGCCGCCGCCCAGGTGAGAACGCGCGGATCGGCGGCGGTCCGAGTCGGGTACCACACGGCGGCGGCCACCGCCGACACCGTGTCCAGCGGGTCCACCGGCGACCACACCGCCACGTCGGCGCCGGCCGCGCCGAGCCGGATCGCGGCGGTCAGCCCGATGATGCCGCCGCCGACCACGACCACATCGCTCACAGCGCCACCCTTCGTTCACGACTGCGGGGCTCGCAGGCTTCGCGTGCTCACTCCTCGCGCTCACAGGAGCGTGAGGGTGCGCGGATCGGGCCCGTCGTAGTAACGGTCCAGCACGGCCTGGAACGGCTCGGGGTCGTCGGCGGCGCGGGCGAACAGCGTCATCGACGACCGCAGCTTCAGATCGTCGGGATACCCGAAGATCTCCCGGGCGGACCGGCCCTGCACCGTCAGCAGCGCCTGCGCGCACTCGCGCAGGCGCGGTCCGAGCATCGGATGGGCCAGGTACGCCCGGGCCTCGTCCAGCGACCGGATCGCGTACAGCTGGGCGGTGGGGCTGGATCCCAGCCCGGCGATCTGCGGGAAGATGAACCACATCCAGTGCGTGCGCTTGCGCCCGGCGGTGAGCTCGGCCAGCGCGTCGTCGTAGGCGCCGTCCTGCGCGTCGACGAACCGGTCCAGGTCGTCGTTCATCGCTCCAGCGCCTGCAGCGTCGCGTACGTGA
>DATBGW010000159.1:0-3808 GCA_036557765.1 Actinoplanes sp.
CGGGACGCTCGCGGTCGGCGCGCCGGCCGACATCGCGGTCTTCACTCTCCAAACGGGACCGTTCGACGTCGTCGACGCGCACCGGCAGGTCCGCCAGGCGCCGGTGCGGCTTGTCAACGCCGCCACGTACGTGTCCGGCCGCCCGATGCGCCCCCAACTGCCCCCGCCGCCACCGTCCTGGATCCCGCTCACCGTCGCCCAGCGGGAGGCCCTCGCCCGGCGCGACCGCGACGTGCGGGCCATGCTGGGCACACCGCTGGTCGGGCGGGACGGCCTGGCCGAGCAGTTCCCGCGTTCCTGAACAGGAGTCGACATGCCCAAACGCGCCGTGTCCACCGGCAACGCCGCACGCCCAGGCGGCCCGTACTCGCAGGCCGTCGTGGCCGGCGACACCGTCTACCTGGCCGGTGCGATACCCGCGCTGCCGGACGGCACCCGGGTCACCGGCAGCTTCGAGGAGCAGGCGCACGCCGTGTTCCGCAATCTCGCCGCGGTGGCCGAGGCCGCCGGCGGCAGCCTGGACCAGGCCGTCCGGGTCGGTGTCTACCTGCGCGACTTCGGCGACTTCGCCGCCATGAACGAGATATACGCGCAGTACTTCACCGGCGACGCCCCGCCGGTCCGGACCACCATCCCGGTCGCGCTGCAGGGCATGGACATCGAGGTCGACGCGATCCTGTACCTCGGATGACGGCGGCGATCATGGGATTAGGACGGCGGAACGCCGCGCCAAGCGCATGATCATCGCGCCGCCGACGCAACGGTGAGCTCCACGTCGAGGCGGGCGGACACGGCCGGCAGCAGATACCGCGGCGGCAGCGGCGGGCCGCAGGACGCCGAGCCGATGCCGTTGTGCCCGGCGTCCAGCGTCAACCAGGTACGGCCGTCCGGCACCAGGTCGGCCGTGTGCGCCGCACGGTCCAGCGCCGCCGTGGTCCACGGACGCACCGTCAGCCCGAACGGCGTACGGCCGCAGACCCGCACGCCGCCGTCGCCGCGGTCGGTGATCGTCGCCCAGCTCACCTCGGCGCGGCGGCCGTTCTCCTGCGGGAACACGTACGGCGTCTGCATCGCGGCGACCGTGCGGCGGTAGCGGCCGAGCCGCACGGCCAGGCCGGTGTCCGGGTACGCCTCGCCGGGGCCGCGGCCGTACCACTCGACCCGGTCCAACCCGCCGGGCAGGCCGAGCACGACGCCGAGCATGGGCAGCGGGCAGGGCCAGCGGCCGTCCGGGTCGATGTCGACGGTGAGCCGTACGCTCTGCTCGTCGAGCGCCGTCCAGGCGTACGTGACAAGCAGTCCCAGGTCGGTGGCCGCGGGCGCCCAGCGGGTCCGCACCACCACCCGGTCCCCGTCCAGCTCGACGGCGTCCACGCGCCGGCGCATCCGGTCCAGGCCCAGCCGCCGCCATCCCGGCTCCAGCGCCTGCCCGTGCGGCGCGCGGTCGTTGTCGGTGGGGGCGCGCCACACCTGCAGGTCCGGTCCGGTGGTGTCGAACGGACCGAGCCACACCAGCCGGCCGTCCCGCTCGTCCAGCACCGCCGGACCGACGAACACCCGCCCCGATTCGCGCTGCGGCACACCGGCGGCCGGGCGCGGCGGTACGACGTCGCGCGTTCCCAGCGGGAACTGCGCCCACGCCACCTCGTGACCGGCCGCCGCCCACGGCCGGTCGGAGGCCAGCACCGCCCGTACCGTCAGAACCCCGGTGTCGACGTCGGGCAGCGCGACCGTCGCGCTCTCCCCCGGCCGGACGTCCGGAACGTCGAGAACGCCGTCCGCGGCGTCCGCCGACCACCGGAATTCCAGGTGTCCCAGGCCGAGCGTGTCGTGGCGGTTGGTGATCCGCAGCGCCGACCCGTCGCGGGTGATCCGGACCGGCTCGCCGACCTTCGCCACGTCGGCGAGGCCCGGCGACGGGGTACGGTCCGGGAACACCAGCCCGTCGGCCACGAAGTTGCCGTCGTGCAGCTCCTCACCGAAGTCGCCGCCGTACGCGAAGAAGTCGCCGGCCCGGGCGCGCAGGCCATGGTCGATCCACTCCCAGACGAAGCCACCCTGGCAGCGGGGGTACCTCTCGTACAGCTCGGCGTAGTCGGCCAGGCCGCCGGGGCCGTTGCCCATCGCGTGCGCGTATTCGATGTGGACGAACGGCATGCGGCGTCGCCGGGTGTCCAACGCGGCGTCCGGCAGCGCGGGCTCGGTGTGCCGCCCGATCGCCTCCACGTCCGCGAGCGGCAGATACATCCGGCTGTAGACGTCGACGTCCTGGCACGTCTCGTCGGGTTCGTAGATCAGCGGCCGGCTGGGATCGCGGCGTCGCGTCCAGGCGGCCATGGCGCTCAGATTGCGCCCGGAGCCGCTCTCGTTGCCCAGCGACCACAGCACCACGCTGGGATGGTTTTTGTCCCGCTCGACCATGCGGCGCATCCGGTCGACCAGCGCCTCCCGCCAGCGGGGGTCGTCGGCTGGGTTGCCGCGCCAGTCGACCTGGCCGAAGCCGTGCGTCTCGAGGTCGCACTCGTCGACCACCCACAGCCCGTACTCGTCGCAGAGGTCCAGGAAGTGCGGATGCGGCGGGTAATGGCTCGTGCGTACGGCGTTGATGTTGTGCCGCTTCATCAGCAGCACGTCCGTCAGCATGTCGTCCTCGGTCACCGCGCGGCCGCGATCCGGGGCGAACTCGTGCCGGTTGACGCCGCGGAACAGTACGCGTCGGCCGTTCACGGTCAGGACGCCGTCGTCGATCCGTACGGTCCGGAAGCCGATCCGCAGCCGGACGGTCTCGGTCTCGGTCGCCACCGTGGCGTCGTAGCGTCGCGGCTGCTCGGGCGACCACGGCTCCACCGACGGCAGCTCCACCGGCTCGCCGGCCGCCGCGTCCACGTCCAGCTCGGGCACGCGGACCCGCGCCGGCACGCCGGTGACCACGCGCAGCGTCCCGGCACCAGTGATGTGGTCGTAGCCGGCCAGCACGTCCACGTCGTCCAGCCCGCCGTCCGGCCGGGCCAGCAGCTCGACGCCGCGGAAGATGCCGGACAGCCACCACATGTCCTGGTCCTCGAGGTAGCTGCCGGCGCTCCACTGCACCACACGGACGGCGACCACGTTCTCGCCGTCGGTCCGCAGCGCGGCGGTCACGTCGAACTCGGTGGGCAGCCGGCTGCCGGTGGTCGTTCCGAGCCGTACGCCGTTGAGCCACACCATCGCCGCCGAGTCGACGCCGCCGAACCGGATCAACGTGCGGCCGGCCGGCCAGCCCGCGGGCATGCGGAACGTCCGGCGGTAGTCGCCGGTGGGGTTCTCGTCCGGAACGTGCGGCGGGTCCAGCGGGAACGGGTAGGCGACGTTCGTGTACGCCGGGGCGCCGTACCCGTGCAGCTGCCAGTGGCTCGGGACGGGCAGCTCGGCCCAGGCCCGGTCGTCGTACGCCGGATCGGCGAAGACCTCGGGTCCGTCCGCGCGTTCGGTGAAGCGGAACCGCCACGCGCCATCCAGGGACAGCCGGGGCGCGTCGCTGTACAGCCAACTACGTGGTTCAGCCGCGGGTGGGTTTGTCAAAGACTCGAACCAGGCACGGTCGGGCACGCGCCCGACCATACTCGAGTAACACGCCGGAAACCTGAAACTGCGAGCATGCGCGGGCGTACCGGGAGGTCTGCTTGTTCCTCAGTCAGCACGAGCAGGAACGCCTGCTCATCACCGTCGCGGCCGATGTCGCCCGGCGGCGCCGCGAGCGCGGGCTCCGGCTCAATCATCCCGAGGCCACCGCGATCATCACGGCGTTCCTGCTCGAGGGCGCCCGGGA
>DATBGW010000160.1:0-6669 GCA_036557765.1 Actinoplanes sp.
TCGTCGGCGGCGTCGATCCGGCCGCGGCGGATCAGGTCGACCACGAACGAGTCGGCGGCCTTGTCCGCCGGTGGCGCGGTGACCTCACCACTGTCCGCCAGGCCGCTCGCGGCGCCGATCCGGCGGAACTGGGTGGCGGCGTTGACCATCAGGTCGCCACTCAGGCCGTACGACCGACCGGTCAGTGGCAGCCGGGGCAGCTCGTCGCCACCGTCTGCGTCGGCCGGCTCCGCCATCGCGCGCGACCGGGTGTCCTCGTCGAGGGCGGCCGCGGAGGACACCGCCAGCACGCCGGTGCCGACGAACGCGCCGGAGATCGCCCGGCGGTACCGCCCCTGGAACAGCGCCGTGTCGGCGACGATCATCTGTGCCGCCACCTGGGCGTAGAACCCGGGCACCACGGCTGCGCGGCGGACGCCCTCGATCAGCAGCTTGCCGGCGTCCTCGGACGCCGTGAGCAGCCCGGCCGAGTCCTGCTGGTTCTGCCGGAAGAACATGCCGCCGAGCATCCGGAAGAACGCGGCGGTGAAGACGCGGGAGAAGCTGTGCGGCTCCGACGACAGACTTGTTGCCGGCGCGCGCGGCGGCAATGCGGCCGGCGGCAGGTAGTAGAACGAGTTCACCGCGCTGCGCAGGCAGCCCGCGTCGCCGGAGTCCGGGATCAGCTGGCGGATCGCCCAGCCGAGGCTCTCGGCGAGGCGGGACAGCCGCGAGGCCGTGTGCGGCAGGCCGTTCGTCTCCTCGAGCACCTGCTCGCGAACGGAGTCGAGCTGCAGCGCGGACAGGATTGCGCTCATATCACCGAACGACTCGTGAAACGCGGCCGCCTCGATGCTGGCAACGTCGAACAACTGGGGCTTGATCGCATCGAGCACCGCGTGCCCGAGCTCGTGGCACACCACGTCCGGGCTCTCCCCCGAGAACACCGCGATGCCACGGACGCTGTCGTGGAAGAAGTGCAGGCCGTTGCGGTCGTAGTACGCGTTCAGATCGAGGCCGTCGTCCGGCGCCGCCATCAGGCGCGGGCCGTTGTCCGCCTGCCACGTGGTGCCGTCCGGGACCCGGCCGCTCCAGTACGTGGCGCCGCGCGCGAGCGCGTCGGCCAGTGCCCAGTACCGGAACTCCTCGGTGCCGACGTGGTAGCTGTCCGGCGGCGGCTGCTTGCCGGCCACGCCCACCGGAAAGTGCGGCGGGTCGAAGTTCGGCTGGGCGTGCCGGACCGGCTGGTTCAACGCGGGCCGGTCCTCCAGCGGCGCGGCGATCGGATCGTCTTCCCACGCTTCGATGGTGATTGCGTCCGCCATGTCCAGGGTCCTTTCCGCATGCGGTGTGATGGCCCGGGAAAGACTTCCAGAGTCCCGCCGCGGCGACAGTCATATCTTGAGCACATGAGGATCGGCTTTCTGTCGTTCGGGCATTGGCGCGCCGCGCCCGGATCGCAGACCCGCACGGCGGCGGACGCGTTGCTGCAGACCATCGAGCTGGCCCAGGCGGCCGAGGACATCGGCGTCGACGGCGCGTTCGTCCGGGTGCATCATTTCGAACGCCAGCTGGCGTCGCCGTTGCCGCTGCTGTCCGCGATCGCGGCCCGGACCAGCCGGATCGAGATCGGCACCGCGGTCATCGACATGCGGTACGAGAACCCGCTCTACCTGGCCGAGGAGGCCGCGGCCGCCGATCTGATCAGCGGCGGCCGGCTGCAGCTCGGGGTGAGCCGCGGCTCGCCGGAGACGGTGTTGCGCGGTGCCGAGGCGTTCGGCTACCGGCCTCCCGATGGCGAAACGGTGGCGGATTTCGCCCGCCGCAAGACCGAGCTGTTCCTCGCCGCGATCGACGGCGCGGCCGTGGCGCGCACCGATCCCGAACGGACCGGCATCAGCGGCGGGCTGGCGATCCAGCCGCAGTCGCCGGGCCTGCGGGAGCGGATCTGGTGGGGTTCGGGCACCCGCGCGACCGCGCAGTGGGCGGCCGCGGCCGGGATGAACCTGCAGAGCTCGACGCTGCTCACCGAGGACACCGGTGTCCCGTTCGATCAGCTGCAGGCCGAGCAGATCGAGCAGTACCGGGCCGCGTGGGCCGAGCAGGGCTGGGACCGCGACCCACGGGTGTCGGTGTCCCGCAGCGTCCTGCCGATCACCACCGACATCGACCGGATGTACTTCGGCGACCAGGAGCACGACGACGAGGTGGGGCTGCTGGAGGGCGTGCGATCACGGTTCGGGCGTACGTACGTGGGCGAGCCGGACCGGATCGCGGCGGAACTGGCAGCGGACGCCGCCGTGCGGGCGGCGGACACGGTGCTGTTCACGGTGCCCAATCAGCTCGGCGTCGCCTACAACGCCCGCATCCTGCAGACCATCGCGGAGCACGTGGCGCCGGCGATCGGCTGGGCAGGCCCTAGTACACCCAGCGGAACGCCCTGACGATCTCCTCCGGCACGGCGTCCCGGACCCGGTCGGCCTCGGCCCGGCGCACGGCGAGAACGGCGTCCGCGAGCATGTCGCCGAGCGCGGCGCGCAGCGTCTCGTCAGCTGCGAGCGCCGCAACCGCATCGTCCACTGTGGTGGGCAGTCGGGCGATCCCGCGCGCCGTCAGCTCGTCGGCGGAGAACCGGGCCGGATCGCCGGTGACCGGCGGCGGCAGCCGGAGCCCGTCCCGCAGGCCGTCCAGCGCGGCCGCCACGAGCGCGCCCACGAGCAGGTACGGATTGGCCGCGAGGTCGAAGCACTTGACCTCCAGATTGGCCGCCGTGGCCTCCAGCCCCGCGTTGCCGGTCACCAGCCGCAACGCGGTCTCCCGCGTCTCCAGCCCCCAGCAGGCGTAGACGCCGGCCCAGTGCGAGGGCACCAGCCGCAGGTAGCTCGCCGGCGACGGCGCGCCGATCGCCAGCAACGCCGGAAGATGCCGCAGGATCCCCGCGGCGACCGCCTCACCCTCGTCGGTCATGCCGTGCGGGCCGGTGCCACCGGCGAACGCGTCGCGGCCGTTCCGCCACGCGGACAGGTGCACGTGACCGCCGTTCCCGACGTGCCCCGCCACCACGGACGGCGCGAACGACACCCGCATCCCGTACCGCTGGGACAGCGCCCGGATCGTCTGGCGGACCAGCACGCTGTCGTCCGCGGCCCGCACCGGGTCGGCGGCCGCGACCGACACCTCGAACTGGCCGTCGGAGTACTCCGGATGGACCTGGTCGACCCGCAGACCCTGGTCCTCCAGCGCCGCCAGCAGATCGCGAACGTAGTCGCCGAGCTCGATCAGCCGGGTCATCCCGTACGCCGGACCCGTGCACGCCGGCACGAAGTCGTCGCCGTCGCCGCGGCTCACCGCCCACTCCACCTCGATGGCCATCCGGAACTCCACGCCGGCCGCGCGGGCGCCCTCCACGATCCGCCGGGCGAACCCGCGCTGGCACGACGGCCAGACATCGCCGGCCTGCGTGTACCGGTCGACCGGCGCCCACGCCCAGCCCGGTTGGGCGGCCAGCGGCACGAGCCGGTCCAGGTCCGGCACCAGCCGCAGGTCGCCGTCCGGGCTGCCCAGGTCAGCGGTGCCGGTCATCGCGTCATTGGCGAGGAACACGTCGAACACCGTCGACATCCCGACACCCCACCGTGCCGCCCGAGCCAGCTGCGCGACCGGAACGGCCTTGACGCGGGTGATGCCGGCGTTGTCGACGTAGCCCAGCACCACGCCTCGAACGCCGTCCGCGCGCAGCTTCGTGGCGGCCTGCTCGGCCCGGATCGTCTGCTGGTCCGGGTCGACGCGCATGCGGTCACCGAACATGGGCATGACCGTAGACCCGCTCGGCGTTGCCGGCGCCGACCATCCGGGCCACCCGGTGCGCGTCGGACGCCGCCCACAGCCCGGCGGTCACCCAGCCGCCGACCACCTCGTCGAACGCGCGCCGGAACAGCACGGCGCCGAGATAGTGCAGCTCCGCGAGCCCGTACGCGTCGGAGGAGTAGAGCACCTTGGCGAACGGAATGAGCTCCAGCGACTCGGCGACCACCGCGGCGGCGCGGGCGCCCACGTAGTTCACGGCCAGCCCGACGTCGGCGTACACGTGTGGGAACACCTGGGCGAGGTAGCCGGCCTGCCGGTGGAACGGATAGCAGTGCAGCAACAGCACGGTGGTCCCGCGCGGCTGAACCGCCCGCAGAAAGCCGGTCATCCGCGCCGGATCGCAGCGGTCAAGTTGCAGGTCCGGGTCGCCGAATCCGGTGTGGAACTGCAGCGGCAGGCCGCGCTCCACACCGGTCCACAATAGATGCCGCAGCAGCACGGGATCGTCCAGCCGCGCGGTGGGAGTGATCGCGACCCGCCGCAGCCACCGCCCGGCCGCGTCCCGAACCTCGCGGGCCGACGGCGGTTCCGGGTCGAAGTCCAGCCCGTAGCGGTAGGCGATCACGGACTTGAGACCGGCGGCGTCGGCGGTCGCCGCGTGCAGGGCTTCCGCGTACGCCGCGGCGAAGCCGGCCGCGCCCGTTCCGTCGCGCGCCAGGCGTTCGGCGACGGCCTCCAGGCGGACCACCTCCCGCGCCGCGCCACCGGCCGCCTCGGCCATCTCGGCCGGGCCGAGCAGGTCGTCCGCGGCGTACCCGGTGTCGACCAGGAACGCGGCGACGCCGCTCGCGGCGAGGAAACGGCGGTTGACCTCGGCGGCGCCGAGCGCGGTCCGGCGCGCCAGGTACATCTCCGGGTTGGGATGCGGGTCCAGGTCCAGGACCGGCGCGCACCACCGCCGGATCGCGAATCCCAGCTGAGAATCCAGGGTCGCGGAGCCGTCGGCCTCCGTGGCCAGCTGCTCGAACGCGGGGCGGTCCAGCACTCGGCGTACCACGCCGTGACAGTGATGGTCCACCAGCGCGACGCCGTCGAGCAGTCCGGTCACCAGATCACCCTACGGGTAGCGACACCGGGTCGGACCGGGGTTGATCCCTGATGCTTTCGGCCCGGTCGTCCGCCACGCTGAAAGCACAACGAAGCCACTGGCGAACGGAAGCCAGCGAGGAAGGAGAACCTGATGGACACGGTGTACAGCTCGATGCGCCAGCACGGGCTGGTGCGACCGTTGGAGGGACGGATGCTTGGCGGCGTGGTCGCCGGGCTGGGGCGGCGGTTCGGTATCGAGCCCTGGCCGGCGCGGCTGCTGTTCCTGCTCATCCTCCTGGTGATTCCGGGCAGCCAGCTCCTGATCTATCCGGTCCTGTGGATCCTGATGCCGTCGGAGACCCCGGCATACGCTCCGCACCCCACGACCACCGTCATCCCTTAACCCGCCGATCTTGGAGTTGTGGTTGCCCATTCGCGGCTTTACGCCCGATTGATGCCAACCACAACTCCAAGATCGCGGAGGTGGGTCACTGCGGCTTCCACTGCAGCATCGCCGCGGTGGCGTCGTCGCGCAGCTCGCCGTTCTCGTACGACACGATCGTCTGGATGAGCCGGCGCATCATCTCGGCGGCCGGAATACGGGCGGCGAGGTCGCGGGTGACGGCATCGGTCAGGCGGCCGATCCCGAACAGCTCGCCGTTGGAGTCCCGCGCCTCGGTGATCCCGTCGGTGTAGAGCACCAGCGCGTCACCGGCCTGCAGCGCATGTTCCGTGACCTGCGGCCCGCGATCCAGCATGTGGCCCAGGCCGAGCGGCAACGCGGTCGGCGACGGCGGCGGGATGAGCGGCCGGCCGCCGCGCAGCCACAACTCCGCCGGATGCCCGGCGGAGATCCTTCGGTACACCCCGTCCCGGGTTTCGAATTCGGCCATCACCGCCGTGACGAACGACCCGGGAAACTGCGCCCGGATCCACTTGTCGATCGACCGGTACGTGTCGGCCAGCGTGAGACCGGAGCGGCGGGCATTGCGGTACGTGTTGAGCGTCAGCGTGGTCAGCCCGCTGGCGCCGATGCCGTGGCCGACCGTGTCGAACAACGCCACGTGCAGGATGTCGCCGTTCGCGGCGTAGTCGAACGCGTCCCCGCCGACGTCGTAGCACGGTTCCAGGACCGCGGTGACCACGGTCCCGTCCACGGCGAACGTGAGTGGCGGCAGCTGATTCCAGATGATCTCCGCGGCCAGCTGCATGGGCAGCCGGCGCCGGGTGTACTCGACCGCGTCGCCGTAGAAGCGGCGACTGGCGATCAGCTCGGCCACGAGCGCCGCGATGGTCTGCAGGTCCTCGCCGAGCTGGTCGTCCACCTCGGCCTTGGTACGGACCTGCAGGACACCCAGCCGCTCCGCGCCGTGCAGCAACGGCAACCACAGCCAGGTGCCGTCCTCCGCGGACACCTGGGTCGCCCGCGTCGACACGAACGCCTGGCCGGCGACCGTGCCCTCGACCGGAACGGGCGCCGCCGCGGTGCCGCGCAGCGGGCAGAGGGAGACCTGACCGTAGTCGATGAGCAGCGCCGCGATCTCGGCCGCGTCCAGGAACGGCGCCGCCTCGGCCAACACGGACGGGAGGTCCTCCACGCGGCCGCGGTGCCGCAGGTCCAGCAGACGCCGTACGGCCTCCATCGGATCCGACATGAACGGCCCCCTCCCGTTGTCCCCATCGTGCTGGTCGGCGCCGCTATTAGCAAAGCCCCCTCTCCTTCTCCGTCGATCTTGGAGTTGTGGTTGGCATAAATAGGTCGGGAAGCGGCAAAAGGGCAACCACAACTCCAAG
>DATBGW010000161.1:0-14383 GCA_036557765.1 Actinoplanes sp.
ACGAAGACGACAGAAGTGACCAAAAAGGCAACCACAACTCCAAGATCGACGGGTGGCCGCGCGCGTCGTGCGGCATATAACCGACGAAAGGCCCGTATTGTGCTCCAGTCACTTCCCCTGCCCCCAGGAGGTCACTGTGAAAGCACATCAGGTTGTGGTCACCGCGGCGGCGCTCGTCGCGCTCGCCGGATGCGGATCGAAGCCGGCAGCCGAACGCCCGGCCTCCACCGCTCCGTCGGCGGTCCCGGGCCCGTCCGCGTCGCTGGACTCCGAGACACTGGACGCCACCGGCGCGTTCCTCACGGCACTGGGCCAGGTCGACAGCGCGCTGGTCACCGACCAGCGGGCGGCGCTGGACCGCGGCGCTGAGACCTGTCTCGACATCGCGGACAAGAGGCCGGAGAACGAGCAGGAGCGCAACGTCGCGAGCCGGTTCGCGGTCGACCCGGCCCAGGCGAAGAAGATCCTGGCGGTGGCGAAGTCCAACCTCTGCCTGGAGTGAGCCTAGGTCTGGAGAACGAGCCGCGCCACCTCGTTGGCGCAGCCCCAGGAGAGCGTGATGCCGGCGCCGCCGTGGCCGTAGTTGTGCACCACGCCGGCGTCACGCTCGAGCCGGATCCGCGGTCGGACCGGCCGTAGCCCGACCCGATGTCCCACGATGCGCGCGCCGTGCAGACGCGGGTCGACGCGGACGCACCGGGCCAGGATGGTGCGGGCGGCCTCCGGGTTCGTCACGGTGTCGCCCGCGCCGTCCTGCGCGGTGCCGCCGAGCACGACCAGGTCACCCTGCGGGAAGAAGTAGACCGGCGGATCGGTCTCCGCGACGAAGAACTCGGTGATGCCGGGGTTCTCCACCACCACGATCTGCCCGCGCACGGCCCGGAGCTCGGCGTCACCGGCCAGCTCACGGGCGCCGATGCCGGCACAGTTCACGACCACGGGCGCGGACACCTCGGCGAACGTCCGGATCCTGCGGATCTCCACGACGGCACCGGCGGACTCGGCGCGGCGGCGCAGGTAGCGCAGGTACGCGGGCATGTCGGCGACCGGCGCCACGTATCGCCAGCCGGCCGCGAGGCCGTCGGGGAGCTCGTCGGGCCCGAGCATCCGGAAGCCATCGAGGCGGTCGTGCCACTCCGGCGGCCCGACCGGGACCGGTGACGCCTCGATGCCGGACCGGAGCACGATGCCGGTGCCGTCGCGGGCGGCGAGCTCGCGCAGCATGGCGAGCGTCGCGTAGCTCCATGCCCGGACGCGGTCCGTCCACTCGACCAGGTAGGGGCTCCAGGTGGCGCCCGCCGCGTACGACGTGGTGGCGTCATCCGTGCCCGCCGCCACGATCGTCACCCGCAGCCCGGCCTCGGCGAGCCGGACGGCCGTGGTCAGGCCCGAGACGCCGGCACCGACGATCACCACGTCCGCATCCGATGTCACGGCTAGACCCTACTCACACCGTGCACCCGGCCGAGCAGATGCTGTTGACTTTGCACGGTTGGCTGCACGTGCACGGGGGTAAAGAGAAGTGCACGCCCGTTCTGTTGTCGACCCTCGCGGGAGGTGCACCCGGTGTCCCCGGCTCAGCAAGAAAACGGCAGCGGGGGCGGCCCCACGGCACTCCGGATCCAGTTGGGCAGCGAACTGCGGCGCCTCCGCAAGAAGCGGGGACTCACCCGGGAGAACGCCGGCTGGGAGATCCGGGCGTCCGAGTCCAAGATCAGCCGGATGGAGCTCGGCCGGGTGCCGTTCAAGGAACGCGACGTCGCCGACCTCCTCACGCTGTACCGCGTCGACGACCAGGACCGTCTCCGGCTGCTCGACCTCGTCCGCCGCGCCAACGAGCCCGGATGGTGGCACCGGTTCAGCGACATCGCGCCGCCGTGGTTCCTGCCGTACCTGGGGCTCGAGGAGGCGGCGTCGCTCATCCGTACGTACGAAGTGCACTTCGTGCCGGGACTGTTGCAGACGCCGGACTACACCCGCGCGGTGATCCGCCTTGGGCACGCGCACGCGTCCGCGGCGGAGATCGACCGGCGGACCGAGTTGCGGCAGATGCGGCAGGATGTGCTGCGCCGGCCGTCGCCCCCGCATCTGTGGGCCGTGATCGACGAGGCGGTACTGCGCCGCCCGGTGGGTGACGAAGACATCATGCGGGGCCAAATCGAGGCGCTCATCGAGGCGTCGCTGCAACCGCAGATACGCCTGCAGATCATTCCGTTCCGGGCGGGCGGCGTAGCCCCGGACGGCTGCCCGTTCGCGATTCTGCGCTTCGCCGAGGCGGCGTTGTCCGACGTCGTCTACGTCGAGCAGCTGACCAGCGCGATGTATCTGGACAAGCCCGCCGACGTTGATCATTACGTGCTGGCCATGGACCACGCCTGCCTCAAGGCGGAGCCGCCGGACCGGACGGCCGACGTCCTCGCCGCGATGCTGCCCGAAGTGGCGGCGCCGATCAGCTGACCGGCTCCTGGCCGATCATCCAGCTCCGCTATCCAGCGTTCGTACCGGTGTGCATATGCACGTGCATCTGTCCTTGCTTTCGAAAAGCCAGAGGACCATGCTTACGCACGTGCGCAACCGGGACATGTCGAGGGAGCGGCTGATGGAGACCGACCACGGCACGCCTCGGGCCCCGGTCACCGAGTTCGCCGAGTCGGACTATTGCTACGGCATCGGTCCGCTGCTCATGCGGGTCGAGCACATCGACTGGAGCCGGCCGGTGGTCTACGACAACGAGAACTTCTATCAGGTCGACGGCGTCGAGATGGCGTCCGACGGCCGGGAGATCGGCCGCCGGCAGGCCCTCGTCCGCGGCCGCCGGCTGGGTGCGAACCGGCCGCGGCGACGCTAGGCCTGCGCCGGCACCAACGCCGGCGTGGCCGGCACCAACGCGCGGTAGACCTGGTCGAGGACGGCCGCCTGGCCGCTCCACGTCCACTGCTCCAGCAAGCCGGGTGCGTCGTACGCGGCACGGTACCGTTGCGGATCGGTCAGCACCGCCCGGACCGCCCGCACGTAGTCGTCCCGGTCTCCGGCGCTGAACACCTCGCCCTGCCCGGTCGCGCGGACCATCGCGGCCATCGTGCGGACGTCGCTGACGATCAGCGGCAGCCGCGCGTGCGAGTACTCGAAGAACTTGTTGGACAGCGCGATCTCGTGGTTCGGCAGGTGGAGCAGCGGGCTCACCGCGGCGTCCGCGGTGGACAGGAACGGCACGACCTGCCAGTGCTTCACGTACGGCAGCACGTGTACCCGATCGGTGACACCGAGCTCGCGGGCCCGTGCCTCCAACTCATCGATGGCGGTGCGGCGGCCGTTCGGCGGAACCGAGACGAACGCGACGTGTACGCCCGGGAGATCGGGCAGCGCCTCGACCATCAGCGTGACGCCGCGAACCGCGTTGATCCCGCCGCAATAGGCCAGCAACGGCGTGTCCGGGCCGAGCCCGCAGGCGGTACGGACGTCGGAGCCCAGGACTCCGTCGGCGCCGATCTCGTCGCGTTCGGGACAGTTCATCACGACCGCCGGCAGCTCGGGCAGGCGGTGCCCGGCGCGCAGGAGCTCGGCCAACGCCGGCGAGATGGTGACCACCGCGTCGGCGTACCGGCCGTATTCGCGTTCGTGCGCGACCTGCGCCGGCAACCACCGTGGCCAGCTGAACGACGGCGTGAGGCCCGGTACGTATTCGTGGGCGTCCCAGACCAGCTTCACGTCCCGGCCACGGGCCGCCGCGCGGACCTTGGCGCGCGCACCGACGCCGATCATGCGGTAGTCGTTGGCATGGATGATGTCCGGCTTCAGCCGGTCGATGATGCGGCCGAAGCCGATCTCGAAGTCCCACAGGCTCGGATCGAGGTTGCGCCAGCACCGGTCGCCGCGCAGCGCTTGCCAGAACCGGATGCCCGCCCGGTTGACCAGCGATGCCGCGTTCTCGCGGGCAGTGGTGAGCCGGTTGTACTCGGCGGCCCGGAACCGCACCCACGTGTTCAGCACGCGAACCGTGACCCGCGCGGGCAGCAGCAACGCCCGGCCCCGCCAGTCCTGCCACCGCGATCCGCCGTCCCGGCGCGCGACTGCCAGCGCGGCGAAGCGCTGCCGCAGCTCCGCCTGCCTCGCCCGGACCGCTTGCAGCCGGTTGTTGGCCATGCCGACACCGCTGTACGCCAGCGGCCGGCGTAGCGAGCCGCGCAGTGTCGAACGGTGCAGGGCCAGGGGACGCTTGCACCGGACCAACCGGACCCGAGCGTCCCCGATCTGCCACTCGACCCGTCGGCTGGTCGGCTCCTTGACGCCGAGCAGGATCACGTCCCAGCCCGCGGCGGCCGCCGACCGGGCCGCCTTCTGCACGCGTGAATCACCCTCGACACCGTTGTCCACCAGCATGACGATCCGCCCGGGCGGCGACGCCGGCTCCTGCGCAGCATCGAGCGGCTCGCCCATCATCACGGTCATCGTCACTCCACGGAATCGGCCCGGACCTGTAGTTAACGGGCCAGTCCCGACCGGGACACGGGAGTGCCGGGCTACTCGGCCGAGCCGGGATCGGGCAGCTTCTCCTCGATCCGCTCCAGCGCCGGGATCACCACATCGCGTACGTCCAGGAACGCCTGGTTGGCATCGCGTCCGGTGTACTGCACTCCGGACGCGACGGTCATCGTCGGGTTCGGATCGGTCATCGGGACCCAGGTGCCGTCCGCGTTGTACCGGCGCACGATGTCGCCGACGCGCTTGTCGAGCTCCTCCACCACGATGCTGCGCACCGTGCGCTGCAGCCAAGCCTTGTCCTCCGGCGTCAACGCGTCCTCCTCAGCTTTGATCTTGTCGGCGAGCGCGGCCACCGCACCGACGCCCTTATCGATCTCGAAATGCATCTCGTCCTTGCGGCCCGTGTAATGGCCACCCCACCGCACCACTCCGTCACACGCGTCGAGGATGCGGTTGATCGCGGCGCGCTGCGTCCGGGTGAACGTCCCCGAGGAACCCACCGGGTGGTTCGGGGCGTTGAGGTCGATCGCGGTGCCGCTGGAGTGGTTGCTGTAGTCGTTCGTGCCGGCGATCCGGCGGACGTACCAGCCCCAGCACCATCCCTGATGCAGCCGTTCCACCTCGGCGTCGAAGCGGCGTGCCACGTAATGCAGGACGGTGGCCACGTCGCCGCGGCGCACTCCCTGCGGGGCGGTCACGCCGCGCGCGACCGGCGACTGGTCCTGCCGATCACCGCTGAAGTCGACCGACCATCCGTTCTGCGATTCGGCCATTAGCGAATCATTACCGTCCGCGGGTGTCTCTCCACAATGACCACTGTGCCGTGAATCCGCTCCGGCCGTCGGTCCGCGAGTCCGTCCTCAGGACGAAGGTCGAACGGTGGCCCGGTCCAACCGGAGTGGAACGACATGCGCGATGCGGGCGAGATCGGCGTCCTGAGCCAGAAGGGCGGCCCCTGTCCGGAGTGCAACCGCGGCGATCATGCAACCGACAAGTCCGCGTGGAGTGATTCCGGCCTGCCGACAACGCCGGTACACCGTGACGGCGCCATCGAAATCCGTCACGCTGTCGAACGGCAGCAGTCGCGCCCGTGCCAGCAGTCTGCGCAACGCCGCCTCGCGCTCGTCGGTACGAGCGCCCGCGGCAACCTCGGCAACGACCGGCTCTGTCACGGCGAGCTGGCCATCAGCGGCGATGAGTTCGGTGAGTCGCTGATCGACCGCGCTGCCGGTGGCCCGATCGAACTCCACCCAGGCGGACGTGTCGGCAAGGATCATGCGGCCGTATCGGGCGGCGGTCGGTCGGCCGGCACCTCGCCGATGGAGTTCGACCCGCGCATCGCCAGCGCTTCCTCCAGCGTCATCGGCTCGGCCGCGAGCCTACGCAGGGCCAGGTCGACAACGTCGGTCTTAGTCCGCAGGTGGTAGCGACGCATGATGGTCCGGACGTACTCGTCCTCGATCTCGATGTTCGTGCGGACCCTGGCCATACACGTACTATACACGTTCCGCGTCGGCGACATCGGTGTCACATTCTGGGTGCCGGCGGTGCTGCGAAGATGTGGGGGAAGACGTGGATCTCGTCGGGCACCGTAGGACCGAACCCGCCGCCGTGCCGGCGGTAGCGTCCCCCAACGGCCACGGCCGGCCGGGGCGAGGCGAGCGGGAGGGCGGGGTGGCCTTGTCGACTCCTCCTGAACGTGGTGCCGTCCGGCCCGACCTCGAACAGGTCTTCCGCAGTGCCTATCCGCGGGTGGTGGCGGTCGCCGCCCGGGTGCTCGGGTCCCGCGACGGTGCCGAGGACGTGGCCCAGGAAGTGTTCCTGTCGTTCGGGCGCTCCTCCGTCCCGGCCGGTGAGGCGGCGGGATGGTTGTCGGTCGCCGCGGCGCACACCGCTCTGAACCACGTCCGTTCCGGCCGGCGCCGCGCCTCCCGCGAGGCGGCCGCCGGCGGCGACGACGCCGTCGGCCCGGACGTCGCCGACGCCGTGCTGACCCTCGAGGAACGCCGCCGCGTGCGGGCCGCACTGGCCCGGCTCCCCCGCCGGCAGGCCGTCGCCCTCGTCCTGCGGCACAGCGGTCTCAGCTACGCCGAGGTCGCCGCCGCTCTCGATCTCTCCCCGGGCAGCGTGGGCACCACCGTGCGGCGCGCCGAATCCGCCTTACGCAAGGAGTTGAACCGTCATGCGGCATCCCACTGAGGGCACGCTGCGCCGGCTGCTGGACGAACCGGCCGGCGTCGCCGACGGCGATCGCGAGCACGTCGCGGGCTGCCCCGCGTGCCTGTCCGGGCTGGCGGCCGCGCACGAGGACGCGGCTCTCGCCGGCGCGGCGCTGGACGTCGACCTCACCGTGGACGTGGACACCGGATGGCGTCGCCTGTCGCACGCGGCATCCGCCGAACGGGGCCGGCGGCTGCCCGCGGCCACCAGCGCCTCCCGGTGGCGCGCGGCGCTGCGCAGCCCGGTCGTCGCCATTGTCGCGGTCCTCGCTCTCCTGGCCGGGGCCAGTGCCGCAGCCGCCGCTGACTGGCTGCAGATCTTCCGAACCCAGCAGATCAGCCCGGTCACGGTCACCCGGGCCGACCTGGTCGCACTGCCCGACCTCTCCGCGTACGGGGATCTCGAGGTCACCCAGGAGCCGAACGTACGGGCCGTCGCCGACGCCGCCGCCGCGGAGAAGATCACCGGTCTGTCGATGCCGCGGGTGAGCAAGCTGCCCCGCGGCGTGACGGGCGAACCGACGTACCGCGTCGGCGACCGGGTGAGCGCGACGTTCACCTTCTCGGCCGACAAGGCGGCGCGAGCCGCGGAGGCGGCCGGCGAGGCGCTGCCCGCACCACCGCCGGGCCTGGACGGCAGCCGCTTCCGGCTGAACGCCGGCCCGGGTCTCGCCGCGGTCTGGGCGGAGTCCCGCGGTGTGCCGGCCCTCATCGTGGCCCGCGCGGTCGCACCGACCGGGTACTCCTCGGGTGTCCCGTTCGCGACGGCCCGCGACTACCTGCTGTCCCTGCCGGGCATGCCCAAGGACGTCGCGTCGCAGCTGCGCAGCTTCTCCGGCGACGGGACGACGCTGCCCCTGCCGGTACCGACCGATCAGCTGACGAGCTCCGCCGCCGAGGTCGGCGGGGTTCCGGCCACCGTGCTCACCTCGCGAGACGGCCTGCTCGCCGGCGTGGTGTGGGTGAACGACGGCGTCGTCACCGCGGTGGCCGGCTCGCTGAGCGCCGACGAGGTGCTGTCGGTGGCCCGCGGACTCGGATCGTGACGACCGCCGGTCCCGCCCTCGACGCCGCGCGGCAGCTGATCGCCGATCTGCCGCCGGCACCGGCGGTGTGGTGCTCCGGCCTGCGCAAGCGGTACCGCCGGCAGATCGCTGTCGACGGCGTGTCCTTCACCGTCGGCCGCGGCGAGGTGGTCGGGCTGCTGGGACCGAACGGCGCCGGCAAGACCAGCGTGATCAAGATCCTGCTGGGTCTGGTCCGGCCGGACGCGGGCGACGTGCTGCTGCTGGGGCGGCCGGCGGCGGAGCCGCGTGCCCGGGCCGGGGTCGGCTACCTGCCCGAGCTCTTCCGGTACCAGCCGTGGCTCACCGCCACCGAGGTGCTGGCCCTGCACGTCCGGCTCAGCGGCGCCGCGGTACCGGACCGGGAGCGGCGCGACTGCCTGGCTCTCGTGGGTCTCGCCGATCGTGCCGGTGATCGGGTGGGCGGCTTCTCCAAGGGCATGCAGCAGCGCCTCGGGCTCGCCGTCGCCCTGGTGGCCCGTCCGCAGCTGGTCGTGCTCGACGAGCCGACGAGCGCGCTGGATCCGATCGGCCGCGCCGACGTCCGTGACCTGCTGCTCTCGCTCAAGGAACGCCACGTCGCGGTCCTGCTGAACTCACACCTCATCGGCGAGGTGGAACGGGTCTGCGACCGGGTCGTCATCCTCGACAAGGGCCGCGTCGCCGCCTCCGGAACGCTTCCCGAGCTGCTCGGCCAGCACGAGCTGCGGCTGCGGCTCGACGGGGTGACCGCGCAGGCCGAGACCCGGCTCGCCGCCGCAGGGCAGCTGACCCGGAGCGGAAACGCGTACACCGTCGCACTGCCCGCCGACCATGACACCGCGACCGTGCCGGAGCTCGTGGCCGACCTCGTACGCCTGGGGGTGCGCGTGCACGCCGTCGAGCCGGGGCGGATCAGCCTCGAGGAGCGCCTGCTGGGCATCCTCCGTACCGGATCCGGCGGTGACCCGCGATGACGGCCCGCACCGTATTCGCCATCGCGGCCCTCACCCTCCGGGAGGCCGCGCGGCGGCGAGTGCTGCTGGCGCTGGCCGCGCTCACCGTCGTGCTGCTGGCGCTCAGCGCCTGGGGCTTCTCCCGGATCGACGCGGAGTTCGGGGGACTCACCAGCGGCGAAGCCCGGGTGATCGCCTCCATTGTCCTCAACCTCGTGATGTTCGGCCTGAGCCTGATCGCCGCTCTGGGCACGGCGTTCCTGGCCGGGCCCACCCTCGCCGGCGAGACCGAGTCCGGGATCGCGCTGGCGGTGCTGGCCCGTCCCATCCGCCGGTCGGCCGTGTTGCTGGGAAAGTGGCTGGGACTTCTGGCGTTCGGCACCGGCTTCGTTGCCGTGGCCGGCCTCGCCCAGCTGCTCATCGTCCGGGCCACCGTGGGCTACTGGGCACCGCGACCCGTGACCGGCCTGGCGCTGCTCGCGGCGCAGACGGCCGTCCTGCTCACGCTGGGCCTGCTGCTCTCCACCGTCATCTCGCCGATGGCGTCGGGCATCGTGGCGGTGGGTCTGTTCGGCGCTACCTGGATCGCCGGCGTGGTCGGCTCGGTCGGAGAGGCCCTGGACAACCCGAGCGTGGCCCGGATCGGCACGATCTCCCGGATGCTGCTGCCGACCGACGGCCTGTGGCGTGGGGCGATGAACGCGTTCCAGGACCCGTCACTGATCCTGCAGGCCGGCTCGGGGGCCGGAGAGTCGCCGTTCCTGAGCGTGGCCCCCCTCACCGGCGTCTACCTCGCCTGGGCCGTCGTGTGGGTCGCCGTCGTGCTCACGCTGGCGGCGGTGGCGTTCCAACGACGGGACCTGTGAGCGGTTCCAGCTGTTCGATCGCTCGGTGGACCACGTCGGCGACCGGCAATGCCGAGCCGGTGTGCCACAGCCGGTCGACTGCGGGCTCGCCGATCAGCGCGGTTGCCCGAGCCGTGAACTCGACCAGCCAGGGGCGTGCGAACGGCAGGAGAGCCGCCCCGACCGACGTGCGGAGTGCCTCGGACGCGGCCATCAGCACGATCGCGTCCTCCCGGCTGGTTTCGTCGATCAACTGGGCACAGACGAAGACGCCGACGGACAGCCCGACCACGTGCCCGAGATCGGCGAAGCCGAGGATGCCGGGCCGGAGCGTTCGGCTCGCTTCCCGGCGGTCTCCCTGCCGCCACGCCGCGGCGCCGCGGAGCACACGGGTCCAGGCCAGACCTTCGGGATCACCGATGCGATCGAAAACGGCTGCTGCCTCGTCGCTGAGCCGGCGGGTCCGGTCCTGGTCTTCCCCGGCCAGAAACGCCGTCGTCAGATACACGATCGATGTCGCTTCCGCGTGCCGGTCACCGGCCTCCCGGGCCAGGCGTAGTGCCTCCCGCAGGACGTCCGTGGCGTCGGTGATCCGGTCGGCATAGATGGCGGCCAGTCCCCGGGTGGTCAATGCCTGAGCCAGCCCGGCCCGGTCACCGGTGTCGCGGCACAACGTGGCCGCCTGGTCGGCCTCCGCGCCGGCCGTTTCGTGGTCTCCCTGAATGAGTGCCAGACCGGCCGCACTGTCCAGGGCCCGGGCCCGCGCGCGCTGGGGCGCCGCCTCTTCCATGGCCAACGCCTGGGTGAGCCACCGGCGACCCTCCCGGTAATGGCCGTGGCGATCCCACAACGGATAGAGCCAGCCCGCCAGCCGCAGCGCGGACGCCGCTTGGCCGGACTGCAGGAACCATGTCAGCGCCGCCCTGATGTTGCCGAGCTCGACCTCGAGCAGCCGAAGCTGCGCGGCCTGACCGGGACCGAGCAGAACCGACCGCGCATTCTTGACGAGATCCAGGTAATAGCCGGCATGCCGGTCGCGGACCGCATCCGTACGGCCGGATTCGGCGAGGCGCTCCCAGCCGTACGCCCGCATGGTCTCGAGCAGGTAGTAGCGCTGCGGTCCGGCGCCGGTCTCGGCCATCGCCACCAACGACTTGTCGACAAGGAGAACGAGGAGGTCGGTGTCCGCGCCCAGATCCTCCGCCGCGGCGAGGGTGAACCCTCCGACGAACGCCGACAGCCGCGTGAACAGGATCTGCTCGGCCGGATTGAGCAGATCGAAACTCCAGTCGACCGCGGCCCGCAGCGTCTGATGCCGGGGAACGGCGCTCCCTGCGCCCCGGCGGAGCAGCCGGAAGCGGTCGTCCAGGCGAACCGCGATGTCCGCGACGCTCATCGCGTTCGCCCGGGCCCCGGCCAGCTCGATGGCCAGGGGAAGACCATCGAGCTGCCGGCACACGTCGGCCACCGCGGCGGCGGTCGCTTCGGTCAGAACGAAATCCGGACGGGCGGCGCGTGCGCGGTCCTCGAACAGCCGGACCGCGTCGAACTGCCTGATCGTGGCCGGATCGGCGACCTCGGATCCCGGCACCGCCAGTCCGGTCAACGGCCGCAGGACCTCGCCGTCGACGCCCAGCCGCTCTCGCGTCGTGGTGAGCACGCGCAGGCGTGAACATGCCGGCAACAGCTCGTTGACGAGCTCCGCCACCTCGGCCAGCACATGCTCGCAGTTGTCCAGCACGATCAGTGCGGCGGCATCCGACAGGTGATCGGTCAGCACCTGCACGGTCTCGCGCCGCCCGTGCTCGCGAAGGCCCAGTGTCGCGGCCACGGCCCGGGCGACGAGTCCCGGTTGCTGCAGTGCGGCCAGCTCCACTATCCAAACCCCACCCGGGAATTCCGGCCGGCAGCGCTGGCCGACCTCGATGGCGAGCCGCGTCTTGCCGACGCCGCCCGCACCGGTGACCGACACCAGACGTTTCTGCCGGACCGTCGACACGACATCGGTGATATCGCCGGCGCGGCCCACGAACGTCGTCAGCGGAATCGGGACGTTGCCCTCGAACGATGAACGGGGCGCCGTTGCCGGAACCGGACCGAGGAGGCCGGGATCCTGGTTGAGGATGGCCCGGTGCATCGCCTGTAGCTGGGGTCCCGGGTCGAGGCCGAGCTGTTCGGCGAGGTGGGTGCGCGCCTGTCCGTACGCCGCGAGCGCGTCGCTCTGCCGCCCGGCCCGGTAAAGGGCCGTCATGAGGTGGCACCACAACGGTTCCCGCAGCGGATGCTCCCGGACCGCCGTCTCGAGCTCGCCGATCACGTCCGCGTGCCGCCCCTGATCGAGCTCAGCCTGGATGCGGCCTTCCCAGGCCTCCTGCCGCAGGCTCTCCAACCGCGCGACACTGTCCGCGGCGAAGGCCTCGTCATGGAACTCACCCAGGGCCGGCCCCCGCCACAGCGCCAGCCCCGCGGCGAGGTGCGGGAGCGCGGCAACGGCGTCACCGCGGCGCAGGGCCATCAGCCCATCGGTGACCAGTTCGGTGAAGCGGTCGCAATCGAGCTCGTCGTCGCCCAGCCGCAGGACGTAACCGCCTGCCTCGTTGTCCACGCCGGCGTCGTTGTCCGGTCGAACGGGTCGCAATCTCGAGCGCAGTTCCGATATCCGGACGTGCACCATCGCCGGCGCGCTCGCCGGCGGCTCGTCCCCCCACAGCGCCGCGATGAGCCGACCGGTCGACACCACGTGGTCGGCGTTGAGCAGCAGCACGGCCAGCAACCGTCGATGGCGCGGTCCACCCAGCGCCACCGGCGAATCGTTGTGCCACACCGACACCGGGCCGAGGAGACGGAACGCCGCTCGCGACGCGCGCGGATCGCCCATCGGGTCAGCGTACGGCCTCCGCGAGCACCGGATAAGAGATCCGGAAGGTGGTCCGGCTAGCGTCTGCGCCCATGACGGAACCGAGGGATCGGCGGGTGCTCGTCGTCGGCGCCGGCGTTGCCGGGCTGGCGACGGCGTGGGCGCTGCGGCGGCACGGACTGACGGTCGAGATCGTCGAGCGGCGTGCCCAGTGGGGCGCCGAAGGCAGCGGGCTGTTCCTGCCGGCCAACGCGGTGCGCGCACTCCGGGAGCTGGGCCTCGCATCCGCGGTCACGCGGGCCTGCCCGGTGCGCCGACAGCGCCTTTTCGATCACCACGGCCGTCGGCTGTCCACTGTCGACCTCGGCAAGGTATGGCCGGGCATGGATGCCTGCGTAGCGCTGCACCGGACCGACCTGCATGCGGCGTTGCGTGCGGCGGCGCGGGACATTCCACTTCGGATGGGCACCGCTGTGACGTCCATCATGGATGGTGACCATCCGGTCGTCACCTGCTCGGACGGCTCGTCTCGTTCCTATGATCTCGTGATCGGCGCCGACGGCATCCACTCCACGGTGCGGGCGCTCGTGTTCGGTGGTCCCGCACCGGAACCGGTGGGGCAGGTGTCCTGGCGCTTCGTGGTGGACGGGGACGCGTCCATCTCCGACTGGAACGCATGGCTGGGCCCGCACCGCAGTTTCCTGGCCGTGGCGATCGGCGGCGATCGAACCTACTGCTACGCGGACCTGGCACGGGAGCGTGCCGTCGCCGACCAGGATTGGCGCGAGGCGTTCGCCGACTTCGCCGAACCGGTCGTCACCCTGATGTCCCGGGCCGGCACCGCCCACCGGGCGGAGATCGAGCAGATCACGCCACCGACCTGGTGTGCGCACCGGGTCGTGCTGGTCGGCGACGCCGCACACGCGGCACCCCCGAACATGGCTCAAGGCGCTGCAATGGCATTCGAGGACGCGGCCGTCCTGGCCGAGGTCCTCACGTCGGGTCAACCGGTCGACCACGCCCTCGAGGCGTACGAGCGACGGCGTGCCCCTCGGGCGGCGTGGGTGCTACGGCAGGCGTACGAACGCGACCGCACCCGGGCGATGGCACCGGTACTGCGCAACGCGGTGCTGCGGTTGGCCGCTCCTCGAATAATCTCGGCGACCTACCGACCGCTGCGGTCGGCGGCGTGACGTCGACCGGGCAAGGGGCACGACCAGACCTGGCGGCGGTCCGATCAGCCGGTCGTCTAGCGTCCACACAATGGAGCCTGACAGCGACGCGGCCTCCTGCCGCCTGGCGACGTACGGAACCCTCGCTCCGGGTCGCCCCAACCACCGTCAACTCGACGGCCTCGCCGGGCGGTGGTTGACCGGTTACGTCTACGGAACGCTGGTCGACGCCGGCTGGGGCGCCGACCTCGGGTACCCGGCACTCGTTCTTGATTCCGACGGCACGACTATCGAGGTTCAGATCTTCGAATCGACCGACCTCCCGGCTCATTGGTCGCGGTTGGACGCATTCGAAGGTCCGGGTTATCAACGCGTCGCGGCCACCGTTCATACGCCCGACGGCGAGGTCGAGGCATCGATCTACGTCGTCGCACATGGTGCTCCGGGCACGGCGCCCTAAGTCGATCGGAGTAGCGCCCAGGTGACCACGCTGGCCATCGCCAACGACACGACCACGAGCGGGCCGCCGAACTTCACGAATGTGCGAGCGCTGTAGCCCCCGGGACCCATCACCATCAGGTTGGTCTGGTGGCTGAACGGGTTGATGAAGGTGAACGAGATGGCGGTGGCGACCAGCGCGAGCAGCGGCACCGGATCGAGCCCGAGCCGGGCGGCGATGCCGAGTGCGACGGGAGCGAGGATCGCCGCGGCGGCCGCATTGGTGATCAGATTCGTCATGATCGTCGTCGTCACGGCGAAGGCCACGACGACGATGGGCATGCTTCCCGCGGAGACCTGCTCGATCGACC
>DATBGW010000162.1:0-6326 GCA_036557765.1 Actinoplanes sp.
ACGACGATGTGGAGGGCGCGGCATACCCTCGAAGCCGTGGACATCATGGATGAGCCCGAACGCGACTTCGACGGCGACCGCACCGTCGACTTCGTGTCGGAGGAGGCACCATTGCTCCCCGAACAGACCCGTGACGACACCGAACGCGGCTGGGGTCAGCGCGACGAGGGCAACGACGAGCGGCTTCTCGAGGACCGCCCACCGCACTGGGACTGAACGGGTTCAACTTTCGCCGGAGACCGTGGCACGCTGGATGGCGTGAGCGGCGACGTCGGACTCTTCGGCCCCGATTCGGTGACCTGGAAGCTGCATCGCGAGCCGATCCTGCTGATCGGTGGCTTGCGATCGCTGTACCTGCAAGCCCTCCACCCGCGCGCGGTGGCCGGCGTGGCGCAGAACTCCGGCTTCCGCTCGGACGCGTGGGGCCGATTGAACCGGACGTCGGACTACGTCGGCACGGTGATCTACGGCAGCACCGAGCAGGTCGAGGCGGCTGCCGGCCGGATACGCCGGCTCCACTCCCGGATGTCCGCGACCGATCCGCGGACCGGCGAAAAGTTCCGGATCGACGATCCCGATCTTCTGCGCTGGGTACACGTCGCCGAAGTCGAGTCATTTCTCACCACCGCCCGCCGGGCCGGGCTGCGGCTCACCGACGACGAGGTGGACCGGTACTACGCCGAGCAGCTGCGCGCCGCCGAACTGGTCGGCCTGGACCCTGCCACGGTGCCGGCGACCGCGTCGGAGGTGGCGTCCTACTACGACGCAATGCGGCCCGAACTCGGATTGACCCGGGACAGCGTGGAGACCGCGCTGTTTCTCACTGTTCCGCCCGTGCCGGAGACCTGGGGCAGCAGGCCGTTACGGCTGGGCTTGACCCTCGGGCCGACGCGATGGGCGTACCTCGGGATCGCCGGGACAGCGCTCGCGCTGCTGCCGCCCTGGGCCCGCCGGATGTACGGCGGCTTGGGCTGGCCCACCACCGACGTCACCGCTGACTTGTCGGTACGGAGCATGCGGCTGTTGCTGCGCGCGATCATCGCCACGGTGCCGAAGCAATACAAGGTGGCCCCGATGCGCCAAGCCGCACTCGAGCGCGCCGGCCTGACCGAGACTTGATCGCCCCCGCGATCTTGGAGTCGTGGTTGACACAAAACCCTGCGAAACGGATATAAAGGCAACCACAACTCCAAGATCGCGGAGGGTGTGGTGGGGTCAAGAGTCCAGGCCGGCCCAGGGCTCCTTGGCCGGTACGGCGGCGCCGGCGGGGCAGACGCGGCGGAAGTCGCACCATCCACACCGCACGCCCGGATTCGCCGGGAACGCTAGATCCGGATCGGCGCCGGCGGCCGCCGCCTTCTCCGCCGAGACGATGTCCCGGGCGGTGTCCTCGGCGCGGCTCACCTGCCGCTGCAGCGACTCATCGGTGTGGTCGTGCGCGACCACCGACCCGGTCGGCAGGTGATGCAGCTCGACCCGGTGGCACGGGCGGCGGAACACGCGCTGCGCCGCGAACGCGTACAGCGCCAAGGCCGGCGAACCACGCGCGTCGTCGGCGTCGAGGCCCGAGCGCCCGGTCTTGTAGTCGACGATCACCGCCTCGGGGCTGTCCGGCCCGGGACGGGCGTCGATGCGGTCGGCTCGGCCGTTGAAGGCCAGCACGGCGGTCTTGGTCGCGACGACGCGCTCGACGCCGAGCGGCTCGTCACGCGGGTCGAGCGTCTCGACATAGCGCGAGAGCCAGTCCAGCGCCCGGCGGTACGTCGCCCGTTCCTGATCGGGGTCGCGGTAGCCCTCACCCACCCAGGTGCCCTTGAGCAGCTGCGGCAGGACCTGGGCGCCCCGCCGGGCGGCGGGCACGCCGTACCAGTTCTTCAGCGCGGTGTGCACGCTCGCGCCCAGTGAGTTGTGCGCCCAGGGCGGACCCTTCGGCGGGGTGGGACGATCCACATAGGCGAACCGGTAACGCCGTGGACAGTCGACGAACGCGCTCAGCTTGCTCGGCGTGCACACGAACAGGCGCTCGGGCATGCCCGCGAAGCGCAGCTGCTCCACCGACGGGACGGAACCGGGCGACGCGTTGGGCACACCGTCATCCTGCCAGCACCCACCGACAGAACGGTCAGCCGGCGTAGAGCTTGACGAACGCACCGACCGCGTCGGCGATCAGCTGCACGGCGATCGCCGCCAGCAGGAGACCCGCGATGCGGGTGAGCACCTCGATACCCGCGGGCCGGAGCAGCTTGACGATCACGTTGGAGAACCGCAACACGAGCCAGACGGCGACCATCACCGCGACGATGCCCATGCCGATGATCACGTGGTCCATCGCACCGTCGGCGCGCTGCACGAACAGCATGGTCGCCACGATGGCGCCTGGCCCGGCCAGCAGCGGCGTGCCGATCGGAACGAGCGCGACATTGCTGGTACGGCCCTGCTCCTCGGGCTTGTCCGCCTGTCCGGTCAGCAGCTGCAATGCCACCAGGACGAGCAGCAGCCCGCCGGCGCCTTGCAGGGCCGGCAGTTCGACGTGCAGGTAGTCGAGCAGGGTCTGCCCGGCCACCGCGAATCCCACGATCACGAAGAGCGCCAGCGCCACCGCCTGGGTTCCGGCCCGGATCCGGTCGCGGTCCGGCATCGCGCTGGTCAGGGCCAGAAAGACCGGGATCATGCCGGGCGGATCCACGATCACCAGCAACGTCACGAAGACCTCGCCGAACAGCTTGACGTCCACCGATCACCCACCCAGGACCGGCACACCGTGCGCCGCCGCGACGATCTTCTCGTACGCCTCGAGCGAAGTCAGGAACGCACCGAGCGCGACGGTCTTGTGCGTACCGTGAAAGTCCGATGATCCGGTGGCGACAAGGCCGAGGTCGTCCGCCAGGGCCCGCACGTGGGCCCGCTCCCGCGGGCTGTGGTCCTCGTGATCGGCCTCGAGCCCGGCGAGTCCGGCGCCGGCCAGCTCGATGATCAGCCGGTCCGGCACGATGCGGCCCCGCGCGGTGGCGCGGGGGTGCGCGAAGACCGCGACGCCACCGGCGGCGCGCACGGCCCGGACGGCCTCGAAGACGTCGAGGTCGGCCTTCGGGACGAAGTAGCGCGCCCCCAGCCACCGCGACGTGAACGCCTCGGAGGTGTTGCGCACCAGTCCGGCCCGGATCAGCGCCTGCGCGATGTGCGGACGCCCGACCGACCCGCCCTGCGCGTACGCATGCACCTCCGGCCAGGAGATGTCCACACCGTCCGCCCGCAGCAGATCGACGATCCGCTCCGCGCGGCGTTCCCGATCGGCGCGAACGCGGGCCAGGTCCGCCGCCAACCGGGGTTCGTTCGGATCGAACAGGTACGCCAGCATGTGCAGCGCGATCGGCGGCTGCGTGCCGTACCACCGGCAGGACAGCTCGGCGCCGCGGACGAGCCGGAGGCCCGGCGGGCGCGCGGCCGCCGCCTCGGCCCAGCCCCCGGTGGTGTCATGGTCGGTGATGGCCATGACGTCGAGTCCGGCTCGCCCTCCGGCGGTGACCAGCTCCGCCGGCGTCAGCGTGCCGTCGCTCGCGGTGGAGTGGCAGTGGAGATCGATCCGGGTCACCCGGGCGACGCTACCGTGCCTGCTGCCGCCGCCTGGGCGTCCGGTCGGCGCGGAGAACCCGGGAAAAGACCAAAGTCCGGTCAGGCGTCGTCGCCGGTATCGCCGTCCTTGCCGAGCCGCGCCTCGACCGCCTGCGGCTCGTACATCTCCTCGACGACGCGCAGGTACAGCTCGTTCGGGTTGGGCAGGTGCTTGATCTCGCGGAGCGCCTGGTCCTGACCGGCCGACTCGAGCACGAACGTGCCGTAGTTCAGCATGCGGCCCAGCGCGGACTGCGTGTACTTCATGTCGGTGACCCGCAGCAACGGCATCATTGCAACCTTGCGGGTTACGATGCCGTTCACCACCATGACCCGCTTGTTGGTGAGGATGAACCGGTCGAAGTACCAGTCGAAGACCCGCCACGCCACCCAGCCGATGACGGCCAGCCAGATCAGCACCGCCGCGGTGACCAGTCCGTTGCTGTTCATTCTGGCCAGATAGCCGGCGAGGTAACCGAACAGCAACGTCGCGCCGGCACCGATGGCCAGCGGGATGGACAGGTGGATCCAGTGCCGCTTCCACTCACCGCGGTAGCGCTCGGTCGGGAACAGATAGCGGGCGACCAGTGTGGTCGGTTCGTCCTCCAGCGGCAGCACCCTGCGTGGACCGCCGCCGTCGTCCAGGCCGGAGAGTTCCTCTTCGGTGAACACCGGCGATTCGTACTCGTCGACGTAGTCGTCGGTGCCGTAGCCGGCGCTCGGCGAGTAACCGGCGTCCGGGTTGTAGCCGGGTCCGTCCGAATAGGCGGCGTTGCGGGAATACTCCGGACCCTCATCGAAGGCCGGATCGTTGTATCCGAATGTCTCGTCGTCGTCCGGATTGCGGCGCGGCTCGTCAGGGCCCATACGCCAGATGCTAAGCGACGAGGTTCGTGAAGAACGTGCCGAAGCCCCGGGCGATGTCCGCGATAGTGCCCCCGAGCGACGTGGCGACCGCCGCGGCCGAGGTCGGGTTGAAGGCGATGAAGAAGATCACGAACGCGATACCAAGCCAGGTGAGAACCTTCTTGACCATGGCGGGCCTTCTCCTCCGGTGCGGGTGACGGTCAGCGCCGCAGCACTGACGGTATCAGTTTCGTCGCTCCCTGTGAACAATGTGCCCGAATCGCCGATTCCATTTCCGCAGTTCAGGCCTTAGGGTTCAGGCCTTTCCGTGAAGGTAGGGTGACGGCGCTCCGTACACAAGTTCGGGCGGCACCCCGTCGGACAGATCGTGCAGGACGACGTGTTCGGCCAGGAAGTAACCCGCACTTGCGGGCCACGCTACCGCATAGAGCCAGTTTCCCTTGGCCTCGGAGACGTAGGCACTTCGATCTTCCGGGGACTTGACGCACCACAGTGGAGTCGGATGGCCGCCGGCCCTGATCTTGGCGTGCGGTCCATGGTGGCTGTCCGGGGCGGACAGTGCTTCGGTGATCAGATAGCCGGGATCGATGCCCGGGATGCCGGCGTACCGGGTGCCGAGGCCGACCCCGGGTTGTTCGGCGATGAGGACCAGATCGGCCGGCCCGCCGCCGAGGGGTTCGGGACCACTGCACGCCAGCGCGGTGGCCCGCACGCCGGAGCGGTCGTCGCCGGCCCAGCCGACGCCGGTGACGGTCCAGCCCGGCGGGAGCGGCCACGGACACCACAGCGGTACGCGGTCCACGGCCGTACTCAACTGCCGCAGCACCATCTCGATGATCTCCGGGCCGATGTGCTTGGCGGCGTGGAACGGGGGCACCGCGCCGCAGTTGTCGCATCGCCACTCGCTGTGCATCAGATCCGGCGGCCGGACCTGCGCACTGCATCGGGGGCAACTCAGCGTGACGCCCACTGTTCTACGGTGCGGGTCGCCATGTCCGCCGTCAAGCGAATCGGCAGAACCGGGGCCTTACCTGCGCATTCACTCATCTGGCGGGTGATGATCACTCCGGCGGGGGTCCCGCGTGGGCGCGTATCCACGCGTGCATGGCGATGCCGCTGGCCACGCCCGCGTTTATCGAGCGGGTCGAGCCGTACTGGGCGATCGAGAAGAGCTCGGCGCACGCCGACCGTGCCGCGTCGGACAACCCGGGGCCTTCCTGGCCGAACAGCAGTACGCACCGGCGGGGCAGCGTCACGGTCTCCATCGGCCGGGCACCGGGCAGATTGTCGATGCCCACCACCGGCACGTCTTCGCCCGCCGCCCACGCGGCGAACGCCTCGATCGTCGGATGGTGGTGGACGTGCTGGTACCGGTCCGTGACCATGGCCCCTCGACGGTTCCAGCGGCGGTTCCCGACGATGTGCACGGCGGCGGCGAGGAAGGCGTTCGCGTTGCGGACCACGGTGCCGATGTTGAGATCGTGCTGCCAGTTCTCGATCGCCACGTGGAAGGAATGCCGGCGCGCGTCGAGATCCGCGACGATGGCTTCCCGGCGCCAGTACCGGTACCGGTCGACGACGTTGCGCCGGTCGCCGTGCGCGAGGAGCTCCGGATCGACTCGCTCATCGGCCGGCCACTCCCCGGCCCACGGCCCGACCCCAACCTCGTCCATGGCCGATCACCCTATGCATGGAACGGGACCGGTACGCGGACGCAATGAGCGGCGGGGCCCTCCCCGGCACCCGCCGCCCACGCTCTGTTAAAGCCGAGTGTGCCTTACGCTCCGTATCGATGTGAAGGGATCTCGCCTGTGACCCAGATCACACTACGGGAGTTGTATGCCCGC
>DATBGW010000163.1:0-6587 GCA_036557765.1 Actinoplanes sp.
CCGCCAGGCCGCGACGCAGCGTGAGTGGCGGCACCGCCAACGCAGCCGCGGTGAACGCCACCAGCAGCACCGCCCGGCCACTGACGCCGAACTGCGACCACGCCACCGCGGTGAACACGATCGCCGCCACACCGAGCAGCAGCCCGCCGAGCAGGAACAGCGCGTTCTGAACGAGCCGGGTGGACGCCTCCGGCGAGCGGCGCGGTTGCCCGATCACGGGAGGAGGCGGAGCCGGCACATTCGGGGTGGCCGCCGTATCCGCGGCGATGGCCCGGTGAACACGGTCGGCGGCCGCATTGCGGCGCTGCCACGCGTCCCGCAGCTGGGTCTCGAGCGCGGCCAGCTCGTTCCGGGCAGCCGTCAACCGGGCTGCCAACGTGGGGATCTCGGCGTCCAGCCGGATCACCTCGGCGGCATCGGGGTCCGGCGGCCGCCCGCATCCCGAACAACCGGTGGCGAGGTCGGCGGCCGCACGGCAGTACGGGCACGGATAGGTCACGCCGACCAGCCTCGCGGATCCGAGGGGCCGGCGACGTCGGTTTCCGTAGCCGGCGTGGCGGACCAGGCCGACCAACGCCGGACCTCGATCTCGAGGAACGGTCCGGGCGGCGGGTCGGCCCGGTACTGCGGATACTTGGTGGTCAGAGCCTCGAGCGCGGCCGGGGACAAAGCCAGCACCCGCGCCACGCCGTCCGCGCGGACCCACCACAGCGCCGTCCAGTCGTCGTCGTACCGGTCGACGAGCACACTGACCCGCGGCTCGTACGCGACGTTGGCGAGGCGCCGCAGGCGGGAGTGCCGCTTGGGCTTGGCGTCGACCGCGCTGTAGATCACGTCCCCCACCAGCGCGAACGTGATGGGCACGAGATGCGGCGCGCCGTCGGACCCGACCGTCGCCAGCCGGGCGACGCGGGCGGCGGCGAAACGCTCGGCATCGTGGTTGTCCACGGACCGAGGCTACGGCGGCCACGCAGGCATGGGACGGGACAGGTCCGCGACGAGGATGTCGTAGGCCTCCCCGACCGGATGGCCGCCGTCGCCCGGCTCAGACACCGAGCCCAGGTTGCTCAACGCCGGCTCCGGCGGCGTGGTGTAGCCCAGCCACTCGTACAGCGCTCGGGCCGTCTTGTTCGACTTGTCCACGCCGAGCAGGACCCGCTCGTGGCCACGATGGCGCAGGACCTCTTCGGCGCGGCGCAGCAGGCTGCGGCCCACGCCACGGTGGCGATGCGCCGGTGCCACGTGCAGATGGAAGATCATCGGTACGTCGGCCAGGTGCCGGCGGACCTCGGGCTCGTCGGCCGGTCCCCAGTAGAGGAACACCGCGCCGACCGGGCCGGCCTCGCGGACCGCCACGAGGATCTCGCCGAGGCCGTCCATCTGGAGCGGGACACGATCCCGAAAGAACGCCTGGTGTTCCGACCCCAGGGCGTCGCCGAGCGAGTCGAGGTCGCCGTTCTCGGCGACACGGATCTGGACCCCCACGCTCATAGCTAAGCCGAACTACGTCGACGCGGCGAACCGCTGAGGCACGGCGGCTCGGCTACCGACTGCCCGCGGTGGCAACGAGCACTCCGATGAGCAGGGCGATCGCCCCGATCAACAGAACCGCTACGGCCAGTCCGGACAGCACCATCCGGACCAGTTCGCCGATGGGTACGAATGCCCGGCCCAACTGCTTGAGCGCGGCACCGAGAAGCAGCACGGCGATGAGGATCGCGACCACGCCGACGGTTTGGAGCTGGTCGCTGTCGACGGTGCCACTGGCGCGCGGGCCAGCCGAAATAGAAACAGGTATGTGATGCACGCCGGTACTGAACAGGTCTAGCGTAGACATGTAGCAGGCCTTCCCTGGCAAAGAGTTGTGTCTGCTGAGAACGTCTCCGGCCGCTATCCGGGGGCGTTCTCGCGTCTCCGTGGCCCATCGGGGTCACGCCGCGTTCCATGTGTGCGGCGCATCGTGGCGGCGGTCCCCGAACGGACATGGCGTCGTCCCCGTCAGTCCATCGCTGAAGTTCAGCGGACTTCATGTGCCCTCAGGCTAAACTTCAGCTCGCGTCTGAAGTAGAGTTACGTCTGTCCATTTCGCGGACTCCGCACTTTCCCGACTGCATAGCCGTCGCTTAGCCTTTACACTTCGGTCTCCGACTTCAGCGTGATCCCACTGAACTTACTGAACGGAACAGTGAACAATGCCCGGCGTGACGGATCCGTCAGCGCTCGCGGCGCGGCTCAAGGAACTGCGCCTCGGCGGCTGGAACGGCATGCCGTTGACTCAACCGGCGCTGGGCAAGGCGCTCCGCGCGAGCGTTCCGCTTCTGTCGTCGTGGGAGAACGGCAAAGGACTGCCACCCGTCGCGCGGCTGGACGCGTACGCCCGGCTGTTCGCGATCCGCCGTCCTCCGGCGGACGGCAAACCGCGGGTGCCCTCGGCCGACCAGCTCGACGACGAGGAGCGGGCGACCTACGAACGCCTGCTCCAGGAGCTCATCGGGCTCCGCGATCAGATGGAGCGCACCGGCGGTACGCCGGCCAGTCCACTGCAGTTCCCGCCCGGCCAGGCCATCACGATCGTCTGCTCTGAGCTGCCAGCCCGGATCCGGTCCCAGCTCCCCTACTCGTCTCCCGACGATCCCGATTACGTGCAGTCGTACAAGTACGGCGATCTCGACCCGCTGATCGAGCTGCTGCCCCGCGTCGGCGCACTGAACCCGACGAGCTCCATCACGGTCGGGGTCCTGTCCGAGCTCTCCCTCGACGACCTCACCGCGCACCTCATCGCACTCGGCGGCGTGGACTTCAACCTGGTCACCAAGGAGACGTTGATCGACCTGAACTACGTCCCGGTCCGGCAGCTGGGACGCGAGACCGAGCGCGATTCCGGCGGCTTCTCGGTACGCACCCCCACCGGGCGGCGAAGTCTCACACCGAGGCTGTCCGGCGAGAGGGAAAACGCCACCCTGCAGGAGGACGTCGCGCACTTCCTCCGTGCCCCGAATCCCTATAATCGCGAACGAACGCTGACGTTCTTCACCGGCATGTACAGCCGGGGAAGCTACGGCGCGGTGCGGGCGCTGACCGACCCCAAGATCCAGGAGCGGAACGCGGCCTACATCGCCCGCAGATTCGCCGGCGCCCAGACCTACAGCATCGTCAGCCGGGTCAAGATCGTTGCGAACGAGGTGGTCGTTCCCGACTGGACGCTGGATGAGATCCGTCTTCATGAGTGGCCGGAGGCCGAGGAATGACCCAGGCTCTGCCGGCCGCGGACGGAATTGAATCCACGCACCACGCCAACCACCGCAGGTTGCTGCATCCCGGCGTGCCGCCGCGCAAGCCGGCATCGATCGATGCGATCATCGTGCCGTCGTACCGGAACGCGGCCGCGATGGTCGCGGCCGCCGACCTGGCCACCGAGCTGGACTGTCCACTCTTGGCGCTGTGCAGCCAGAACGCCGAGGCGGCCGCCGTACGGATGATCGCGCCGCACGCCGTGGCCGTCGACGTCGACGCCGGGGCGGCACTGCCGGCACTGCTCACGACGGCTCGACTGGCCGGCACGCCGTTCGCCCGTACGGGCGACACCTCGCTCAAGCGCAACATCGGCCTCGCCGTCACGCGCATGGCCGGATGGCAGAACGTACTGTTCCTCGACGACGACGTCACGGGGACGCGAGCGGATGAGCTCCAACGAGCGGCGTCCCTGCTCGACACCTATGAGGTCGTGGGGCTGAACAACCTCGGCTTCCCGGACAACTCCGTGGTCTGCCACGCCAACCGGGACACCGGCGGCCGGCAGAGCACGTTCGTGGGCGCGGGTGCCATGCTGTTCCGCGCCGGGCGGCTGACCTCGTTCTTTCCGCACGTCTACAACGAGGACTGGTTTTTCCTGTTGGACGGCGAGCGCCTGGTCAACGTCACCGTGCACGGGACCTACCGGCAGGCCCGCTTCGACCCGTACGCCAATCCGCGCCGCGCCGGATCGGAGGAGCTCGGAGACTGCCTGGCCGAAGGCATCTTCTCGCTGCTCGACGACGGGCGGACCACCGCCGACGCCGGGCACGCGTTCTGGGCGCGGTTCCTGGCCGACCGGGCAATGTTGATCGAGACCATCAAGGGCCGGCTCCCCGCCGCGGACGTCACGGCGTTCCGCCGCACGCAGATCGCCGAGTCGCTGAAGATGGCCCGCGACCGGCTGCGGGACATCACGCCGCGGCTCTGCGTCGACTACCTCGGCGCTTGGCGCCGGGACCGCGACCTCTGGCGGGAGTGGATCGAGCAGCTTCCCAAGGATCTGTCGGTTCCCGAGGCGCTCGCCCAGCTCGGGATCAGGTGCTGACCTGGGCGTCGCGGGCCGCCTCACCCGTGCGGTTCAGCTTGTGCCAGTGCAGCCGGCCGCCGGTCACCGCGGTGACCATGGAGTGGACCAGCACCACGTACATGAGTTGCCGGTACACGATCTGTTGCAGCGGCAGCACCCACAACGGCCGCAGGCTCTCCCGGTCCAGCCGGAACGCCAGCACCGCGGTGAGGATCTGGATCACCATGATCGCGGCCCAGGCGATCAGCGTCTCGGTGCGGTTCAGGAAGATCAGTCCGTACAGCGCGAAGATGTCCACCAACGGCGCGAGCAGCGGCAGCACCACCGTGAACAACGCCAGCAGCGGCAGCCCGCGGCGCCCGAACCGACCCGGTCGGCCGGGATCACGGATCCCGGCGCGGTGCTTCCACAGTGCTTGCATGGTGCCGTAGCTCCAGCGGTACCGCTGCCGCCACAACTGCCCCACCGTCGCGGGCGCCTCGGTCCACGACCTGGCGTCGTCGGTGTAGACCACCCGCCAGCCGGCCCGGTGCACCGCGATGGTCAGATCGGTGTCCTCGGCCAGCGTGTCGTCGGTGACGCCGCCGGTGGCGTCCACGGCCATGCGCCGGAACGCTCCAAGCGCGCCCGGCACGGTCGGTATGCAGTCGAACTGCTCGTAGAGCCGCCGGTCCAGATTGAACCCGATCACATACTCGATGTGCTGCCAGCGAGCCACCAGGCTGCGGCGGTTACCCACCTTGACGTTGCCGGCCACCGCCCCGACGGTGGGGTCCGCGAACGGCTGCACGAGCCGGTGGATGGCTTCCGGCTCGACGACCGTGTCGGCGTCGACCATCACCAGGATCGGGTGGGTGGACAACGCGATGCCGGCGTTCAGCGCGGCCGCCTTGCCGCCCTTGGGCACTCGCACGACCCGTACGCCGGGCAGCTTCAACGACTGCACGACCCCGGCAGTGCCGTCGGTCGAGGCGTCGTCCACCACGACCACCTCGACCTCATGTGTGCTGGCGACCAGGGATCGCACGGTGCCGACGATGCCTTCGCGCTCGTTCCAGGCCGGCACGATCACGGACACCGGCTCGGTCACCGGCTCACCCCAGGACCAGCCGGGCCGTCGGCGCCGACGGGCGTGGCTGATCGCGTACGCACAGAGGAAGACCGTCCGCAACAGAGTGAGCGCGCCGACCGCGATGAGCACGCTCCAGAACACGGTCACCAGGCCGTCCGCGGTCCGGACGCCCCACACGATCGACGCGGCGCGCCAATCCGACCGGGCGACGGCGGCCGGGTTGGGCAGGTGTTCCGCGACCGGCGCGCCGGGCAGCGCGGTCCCGGTCATATCGGGCATCGCACCGGAGACGGTGGTGAAACGGTAGCCGCGGGCCCGCAGCGCCGGCACCAACCGGTCCAGTGCCGCGATCGTCTCCGTCCGGTCACCGCCGGCGTCGTGCAGAAGGACGATGCCGCCCTTGTCGCCACGCGGTGTCGCGTCGCGGACGATCGCGCCGACACCCGGCCGGGTCCAGTCCTCGCTGTCGATGTCGGTGAAGATGTTCAGGTAGCCGAGGCGGCTCGCCTCCTGGACCAGCGTCCAGTTCTGGTCGTCGATCGAGTCCACACCGGCGGAGTACGGCAGCCGGAGCAGCCGCGTGCCGACGCCGGTGGTGTGCGCGATGGCCATTTCGGTCTGCGCGTACTCCGCGCGCCGCCGCCAGCCCGGCAGGGCCGCGACGTCGGGATGGGTGAACGTGTGGACACCCAGCTCATGGCCTTCGTGGACGATCCGCCGGGTCACCTCGGGATTACGTGCCACCTGTGTGCCGATCACGAAGAACGTCGCCGGCACGTGGTATTTCGCGAGCACGTCCAGGATCCGCGGTGTCCAGCGTGGATCGGGACCGTCATCGAAGGTCAGGGCCACCGTCCGCGCGGGCATCGTCCACTGGGCGTTCGCGCCGATCACCGGTCCACCGTCGCGGACCGCGGCCGGCACGGTCTTCTGCGGGCCGTCGTCCGTGCCCTGCTGGTCGGGCACGAACCGGGCGTTCGCGTACGCCTCGAGGACGAGCAGATTGATGATGACGAGCAGAACGACAAACGCCACAATGAACCGCGGCCGGAAGATCAACCGCCGCCGGGCCCTGCCCTCACTCTCCGAGGCTGTGCCACTGCGGACCCAGAGTCCCATCAGCCGCCGGTCGCTGCCGCTTGGCTCCACCAGAGCGCCGCCATCAGGGCGAGAACCAGCAGTGCGAAGAACACC
>DATBGW010000164.1:0-10285 GCA_036557765.1 Actinoplanes sp.
TCCCCTTCTCCGCGATCTTGGAGTTGTGGTTGCCCATTTGCCCGTTTGGCGATGGTCTACGCCAACCACAACTCCAAGATCGCGGAAAAGGGGGTGGGGGCTCAGTGGACGGCTGCGACGGACGCGGTGAGGGCGGCCGGCACGTCGTCGGCGTGGTACGGCCATTCCGACGGTTCGATCCGGGCCACGAAATCGGCGTACACCGCCGCCCCGCACAGCGCCGCCACGGGCCGCATCAGATCGACCGCCCGCTCCGGATCACACCCCGGCGCGGTCGATCGCCAGCGCTTCGCCCACGCGGCGATCAGCGGCCCGGCCTCGTCGTGCGGCAGGTCACCGGTCAGCCGCAGAATGTCCAGCGCCGGATGCCCGACCGTGGCGTCGCCCCAGTCCATGAGCACGCGGGCGGTGCCGTCCGAGCGGACATTTCCCGGATGCAGGTCGCCGTGCACCAGCGTGTCCGGCATCCCGCACGCCGCCACCGCTCTCAATCGCTCCGGCAGCCGGTCGATCAGCTGTGCCACACCCGGGATCCGGTCACGGTACGGCTCGGCGGCGGCCGTCAGCCACGGCCCCGGATCGCGGCGATCCGGCACACCTGCGGCCAGCAGGCTCGCCGCCCGGCCCACGAAGTGTGCCTGCACCGGATGCACGTCCTCGGCCACCATGGCCCGGAACTCAGGCCCGGCGCCGTACCGGTCCTCGCCCGGGGCGTGCGCGAGCAGCATCCGGCCGTCCGGCCCGGCGGCGAGCAGCGGCGGCGCCAGTCCCGGAGCTACCCCCGCGACCAGCCCCAGCACGGCCGCCTCGTGAGCGAAGAACGCCGGCACCTGCTTGAGCCACGCGACCGGCGCACCGTCCACATCGAGCCGCCAGATCGCGGACAGGTTCCAGGTGCGTTGCTGCACGGCGACCGCCCCCGGCGTGCCGAGCGCGGCCAGGGTCTGGACCGCCCAGGTGGCGGACGCGACCGGCCCGCCCGGTTCCGCGTAGGGCGCCCGGTGCGGCTGTGGCGACAGATCCACGTCGACCGGCGTGAGCCCGTGCGGCGGCCGGTCGCCGGTCTGTGCCAGGTAGGTGACGTGCCCACCGGGCGGGTGCGGGCCGTCCGCAGTTAGGAGGCGCAGCACCTGTACGCCGATACCGTGCCGCGCGCGGGCGGCGTCGACCACGACGTCGACCTCCTGCCACCACGGCACATCCACGTCGAACGGCGGTAGCGCTCCGAGCAGGCCGGCACCGGCGTCCAGGAGGACCAGCGTGACGGTGCGTCCCATCAGCCCCGTGCCAGCAGGCGCCCGCGGGGCCGGTCACCGGTGACCGGACGCCCGCGCAGCCACGTCGCCGTCACCACGCCCGTCAGCCGGCGCCCGGCGTACGGGGTGACGGGGTTGCGGTGGAACAGATTGCCGGCATGGACGATGAAGTGCGCGTCCGGATCGAACGCGACGAGGTCGGCGTCCGCGCCGGGCGCCAGCCGGCCCTTGCCGGACAGGCCGACCAGGTCCGCCGGCCGGCGCGCCATCCAGGTCACCACGTCGGCGAGTGTCCGCCCGCGGGCGCGCGCCGCCGTCCACACCGCGGGAAGTCCGATCTGGACGGAGGCGATGCCGCCCCACGCGGTCGCGAAGTCGCCGGTGTCCTGGCACTTGAGGTCACGGGTGCACGGCGAGTGGTCGCTGACCACGCAGTCGATGACACCGTCGGCAAGTCCGGCCCAGAGGCGCTCGGCGTTGGCGGCGTCGCGGATCGGCGGACAGCACTTGAATTCGGTGGCGCCGGTCGGGATGTGCGCGGCGTCCAGCGTGAGGTAGTGCGGGCACGTCTCCGCCGTCACCCGTACGCCTTCAGCACGCGCGGACGCGAGGAGCGGCAGCGCGTCGGCCGCCGACAGGTGCAAGATGTGTACCCGCGCTCCCCCGGTCCGCGCCGCCCCGACGACGGTCGCGATCGCCGCGGATTCGGCCTCCGGTGGCCGGGATGCGAGGAAGTCCCGATACGCCGCGGAGGACGGCGCCGGCCGCAGGTGATCCGGATCCTCGGCATGTACGACGAAGAGCGCATCCACCGCGGCGAGTGCCGCCGCGAATTCCTCCGCGTCGACAGGCGGGAACTCGGCGACGCCGGAGTCGGCGAGGAACGCCTTGAACCCGACCACGCCGGCGTCGTGCAGGGCCGGCAACTGGCCGGCGTTGCCGGGGATCACGCCACCCCAGAACCCGACGTCGATGTGGCACTGGCCGGCCGCGGCCTGCCGTTTGATCTCCAGGGCATCGACGGTCACGGTGGGCGGCACGCTGTTGAGCGGCATGTCCACGATGGTCGTCACACCGCCCGCGGCGGCGGCGCGGGTCGCCGTGGCGAAGCCCTCCCATTCGGTGCGGCCGGGCTCGTTGACGTGCACGTGCGTGTCCACCAGCCCGGGCAGCAGCGCCAGCTCGCCGAGGTCGATGTTCTCACCGGCGTCGAGCGGCGCGTCGTATGCGTCGACGGCGGCGATCCGCTCGCCGCGGACCGCGACCGCGGCCGGCTGCTCTCCTTCCGGCGTGACGGCACGCCGGGACCGGACGACGAGGTCGAACGTCGGCATCAGTCGATGGAGTCGTAGGCGGCCGAGGTGAGGAAGTCGGCGAAGTCGTCCGCGAGCGCCACCCGCTCGAAGAGCTTGCGGGCGTCGTCGAAGCGGCTACCCGCCCACGCCTGGTCGCCCAGCGCGGCCCGGATATCCGCCAGCTCCTCGTCCTCGATCCGCCCGACCAGGTCGGCGGTCACGGCGGTGCCGTCCGACAGGCGTACGCCATTGTGGATCCACTGCCACACCTGGGATCGGGAGATCTCCGCGGTGGCCGCGTCCTCCATCAGGTTGTTGATGGCCGCGGCGCCGTTGCCGCGTAACCAGGCCTCCAGGTATTGCAGCGCCACCGACACGTTGTTGCGCAGCCCGGCCTCGGTGACCTCGCCGCCGGTGGCTGCCACGTTCAGCAGCTGGGCCGCGTCGACCGACACGTCGTCGCGACGGCGGTCGAGCTGGTTGGGCCGGTCGCCGAGGACCCGGTCGAAGATCTCCATGCAGACCGGCACGAGGTCCGGGTGCGCCACCCAGGACCCGTCGAAGCCGTCCGCGGCCTCGCGTTCCTTGTCCTCCCGGACCTTCGCGAGTGCCACCTCGTTCACGGCGGGGTCGCGGCGACTGGGGATGAAGGCTGCCATGCCACCCATCGCGAACGCGCCGCGCCGGTGGCACGTCGAGACCAGCAGTTCGGTGTACGCGCGCATGAACGGCGCGGTCATCGTCACCGCCGCGCGGTCCGGCAGCACCATTGCCGGGTTGTCGCGGAAGTACTTGATGATGCTGAACAGGTAGTCCCAGCGTCCAGCATTGAGACCGGAGATGTGCGGCCGCAGAGCGTGCAGGATCTCCTCCATCTCGAACGCGGCCGGGATGGTCTCGATGAGCACGGTGGCGCGGATGGTGCCGACGTCGATGCCGAGCGCCTGCTGGGCGTGGGTGAAGACGTCGTTCCACAGCTCGGCCTCGCGGTAGGACTCCATCTTGGGCAGATAGAAATACGGGCCGCTGCCGCGATCGAGCAGTTCCCGGGCGTTGTGGAAGAAGTAGAGTCCGAAATCGACGAGCGCCCCGACCGCCGGCTCGCCGTCCACCGGCAGATGCCGCTCGTCGAGGTGCCAGCCCCGCGGCCGCATGACGATGGTCGGGTACGGGCCTCCGTTGAGCTCGTATGTCTTGTCCGGTGTGGACAGCGTGATGGTCCGGCGGATCGCGTCGTGGAGATTCTGCTGGCCACCGACCACATTGGCCCAATGCGGCGTGTTGGCGTCCTCGAGGTCGGCCAGCCATACCTTGGCGCCGGAGTTGAGCGCGTTGATCGTCATCTTGCGCTCGGTCGGCCCGGTGATCTCGACGCGGCGGTCGGTGAGATCGGCCGGCGCCGGTGGGGCGGTCCACTCCGCCGCGCGGATGTCCGCGGTCTCCGGCCGGAAGTCCAGGCCGACACCGGAGGCGATCTCAGCGCGGCGCTGAGCGCGCGCGGCCAGCAGCTCGTTGCGGCGCGGCCGGAACCGCCGGTTCAGATCGGCGACGAACGCGACCGCGTCGTCGGACAGAATCTCGGTCATGGGCCCACCGTAGATGACTCGGCGGCAGCGTGGTCAGCTCCCGCGGTAGGTGGTGTAGCCGTACCGGCTCAGCAGCAGCGGCACATGGTGGTGCCGGTCGGTGTCGGCCACATGGAACGCCACCGTGATCTCCGGGAAGAACGCCTCGCGGCCCAGGTAGGGCTGGACCTCGAACACCAGCCGGTAGCCGCCCGGCTGCCACTCCATCGCGGGAATCCGTGGGCGCAACCGCCCGTCACCGTCCGTGCGTCCGGCGGCGATCGTGCGCCAGGCGTCGCCGTCCCGGCGGTCCAGCCGCACGGGTACGCCCCGCGCCGGCTCGCCGGTCACCGTGTCGAGAACGTGCGTGGAGATGCGCGGCACGTCACTCATCGAGCAGCCTTTCCAGCCGGAAGAGCGCGATCCGGCGCAGCTCGTCGGCCACCACGGCGCGTTCGGTGGCGTCGTCGTTGGCCAGCCGCGTCCGGACGGCCGCCAGGACCTCTTCCGGCGTCCGGCCACTCGCGAAGATCAGAAAGACGTGCCCGAACCGCTGCTCGTACGCCCGGTTCGCCTCGACCAGCGCCGCCGCCGTCGCGTCGTCCCCGCTGCGCCCGGCGGCCGCCTGCTCGCGTCGCGACCACGCTGCTTCCCGTGAGTCGCCCTGCGCCCGTTCGCCGATTCGTGGATGGGCGGACAGGCCCTTGAGCACGTCCGGCCAGCTCAGGCCGCGCGCGGCCGCGTCCGCCGTCGCGTAAAGATCATCCTTGGACCGGTACGGGCGGCCGGCGGCGATCCGGGCCGCCCAGTCCGGGACGGCGCAGCAGGCGAGGAGGTCCGCCTCTAGCCGTTCCGCGGGCAGCGCGTTGAACGCCGCTATCCCCTCCATCGCCACCCCCTCCCGACCGTGATCCAGTCAAGCAGCCCACCCGGTTCCACGCACGGGTTCGCCCTCGCCGATCTTGGAGTTGTGGTTGGCACGGATCCCACGAAAAGCGGCATAAGGGCAACCACAACTCCAAGATCGACGGAACGGGGTCGGACTAGGGGTGGAGGTGACGGGCGGGCACGTGGGCGCGCTGGTTGGGGTGGGTCAGCGGCGCCGGGACCACCTGTGGCGCCAAGCGGTGGACCGGGCGCGGCTGGCCGAACAGGTACCCCTGCCCCAGCTCGCACCCCATCGCGGCCAGTGCCCGCGCCGGCCCAGCCGACTCGATGCCCTCGGCGATGACCGTGATGTTCAGCGCGGCGCAGATGGCCAGCACCGACCGGCACAGCGCCTCGGCCCGGTCCGGTGCCACCTCCACATCGGTCAGCGCCGAGTCCAGCTTGACGACGTCGACCGGCAGCGCGTGCAGTTGCGCCAGCGCGTTGTACCCGCTGCCGAAGTCGTCCAGCGCGATGCGTACGCCCAGGGACCGCAACCGGGCCGCGACCGCGGCGGCGTCCGGCAGGTCCGGGATGTGCCGGGTTTCGGTGATTTCCACGACCAGCCGCGAGGGGCGGACCGCGTGCCGTTCCAGCGCCTGCACGACGGCATCGAACAGGCAGCCTTGCCCGAGCCGGGCTGCGGAGACGTTGACGTGCACGTCGATTGGCCGGCCGTACGCGTTGGCCAGCGCTGCAGCGTCGGCGCACGCCCGGTCCAGCACGAAGTCGTCGATCGCGGCCACCAGGCCGGTGCGTTCGGCGACCGTGACGAAGACATCCGGGTCCACCGGCCCGACCACCGGGTCGGTCCAGCGGGCGAGCGCCTCTACCGCGACGGTCGCCCCGTCGGCGAAGCGGACGATCGGCTGGTAGAAGACCTCGAACCCGGCCGCGGCCGGTGCGCCGGTGAGCGCCCGCGCGAGCAGGTGCGGCAGGTCGGCGTGCGGCCCACCGTCGGCGATTCCCGCGTACCGGACCAGATTGTTCTTACCGCGGCGCTTGCTGACGTACATGGCGGCGTCGGCGCGACGGAGCAGCGCGTCGGCGGCCTGCGCCGGACTGCCGGACAGCGCCGGGTCGTTGGGATCCGGCACCACCAGCCCGATGCTGGCGCCGACCCCGAGCGTGTGCCCGTCGATGCGGAACGGATCGCGCAGCGCGGCCAGGATGCGGTTGCCGATCGGCTCGGCCTCGGCGGTCCGATGCTCGAGCAGGACGGCGAACTCGTCACCGCCCAGCCGGGCGACCAGGTCGTCCGCGGGCACGCAGGCGAGCAGCCGTTCGGCGATCGCGTGCAGCATCCGGTCACCCATGGCGTGCCCGAAGCTGTCGTTGATGAGCTTGAAGTCGTCGAGGTCCGCGAACAGCAGCGCGATCGGCCGGCCCCGGCTCCGGTGGTCGTCCAGCGCGAGCACCAGCCGCTCCCGGAACAGCGCCCGGTTCGCCAGGCCGGTGAGCGGATCGTGGTACGCCTGGTGGTGCAGCCGCAGCTGGCCCTCGGACACTCGTTCCAGCAGCACGGTGTTGTCCACGATCGTGAACATCTGCCGGAGCACCACCAGGCCGAGCCCGAACCAGCCGAGGTACGCGTCGACCGGGCTCAGATGCCCGCCGGTGCTGGTCCGGACCGCGATGATCACACCGGTCGTCACCACCGGAACGTACGGCAGCAGCAGGTGCAGCCAGTCCCGCTCGGTGCGCAGGACGGCACCGTCGGCGCGTACCGGGGGGCGGAGCGAGGCGAACGCGATGAGCAGCGGGCCGAGCAGGTATCCGGCGGACTCCAGCGGCGACAGCGGCGCGCCGGTGAGGTGCAGCAGCCGCAGCATGTCCGAGACGCCGAACGCCACGAGCCCCAGGCCGAGCAATCGGAGCGGGCGGCGCCCGGCCCGGGTGATCGGCCGGGTGGTCAGCAGCAGCGCCACCATCGTGGCGAGCATGAGATCGACGATCGGGTACGCGGCGACCACGCCCACCACGAGGTGACCCTGTGGCGCGTCGCGGAGCTTCGCGGTGAACACCGTCGAGGCGGTGAGCGCCAGCAGCGAGCCGGTGATCAGCACGGCGTCGATGACCAGCACGATGCGGTCCCGTCCGCGGGATGTGGGGACCGGCCGGGGCAGCGCGGCGGTGGCCGCGAGCAGAGCGAGGAACACGCACGCGGGCAGGATGAGGAAGCCGGCGTCACTCAGCGAGCCCATCGGCGCCCAGCCCGCGTCCACCACGTCACGGGCGAGCGCTCCGGCCCGGACCAGCGTCCAACCGGTGAGGCCGACCGTGAGCAGCACCCGCCACCGGACCGCGATGCCGGCGTGGACCCGGCCGGTGGCCAGGCAGATGCTGACCGCGGCGGCTCCGGCGGCGACCTGCGCCGCGTCGGTGTACAGCCGCTGAGCGCCGGCCGGCACCAGCAGCTGACCCACTGCAACGACCGCGGCCACCAGGGCGAGCGTGACCGGCAGCCGGACTGGTAGGAGCCGTGCCGTCGTCATCACCACCCGGGGCCGAGCCGCGGCTGGCGGCCCGCGACGGGTGTAAAGTACCGCAGCCCGGGCACCGCGGCCGACCTCTATGTCATTCGTCGGACTCGAGATCAGCGACGATCACCGTGACGTTGTCCGGGCCGCCGCCCTCCAGCGCCAGGTCGACCAGCCGCTGCGCGCATGCCTGCGGGTCCGGCTGGGCGGCCATCTCACTTTCGATGACCTCGGGCGCCACCACCGTGGTCAGCCCGTCGCTGCACAACAGCCAGCGGTCGCCGGGCTCCGGCTCGACGATCACGTACGACGGACTGACCGGCTCGCCCTGCAACGCCTGGGTGACCACCGCCCGGCGCGGGTGGCTGCCCGCCTCCTCCGGCCGGATCAGTCCCTGGTCGACAAGCATCTGCACGTACGTGTCGTCCTTGGTGAGCTGGTTCAGCCGCCCGTCGCGCAGCAGGTACGCCCGGGAGTCGCCGACGTGCGCCAACGCCGCCCGTTCGCCGGAGAAGATCACCGCCGTCATCGTGGTACCCATGCCCTGCAACGCGCTGTCCTCGGCGACCTTCTCGGCGATCCGGCCGTTCGCCACCTCGAGCGCCTTGTGCAACGCGTCCATCTGGTCGTCGTCGTCGATGGGCACGTCCAGGGAGATCATGGCGTCCACGGCGAGGCGGCTGGCGACGTCACCGGCCGCCATCCCACCCATGCCGTCGGCCACCACGAGCAGCCGGTCGCCGGCGTAGTACGCGTCCTGATTGTTGCTGCGGACGTGTCCCTGGTCGGTGACGGCCGCCCACCGCACGTGCATGGTCATGGCGTGCAGCCTGCCAGAGCCGGTCCGGCCTGTCTGCAGCCGGTCGGCGGCACGCCGGAAGAAAACCGGCGGGGTTCCCCCCTCACGTCTGCTTGCTCCGGTCGGATCGGGGTACCGCCGGACCATGAGAGCGCTCGGGATCTTCGCCGGTGCCGCGGTCACCGGTGCACTGGCTGTGCGGATCGCCCGTTCGCGGCACCGCCGGATCCTGCATCCCGACGGCCGTTCGTTCACCGGCGAGCTGGAGATCTGGGGTCTGGACCGGCCGATCGGGTCCACGCTGGTCGATCGGCCCGGCCGGTACCCGGTCACGGTGCGAATCTCCAAGGGCGGCGGCACCCGGCCCGGACGACGCGATGTGCTCGGCGTCGCACTGCGCGTGGGCGGTTCGTGCGATCTCCTGCTCTCCACCATGGGCAACGGCCGCCTGCTGCGTCACCTGCCGGTGCCGCGGGCCGGTTTCGACACCCGGTACGGCTCGATCCTGGCGTACCGCACGGGCACCGGCAGCAAGGTGTACCTGGACGCCGAGCCGGACCCCGCCGGGCCGTCGCTCGGCCCGACCCTCGGCTCGGTCACGGCCGCCGCGGGAACCGGAGCGCGGCTGCTGCTCGGTGTGTTCGACGAAGACCGGATCCGCGCCGACGGCAGCGGCAGGAGCCCACACATCGACGGCAGGCACAGCGGCGACGGCGGCGGCAGCAGGGTGGGCAGCAGCACCAGCGAGGACAGCAGCACCAGCGCGGGCGGCCAGGGCGCCGGATTCCGGCCGTTCGGGATGGTTGCGTTCGGCACGCCGCTGCCGGCTGCCGTGGATGCGGCGCTGGCCTTTGATCCGATTCGTAACGCGCCCGCGGATCTCTACCCGACCGGCGTGATTCACCGGCTGCGTGCCATCGCGTACCCGCTCAGCCAGAGATGGCGCCACGCCCGACCGGACCAATTGGGGCCACTGTCGACCAAGGTCACCGCCGCCACCAGACCTTGAACAGAAGCGGCCCCTCCCGCGGCCGTTTCCTACCAAGATCCACAGCTGTCGCTAGATCTTGAACCGAAACGGCCCTCACGTGGCCGCTATCAACCAAGACCCACGGCGGTCGCTAGATCTTGAACCGAAACGGCCCCTCAGGTGGCCGGTATCAACCGAGGTTCACGGCGTCCACAAGATCTTGGAATCGGGGCCGCGTCCCCGGCTACCGCAAGGCCCGCGATCTTGGAGTTGTGCGCGCCACCACGCCCCCGCTCCGCAAGGTCCCGCGATCTTGGAGTTGTGTGCGCCACCACGCCCCGCTCCGCAAGGTCCCGCGATCTTGGAGTTGCGTGCGCCACCAGGCCCCTCCACAACTCCGCGATCTTGGAGTTGTGGTTGGAACGAATCGGGCGACAACCCGCATAAAGGCAACCACAACTCCAAGATCGCGGAGTTATGACGAGGACGAGAGCGAGAAAACGGCGGCGGACTCGGGCGGGAGCGTCGCCTGGGAGCCGGCCAGGGTCACGCCGGCGGCGGTGGCCAGCAGGACCTTGGCGGGCTCGGCGCCCAGCGGGACCGTGCGCGGCTCCGGCGCCAGGTTCGCGGCGACCAGGCACCGGCCGCGCCGGATCACCACCGAATGGTCACCCGGCGAAACGGAAACCCGGTCCAGCCACGGATCGGACAGGTCGGCGTGGCTGCGGCGCAGCACGATCAGCCGCCGGTAGAGATCCAGGATCTCGGCGTGCCCGGGCTTAACCGGTTCCGACCAGTCCAGTTTGGAGCGTTCGAACGTGGCCGGGTCCTGCGGGTCCGGCACATCCGCCTCGGCCCAGCCGTGCGACCCGAATTCCCGGCGCCGCCCGTCCCGCACCGATGCGGCCAGGTCGGCCTCGGGATGGCTGGTGAAGAACTGCCACGGCGTGCCCGCCGCCCACTCCTCGCCCATGAACAGCATCGGCGTGAACG
>DATBGW010000165.1:0-8199 GCA_036557765.1 Actinoplanes sp.
GACCGGGGCGTACCTGTCCGGTCGCCGGAAGATCCCGACTCCGGCCTTCCGGCGGCCCCACACACCGGGGCGGGAGCTCGTCGTGCAGGGCGCCCGCGAGCACAACCTGCGCAACCTCACCGTGGACTTCCCGCTCGGACAATTCATCGCCATCACCGGGGTCAGCGGGTCAGGGAAGTCCACGCTGGTCAACGACATCCTGTACACGGTCCTGGCGAACCAGATCAACGGCGCCCGGCTGGTGCCCGGCCGGCACACCCGGATCACCGGCGTGGACCTGGTGGACAAGGTCGTCGGGGTGGACCAGTCGCCGATCGGCCGCACCCCGCGGTCCAATCCGGCCACCTACACCGGGGTGTTCAACAACATCCGCACGCTGTTCGCGGAGACGACCGAGGCGAAGGTGCGCGGATACGGACCGGGCCGGTTCTCGTTCAACGTCAAGGGCGGCCGCTGCGAGAACTGCGCCGGTGACGGCACGATCAAGATCGAGATGAACTTCCTGCCGGACGTCTACGTCCCGTGCGAGGTGTGCAAGGGGGCCCGGTACAACCGGGAGACCCTCGAGGTGCACTACAAGGGCAAGACGATCTCCGAGGTGCTGGAGATGCCGATCGAGGAGGCGGCCGAGTTCTTCGCCGCCATCCCCGCGATCCACCGGCACCTGCGGACACTGGTCGACGTCGGCCTCGGGTACGTCCGGCTGGGCCAGCCGGCGCCGACGCTGTCCGGGGGCGAGGCACAGCGGGTGAAGCTGGCGTCGGAGTTGCAGAAGCGGTCCACCGGCCGGACCGTGTACGTGCTGGACGAGCCGACCACCGGACTGCACTTCGAGGACATCCGCAAGCTGCTGATGGTGCTGAGCGGGCTGGTCGACAAGGGCAACACGGTGATCGTCATCGAGCACAACCTCGATGTCATCAAGACCGCGGACTGGATCATCGACATGGGACCGGAAGGCGGCAACCGAGGCGGTCTGCTGCTCGCCACGGGCACGCCGGAGGAAGTGGCCGAGGTGCCCGGTAGCCACACCGGGCACTACCTGCGGCACGCGCTCGGGCTCACCGGCGAGCCGGCCGGCGCCGACGCCGCGCTGGCCCGCGCCACCAAGGCCAACGGGCAGCCGAAGCCGGCCGCGGCGCCGGCCGGCAAGCCGCGCGCGTCCCGGTCCCGCGCCAAGGCCGCGGTCTGAGCCAGGCGCCGTGCCGATCCCTCCGTCGATCTTGGAGTTGTGGTTGCCCATATGTCTGTTGCACGGACATTTGTCCCAACCACAACTCCAAGATCGCGGGGAGCGGGGTGGGTGGTAGGAAGATCGTTACCTCATCCACAGGTCACGCACAGCTACGACGCCTGGGCTGGGTGAACGCGCCACAGGCATGTCGCCAGTAGCTGAAAACTGCTGCAAATCGGCCGGGTAAACGCCGTGAAACCGGCGAAACTCCAATGGTTGAAGCGGATAATTCCGGGGACATTTTCGAACCGGCGCGGGAGCCGCAGCGTATCTACTCACGACGCCGCGTGATCGACGTTCGCGGACCGGCACGGGAGGGTTCCTCATCGATGACTGACCTGCAGACGACCACCGGCGGCCTCCCGACCCCGGGACCGGACCCGGACGAGTCGCCCGTCAGCAGTCGCCGCGCCGTGCTGGCCGGTGCCGGAGCGTTCGGCGCCACATGCCTGCTGGCGGCGTGCGGCACCGGCCAGGGCGGCAGCACGCAGGGCACGAATCCCAACGGCAGCGATTTCCACGCGGATCCGGCCCCCGCGGGCAGCAAGGGCGCCGACGCCGGCGGCGGCTCCACGACGGGGACGGTGCTGGCAGCCGCGAAAGACGTGCCGGTGGGCGGCGGCGTGATCAAGGGTGACTACGTCATCACCCAACCGACCAAGAACTCGTTCCGGGCGTTCAGCAAGGTGTGCACGCACCAGGGCTGTGACGTCAACAAGGTGGAGGGCGGCGTGATCAGCTGCCCCTGCCACGGCAGCCAGTTCTCCATCACCGACGGCGGCGTGCAGAACGGCCCGGCGCCCAGGCCGTTGGCGGAGACGACGGTCACGGTGACCGGCGGCAACGTCGTGACGGCCTGATCCACCGGGGCTCCCGGCCGGGGCGCCACCGCCGTGGCGGCGGCGACGGAGCTCCGGCCGGGCCGATCGTGTCGGGGCCACGCACTACTGTTGAGCCGTGCCCGACCCGTCCACATACCGCCCCGCGCCGGGGACGATCCCGGACGCGCCCGGCGTCTACCGGTTCCGCGATCCATCGGGCCGGGTGGTCTACGTCGGCAAGGCCAAGAGCCTGCGGAACAGGCTGAATTCGTACTTCGCCGACCTCCCGTCGTTGCACGCGCGGACCCAGCAGATGGTCACCGCGGCGGCCTCGGTCGACTGGGTGACGGTGAGCAGCGAGGTCGAGGCGCTGCAACTGGAGTTCTCCTGGATCAAGGAGTTCGACCCCCGGTTCAACGTCAAGTACCGCGACGACAAGTCGTACCCGTTCCTCGCCGTGACGCTGAACGAGGAATATCCGCGGCTGCAGGTGATGCGCGGCGCCAAGCGCAAGGGCGTTCGGTATTTCGGGCCGTACTCGCACGCCTGGGCCATCCGGGAAACGCTCGACCTGCTGCTCCGCGTCTTCCCGGCGCGGACCTGCTCGGCCGGAGTGTTCAAGCGCGCCGGCCAGATCGGCCGGCCGTGCCTGCTGGGCTACATCGGCAAGTGCTCGGCGCCCTGCGTCGGCTCGGTCACCGCCGCGGAGCACCGCGCGATCGTGGACGACTTCTGCGACTTCATGGCCGGCGGCACCGACCGGTTCGTCAAACGCCTCGAACGCGAGATGCTGCAGGCGTCCGAGCAGTTGGAGTTCGAGCGGGCGGCCCGGCTGCGCGACGACGTCGCGGCGCTGCGCCGGGCCATGGAGAAACAGACCGTCGTGCTCGGCGACGGCACCGACGCGGACGTCGTCGCGTTCGCCGAGGATCCGCTCGAGGCCGCGGTGCAGGTTTTCCACGTCCGCGACGGCCGCGTCCGCGGCCAGCGCGGCTGGGTGGTGGAGAAGGTCGAGGACCTCACCACCGGCGACCTCGTGCATCACTTCTGCAGTCAGGTGTACGGCGCTGAGCAGGGCGAGGGGGACGTGCCGCGGGACCTGCTCGTGCCCGCGCTGCCACCGGACGCGGACGCCCTCGAGGCATGGCTGTCGGAGCACCGCGGCAGCCGGGTGCATATGCGGGTGCCGCAGCGCGGCGACAAGAAGGCCTTGCTGGACACGGTGGCCCGCAACGCCGGCGAGGCCCTGGCCCGGCACAAGCTGCGCCGCGCCGGCGACCTCACCACCCGCAGCCGGGCGCTGGACGAGATCGCCGACGCGCTCGGTATGGAGACGGCTCCGTTGCGCATCGAGTGCTTCGACGTGTCACAGATCCAGGGCACCGACGTGGTGGCCAGCATGGTGGTGTTCGAGGACGGTCTGGCGCGCAAAAGCGAGTACCGGCGGTTCGGGGTCCGCGGCAACCCCGACGGCAGCGGTACCGACGACCTGGCCGCGATGAGCGAGGTGCTGCGGCGCCGGTTCGCCCGGTTCCGTGCGCAGGCGGGGGCCGCCGCGGCGGAGGAGCGGGAGAGCACGGACCTGCCCGGCATCGATCCGCTGACCGGCCGGCCGCGCCGATTCGCGTACCCGCCGCAGCTGGTCGTGGTCGACGGCGGCCAGCCGCAGGTCAACGCAGCGGCGGCAGTGCTGGCCGACCTGGGCATCACCGACGTGGCGCTGTGCGGCCTGGCCAAGCGGCTGGAGGAGGTGTGGCTGCCGGGGGAGGACTTCCCGGTCATCCTGCCGCGGACGTCCGAGGCGCTGTACCTGCTGCAGCGGGTCCGCGACGAGGCGCACCGGTTCGCCATCACGTTCCACCGGCAGCGCCGGTCCAAGCGAATGACGGCCTCCGGCCTGGATTCCGTTCCCGGTCTGGGGGAGACGCGGCGCAAGGCGCTGCTGCGGCACTTCGGCTCGGTCAAGCGGGTCGGTCAGGCCACGCCCGAGGAGATCGCCGAGGTGCCCGGCATCGGCCGGCGTACGGCGGAGGCGGTGCTCGCCGCACTGAACCCGCCCGCCGCCTCGCCGGCCGTTCCGGAGCCGGCGGATCCGGGCGCCATCCCGCCCGGGGGCGCCGGCCGCACCAAGCCCGGCGCCAACCGGATCCAGTCCGGGCTGCCGGCGCCCGCGCCGGTCAAGACGTCCGCGGTTCGGGCCGCCATCGCGCAGGCCGATACCGGATCGGTGACCGGACCGGAGGTACGGCCGCCGGGACCGGCGGCGTCGGCCTAGGATGGCGTGTCGCCCGCCGCGTCGCCCCGCCTTGACGCAACGCCTTGTCGCACTGCCGCAGAGAGGATTGGCGTGACCGAGTCCATGCCGGAGTTCCCGTCCGACATGCCGTCGGCCGACGAGGTCGACACCGATCTCGTCGTGGTCACCGGCCTGTCCGGCGGTGGGCGCAGCACGGTGGCGCGCGCGCTGGAGAACGTCGGCTTCTACGTGGTCGACAACCTGCCGCAGGCGCTGATGCTGGACATGGCCAAGCTGGCGTTCGAGGCCGGCGGCGCGGCCCGCCGTACCGCGATGGTGCTGGATGTGCGCAGCCGTCGGTTCTCCACCGACCTGGCCGGGGCCATCCGCGGGCTCAAGGAGCGCGGCTTCTCGCCCCGGGTCGTGTTCGTCGACGCCGACGACGAGGTGCTGATCCGCCGCTTCGAGTCGGTGCGGCGGTCCCATCCGCTGCAGGGCGACGGGCGGCTCGCGGACGGCATCGCCGCCGAGCGGAAGCTGCTCGAGGAGGCCCGCGAGCAGGCCGACGTGATCATCGACACCAGCCACCTGAACGTCAACCAGCTGCGCCGCCGGGTGGAGGAGCTGTTCGGCGGCGAGGACGCGCGTCGACTGCGGATCACCGTTCTGTCGTTCGGCTTCAAGTACGGCCTGCCGCCGGACGCCGACTACGTCATGGACGCGCGCTTCCTGCCGAACCCATTCTGGGTGCCGGAGCTGCGTGACCACACCGGCCTGGAAGAGTCCGTGAGCGGGTACGTTCTGGGCCAGGACGGCGCCGGCGACTTCGTGTCGACGTACGCGTCGCTGATCGCGGCCACGGCGCCCGGTTTCGAACGGGAGGGCAAGCGCTACCTGACCGTCGCGGTCGGCTGCACCGGCGGCAAGCACCGCAGCGTCGCGATCACCGAGGAGCTCACCGCCCGGCTGCGTGAGCTGCGGCTGTCGGCGCACGCGTCGCACCGTGACCTGGGGCGGGAATGACCGCGGTTCTGAAGGTTGTCGCGTTCGGCGGCGGGCACGGGCTCGCCGCGTCGCTGCGCGGCCTGCGGCACTGCGCGCCCGCTCTGGAGCTGGACATCACCGCGGTGGTCACGGTCGGCGACGACGGCGGGTCGAGCGGCCGGCTCCGGGCCGAGCGCGATGCACTGCTGCCACCCGGCGACCTGCGGCAGGCGCTGGCCGCGCTGGCCGGCCAGGACCCGGTCGCGCAGCGCACGACCGCGCTGCTGCAGCACCGGTTCGCCGCGATCGGCGACCCGGACCCGCTCACCGGGCACGCCGTGGGCAACCTGCTGCTGCTCGGGCTGATGGAACTGCTCGGCGATCCGGTTGTGGCGCTGGAGCACGCCGCCGCCATGGTCGGGGCTACCGGCCGCGTGCTGCCGATGGCCCGGCACGCCGTCGGCATCGAGGCGGACGTGCGCGGCGGTGACCCGAAACGGCCGGGGGAGACGGTCACGGTCCGCGGTCAGCACGCGGTCGCCGTCACGATGGGTCACGTCGAAGCGGTACGCCTGACCCCGCAGTCGCCGCCGATCTGCCCGGGCGTACGGTCCGCGATCGCCGCCGCCGACTGGCTCATCTTCGGACCGGGCAGCTGGTACACCAGCGTGCTGCCGCACCTGCTCGTTCCGGAGCTGGCCGCCGCCATCGTGGCCAGCCCGGCCCGCCGGCTCGTCACGCTGAATCTCGCCGTCGAGAACGAAACCGCGGGCCTATCGGTCGCCGACCACCTGGCCGCCCTGCACTGGTACCTGCCGGAGCTGCGGGTCGACGCGGTGCTGGCGGACGCGAAATGGGTGGGCGAACCCGAACCGGTACACCGCGCCGCCGCGGCCCTCGGCGCCCGGCTGGTTCTGTCACCGTTGGCCGTTGCGGACGGAAGTCCCAGGCATGATCCTGAGTCGTTGGGCGTTGCACTGGTGCCGGTACTCGGCGCCGCTCGTTAAGCACAGGCGTAACCAAGCGCAAGAGATCCGGTCCATGAGGTGACACACGATGGCGATGACGGCAGCGGTCAAGGATGAACTGAGCCGGGTCGACGTGCCCAAGCCGTGCTGCCGCCGGGCGGAGATGGCGGCGCTGCTGCGCTTCGCCGGCGGCCTGCACATCGTGTCCGGCCGGGTGGTCGTGGAGGCCGAGCTCGACACCGGCGCCGTCGCCCGCCGGCTGCGCCGGGAGATCGCCGAGGTGTACGGCTACCCCAGCGAGGTACACGTGCTCGCGTCCGGCGGCCTGCGCAAGGGCAGCCACTACATCGTGCGGATCGTCAAGGACGGCGAAGCGCTGGCCCGGCAGACCGGCCTGCTCGACGTCCGCGGCCGGCCGGTGCGGGGACTGCCGCCGCACGTGGTCTCCGCGAACGTGTGCTGCTCGGTCGCGGCCTGGCGCGGCGCGTTCCTGGCGCACGGCTCGCTTACCGAACCGGGCCGGTCCAGCGCCCTGGAGATCACCTGCCCGGGGCCGGAGGCGGCGCTGGCGCTGCGCGGCGCCGCCCGCCGGATCGGCATCACCGCCAAGGAGCGCGAGGTCCGCGGCGTCGACCGGGTCGTGATCAAGGACGGGGACGCGATCGCCGCGCTGCTCACCCGGATCGGAGCACATGCCAGCGTGCTGGCCTGGGAGGAGCGCCGGGTACGCCGGGAGGTGCGGGCGACCGCCAACCGGCTGGCCAACTTCGACGACGCCAACCTGCGGCGCTCGGCCCGCGCTGCGGTGGCCGCCGCGGCCCGGGTGACGCGGGCGTTGGAGATCCTCGCCGACGAGGCGCCGAACCATCTCACGTCGGCCGGCCGGCTCCGCCTCGAGCACCGGCAGGCCTCGCTGGAGGAACTGGGCGCGCTGGCCGACCCGCCGCTCACCAAGGACGCGATCGCCGGCCGGATCCGGCGCCTGCTGGCCCTGGCCGACAAGCGCGCCCGCGACCTCGGCATCCCCGACACCGAAGCCGCGGTAACCCCCGAGATGATGGCGGTCTAGAACGGCCTAGAACCTCGCCGATCTTGGACTTGTGGTTGCCCTTTCGCGGCATAGCGCCCGATTCATGCCAACCACAACTCCAAGATCGCGGAGGCGGATGGGCCGTGTCGGCCCTGAACCGTCGGAGGATCTGAGCGCGGTGCGTCGGTGGCGTGAGCGGTGCTCTTCCATAGTCGGGTGGCGCCTGCGATACAGATCGGCATGGCCCCGAGCGAGATCCCCGCTTGTCGGGGAGGTGGCCGCTCGGGGTTATTCAGTGCTGTGAAATCTGTCAGCCCTCGCAGGGCCATTCCCGTCCATGACCGGGCGATGCGGGCAGATGTTGGCGACGGATGGCCGCTCGTAGGGCCATTCCCGTCCATGATCGGGCGATGGCTGCGGATCTTGGCAAAGGTTGGCCGGCTGCTCCCCCACCTCCGAGATCATCATCGAAGGTGTTGCCACCACCGGTGTCGAGCTCAAGTCGCGGGGCCATTCCCTTCCATGATCGGGCGACGGACGGATGTTGGCCAAGGCGGGCCGCTCGCGGGGCCATTCTTTTCCATGGTCGGGCGATGCGTGCCGATGTTGGCGAAGGCTGGCCGCTCGCGGGGCCGATCCCGTCCATGATCTGGTAGGGGCTGCGGATCTTGGCGCGTGGCGGCCCTTCGCGGGGCCGATCCCGTCCATGATCTGGCAGGGGCCGCGGATCTTGGCGACTGGCGGCCCTTCGCGGGGCCGTTCCTTCCCATGATTGACTGCGCCATAGGATCTTGGCCCGTGGCCCGGCAGCCCGTGGCCCGGCAGCCCGTGGCCCGGCAGCCCGTGGCCCGGCAGCCCGTGGCCCGGCAGCCCGTGGCCCGGCAGCCCGTGGCCCGGCAGCCCGTGGCCCGGCAGCCCGTGGCCCG
>DATBGW010000166.1:0-5174 GCA_036557765.1 Actinoplanes sp.
CAATGGCGCACCCTGCCATCGTCGGTTCGGTCCCGAACGCTGTTGGTCACACTTCCCCTGGACGACATCGACGAGAACGCGGCGATGGTCAACGCGCTGCAACGGCACGCGGCCATCGTCGTCCAGAAGAGCATCGCCGAAGGCTTCGGGCTGACGGTCGCGGAGGCGATGTGGAAGGGCCGCCCGGTGATCGCCTCGGCGATCGGCGGCATCAACGACCAGATCGCCGCCGGGACCGGCGTGCTGTTACCCGACCCGTCCGATCTGGCCACCTTCGGGGCCGCGGTCCGGGAGCTACTGGACGACCGGCAGAAGCGATCCCGCCTGGGCGCGGCCGCGCACGCGTACGTCCGCGACAACTTCGTCGGCGACCTGCATCTTCTGCGGTACGCCGAGGTCTTCACCGCTCTGACGTCGCGGCGTGCGGCGCAGGATGCGGCTCGTTGACCAAGCCGCGAACCCGGTCGATCACAGGACCAAAGGCCCGGGCTGTGCCGTGGTCATCGTGTCACTCTGAGGGTCTCGGGACGTGAAGGAAGGTGCGATGCCGGTCCGTCTGCTCATGGGGTTCGATGGGTCACCGGCCGCGGTCGCGGCCGTCGGCGTCGGCGCGACGCTGTTCCCCGGCGCGCACGCATGGATCTGCCATCTCTGGACACCGCCGTTCGCCAGCGATGCGATGCGGCGGCGCCTGTGGACCGGTACCCGCAACGTCAATTACTTCATCGAAGCGATCGAACGCGAGGGCGAACGCGAAGCCCAACGTCTCGTCGCCATCGGAGTGACCCTCGCCGGCGCCGCCGGATGGAGCGCCGAACCGGTCATCCAGCGCTGCTACGGCGGGGAGGGCCTGGAGTTGCCGCGGCTTGCCGAGAAGCTCGACCCGGACGTGCTCGTCGTGGGTTCTCGCGGCCTCGGCGGCGCCCGGGCCGTTCTCGGCAGCGTGTCGGACATGGTCGTGCACTACACACCGCGGCCGGTGATCGTGGTGCCGCATCCGTTGCTCTCAGCGGAATATGCCGCACTTCCCGGCGGCCCGGTCGTCGTCGGCTGGGACGGCTCGTCGAGCGCGCAGACGGCCTTCGCCGCAGCGGGAAGACTGTTCCCTACCCGCGATCTGGTGCCCGTACTCGTCTCTGACGGCGTGCTCGACGCGGTGGACGCGCCGCCACCCGCGCGTCTGCGGCGCGTCGACGCGGGCGGTGGGTCGTCCGGGCGCGCCGTGGCGGACGCGCTGGCCGCCACCGCCCGGACCGAGGGGGCGGCGCTGCTCGTCGTCGGGTCCCGCGGCCGGTCCGCAGTCAAGGAGATCTTGCTCGGCAGCGTCGCCATGGCCACGTTGCACCACGCGTACCGTTCCGTCATGGTCGTGCCCCCAACAGCGGACCGGCTCCTATAGGCTGGACGACCGCCTTCGCCGGGCGCGACGGTCATCGCGGCGGACGGGGGCCCACTCGGACTGCCTCGGGCGGACCTTCGGCCCTGCCTGGGAACAGCGCCGTAAGGGAGGCTTGAAGGGAGAACCCTGGAGGCATCATGATGTGCGATGACGTCATGTCCTTCGATCGGATGCCACCCGCCGCCGGCGTCCCTGACGCGACGCCGATCCTCGTCGGCATCGTCGGAGCTGCGTCGGCGGATACCGCGTTGCGCGCAGGCCTCGACCACGCCGACGCCTGCGGCGCCCCGGTGTGCGTGGTGTGCGCCGGACCGGCGCCCGCGGCGGACGACGCCCTGCTTTGCGACCTCATCGAGCGCTGGGCGGAAAAGTATCCCCGTGTACGCGTGACGACCAAAATCTGCCGAAGCATCGACGCCGCGGTCACGCTGACGGCAGCGTCGCGGTCCTGCCGCGCTGTCGTGTTGGGAGAGTCGTCGGAACCCGCCGTTGCGGCGGTCTTTGCTGCCGTGGCTCGCCGCGCTCGTTGTCCGGTCTTCGTGGATAACGAGCGGCTCAACGGGCATTAATCCTCAACGATGACGGGCCGGCCTGCTGGACCGGCCCGTATCTGCACCGACCGCTGTGGACGGTTATCGCTGGGCGTCCTCCCCGGTCCGTGGGCGCGCGATGAGCACGGGGCAGTCGGCGTGGTGTACCAACTGCATCCCCGTGGAACCGAGCATGATGCCGGTCAGCGCACCGTGACCGCGGCTGCCGACGACGACCAGTTGGGCACTCTTCGAGACTCCGACCAGGACCGCGGCTGCGCTGTCGTGCGAGATGATGGACTCCACCGGCACGTCGGGGAACTTCCCGCGCCACGGGATGAGCTGGTTGTCCAGCCGTTCCCGTTCGATCGCGTCCTGCTCCGGCGTCTCAACGTCGACTGCGGAGACGTCGCTGGCGAGCCACAGCGGCGTCGGTGGCAGATAGGTGTGGATGACCACCACAGCGCAACCACGTTCGGTGGCGGCCGTGAACGCGGCCTCCAGGGCATGCTCGGCAGCTGGCGAGTCGTCCACGCCGACCGCCACGACTCCGGCGTCGCTGTCGCCGCGGACCACGACAACCGGGCACGGTGCATGAAGCGCGAGCCGTTGGCTGACCGAGCCGAGCAACAGGCTGGCGAAGCCGCCCCGTCCGCGGTTGCCCACGACCAGCAGGTCGGCGTCAGCGGCGATCTCCAGCAACTGCGGGGCCGCATTGCCGATCAGCGCGTCCGCCTGGATGCGGATGGCCGGGGCCACCGCGCGTGCCTCGTCGGTGGCGTTCGCGACCACCGCGTCCGCGTGCTGGCGAGCCTCGTTCAGGTACTCCCCGCCGATGCTGTATCGAGCCGAATGCCACTCCCAATCGAAGGCGTGCACAATGCGTAGCAGCGCGCCGCGGCGTTCCGCTTCACGGGCGGCCCAGCGCACGGCGGTCTTGCTTCCGTCGCTGCCGTCGGTCCCTACGACGATGGTTCGGGTCCACATGACTCCTCCTAGTCCCTTTCCTCCCTTGATCGTCGATCTCGTAGCGTCGTAGTGGCAGAGCGACAGGTCCCTACCCGACGGGACCATCGGCCCGGAACGATGTCTCGTCGCGAGTCTGCCGCTGAGTGACCCGCGGAACGGTGGTGCATCGGCGCCATTCGTCGGTCAAGGCTGCACGATGAGCCGGTGGGCCCGCAGGAGGTGTGCCCACCACGGGCGTGCTGTCGCCGCTTCCAGTGGCGGCGTACTGGCCCGCTTGAGGCTGACCCAGCCGCCGGGTCCCATGCTCACCGTGCCGATTGCTGGACGGCGCCGGACGGCAATGGCAACCGATGCCGCGATGGTCATGGCCGTCGCACTGGCGAGAGCCACCAGGGCGATCGCGGTGGAGTCGACAGCCGGTACGAATGTCACGCCTTGTGGTCCAACGACGTACGCCCCGATCTCGCGGTCACCGTGCCGCACCGGGTGCAGCGTGACCTGATCCGGAGCCGTGTCCGGTCCGTCGCCGTTGCTGAGCACGGCAGACCGTCTTGTGTCCGGCCGACGGTGCACGCGCCGCTGTCCGCGCGTCTGGGAAATCGACACAACACACCTCCAAAGGTGAGAGGACTGACAGTGACTAGTGGCCGTCGGCACGACCCATCCAGATCGTCCGGGCCGCACGCACTCCGCACGAGTCCGTGATGGCGTGCGGGATGAGTACGCTCCGTAGGGAGCGGGTGGACCAGGCGACCCATCCGGCTCCGGCGCCGATCATGGCCGCGCCGGCGAGGATGGGAAACCGTCCACGCGGATGAGTAATCACTGACAACGGTGCCAGGTGCCACAGCGTGAACCCCACGGCCGGGGTTATCCATCCGCGAATCGGGTCGTCCGGAAACAGCGCGACAGGCAGGCCCCGCCAGAACAGTTCCTCAGCAACCGCGTTCGTCAGGCCCACGACGACCGCGGTGGCGACGCTGCGCCGATCGGCGTTGCGCAGCTGCGGGCGGAGCTCGGTGGCGAGCGCGCCGGCTGGTGGCACCAGCAGTCCGGCGACCGCGAGCCAGCGGGGCGCGGGCACCGGCTTGGGTGGTTTTCGGAGGACGTCGGCGAGCCGGCGGGGTCCGGCGACGGCCGTCGGCACCGCGCCGCACAGCATCCAGTACGTTGCCATGGCTCGGCGGTAACCGCGCACCGTGCCGTAGCGATGATCCAGCCGGTTGAACACCACCTTCATCACGAGCGGCGTCACTGCGGGCAGAGCCGCCGCCACCGCCCGCTGCCACGGAACCGACCCGCTTCTCATCCACGCACCTCGTGACCGACCATGACCCCCGGTTCCACCTCACAGTGGCCAGCCATCGTGGGCGCCGTACAGGGCCTAACGACCTGGTTGAGCGGGAAGCGCCGGGAAGTGCAATGCGAGCATCGCCGTCCGGGCGCCGCCGGCGACCGCGTCGACGGCCAAACTCGATGCACCGGTGACTGTCAGCGTCGATGAGCCTGCGTACGAGAGCACGCCGAGCGCGAGCGGAACCCCGGCGGTGAGCGGCGGCAGGGGATACGCGCTGCGGACCCTGGCTCCGGCGAACCACAGCGGTGCTTCGGGCCCGGGCACATTTGTTACGTAGAGGTTGATCAGGGAAGGGCTGTGCCGGATCATCCAACGGATACCCGAGGCGGACGAGCGTTCCGCCGGCGTTGCGCGATCCGGGGGCGCCGGCCACCGGGACCGAAACCCTGAGGACGAGACCGCGTGTGGACAGACCTCGCTCACGCAGCAAACGCTGGATGCCGGACCCAACCGCGGTCAGCATCACGTCGTTGACCGTGGCGCAGTGCGGCGAGTGCCGCATCCGCGACCCCGTCCGCCATCGCGTGATGAACCACAACCACCGGTTGCCAGCCCGCTGACGAAGACCATCCGCCACAATGGACGGCTCCGGTCGAGACGGACCGCCGCCCAGCCCGCCGCCCAGGAAAGGAACCGGTCGGTGTCCGCTCCGGCAACTCAAGCAGGCCCCACGGGCCTTTCTATCCGCGGTGGCCGGATGACCCAAAAGGAGGGCCGGCATGCGAGCGATGAAGGTCGTCACTGGAACAATCGTCGGCACGGCCGGGCTCGGGGCAGCAGCGGCCGGAGCCCGTGTCCTTTTCGAGCGACGGATGGCGGCGGAGATCGACGAATTGCTTGCAGACGCACGGCCGGCGGCCACGCCCCGGGTGAGCGCGGGCGACTTGGACCCACTGCCGGCGCCGGTCCGCCGCTGGCT
>DATBGW010000167.1:0-4775 GCA_036557765.1 Actinoplanes sp.
CGGCGACCGGCTCCGGCCGGTGACCGGTGTCCAGCCCGGACGAAGGAGCGGAGACAGTCCGGTGGCGGCGCACGTAGACGCGGCTGTGGCGTCCTCCGCGACGCTGCGGAGCGACGTCGCGGCGACGGCGCCGTCCGGCTGGTTCGCGACGCGGCCGCGGTCGGCTCCGCAGCAATTCGTCGGTCCACATGAGCCGGCCACAGAGCCGCCCGCGCCGGCGGACGACCAGCCCTTCGCAGCGGAGACGTGGACGATCAGCACCGGAACCGCCGATGAGGTGACCGGAGAGATCGTCACCGGAGAGATCGTCGACACCCATGTCGCCGACGGCGACGTCATCCGTGCGGAGGTCGTCGCGACCGGGCCGGTGGTCGCCGAAGCTCGACCGGACACTGTGGACCACGGCCTCGGCCGGCGGCTGAAGTCGAGCGGCCTCGGCCGGCCGACACTCGGCCCGCGCCCGGCGGACCCGGCCCTGGTCGCCGGCGTGGCCCCCGCCGCGTCCGATGTGGAGGTGAGGAGGCCGGACTGGTTCGCGGCCACTACGGCGCCGTATCCGGTCGTGCGGGGTCGTGGCGACGGTTCGGCCCGGCGGCAGGGTGATCGGCCCGACCGGCACGAAGGCCGCCTGGCCGATCCGGAACATGTTCTCGCCGCGTACCCATGGCACTTCGATCCGGAGACGCTGCGCGAGGTGGCCTCCGACCCGGACCGGCTGCGCGCGGTCCGGGATCGCCTGACGGACAAAGTGGAGTATGCGGAGCGCGATGCCATCCGGGCCCGGCTGCTCAGCCTGCGCGCGGTGGTCTCGCGGGTGCTGGGCGATCTCGACCCGGCACTGGCCGACGGCCGGGCGGCGCTCGGGCATGCCGAGGCGACCGGCGAGCTGCGGCGGACCGCGATCGCGGCGGCCCGGCTGGCCCACGTGTTGCAGTGGCGCGGCGAGTACGCGGAGGCGGACCGGCTGTTCGCCGATGCGAACTCGATGGAGTTGCCGGACCGGCTGCGGGCCGAGATGCACGAACTCGCCGGACGCTCTGCGTACGACCAGGGCCGCTATCTCGAGGCCCTGCAACAGTTCGAGGCGGCGCTGTCTCTGCGCAACAGCACGGATCACGGCATGACGGCCCGGGTTGCGGTGGCGCTGGACGCCGTTGTGCGGCGGGTGCGTGAGCATGGCTGGGGACCGTATCCGCGCACCCGCGACGAAATCCTGGGACGGAACGAGGGCCCGCAGCCGGTCTGCGACGTACGGACGGGGTTGTGGGGGTACGAGGACGCGGTGCCGGCACGGTACCGGGACGCGCAGCCGTTCGCCGAGGGCGCGGCATGGGTGCGGCGTCCGGGCGCGCACACGTGGGAGCTGATCGGCGAGGATGGCCGGGTGCTGATCGACGGGTCGGCCGGCTATCTCGGGGCGACCGGGTTCTCCGGCGGACTGGCGTGGGTGTCCCGCGACCGGGTGGGCGGGTGGTTCGCCATCGACCAGCGGGACCGGGTGATCATTCCGGGCGGTTTCGACGATGTGCGGCCGTTCCACCGCGGCGTGGCGCCGGTGTGCCGGGGTGGGTGGGGCGCCGTCGACCGGCACGGGCGGATGGTCGTGCCGGCGAAGTTCCGGGCGTTCGCCACCGTGCTGGCCGGCGGCCGCCGGCTCGACGGGTTCACTGAAGAAGGGCTGGCCGTGGTCGACGCCGGCGACCGGCTGTGTGTCGTGGACCAGCGCGGGCGGATGGTCGTGCCGCCGGCGCACGCCGCCCTGGTGATCCATCCGGTGGCGTTCCTCATCGGGGACGGACGCGGCCGGTGGGGTGCGCTGGACCGGCGTGGCGAGCCCCTGATCGACGTGGTGCACGCCAGTGAGACGGACGTGACCGACGCGATAGACCGGCTTCTCGCCGACACGCGTCCCGTGCTGTGAACGGGGTATGACGGACCTCATGGAGTTCCGTCACCTCGGCCGTTCCGGCCTGATGATCAGCGAAATCGCCTACGGCAACTGGATCACCCACGGATCCCAGGTTGAGGAGGAGGCCGCCGACGCGTGCGTCCGGGCCGCCCTCGACGTGGGCATCACCACCTTCGACACCGCGGACGTGTACGCCGGCACCCGGGCCGAGGAAGTCCTCGGCCGGGCGTTGAAAGGCGAGCGCCGGGAGGGCCTGGAGATCTTCACGAAGGTCTTCTGGCCGACCGGACCCGGTCCGAACGACCGGAGCCTGTCCCGCAAGCACATGATGGAGTCGATCAACGGATCGCTGCGCCGACTGCAGGTCGACTACGTGGATCTGTACCAGGCGCACCGGTACGACACCTCGACGCCGCTCGAGGAGACGATGCAGGCGTTCGCCGACATCGTGCACTCCGGCAAGGCGCTGTACATCGGAGTGTCCGAGTGGACGGCGTCTCAGATCCGCGCGGGCTGGGAGCTGGCCCAGGATCTGAAGATCCAGCTCGTTTCCAACCAGCCGCAGTACTCGATGCTGTGGCGGGTGATCGAACCCGAGGTCGTGCCCACATGTGAGGAGCTTGGACTCGGCCAGGTGGTCTTCTCCCCCATCGCGCAGGGCGTGCTGACCGGCAAGTACGTGCCCGGCCAGGCGCCGCCGGCGGGCTCGCGGGCCACCGACGAGAAGTCCGGCGCCACGTTCATCGCGCGGCTGATGACCGATGAGGTGCTGAGCACCGTGCAGCAGCTGAAGCCGCTGGCCGAGCAGGCCGGCCTGTCGATGGCCCAGCTGGCGGTCGCGTGGGTGCTGCAGAACCAGAACGTGTCCGCCGCGATCGTCGGCGCGTCCCGGCCCGAGCAGGTGTACGACAACGCGAAGGCCGCGGGCGTGAAGCTGGACGCCGATTTGATGAAGGCCATCGACGAGGTGCTGGCTCCGATCGCGGTACGAGACCCGGCAAAGACAATGAGCCCGGCCAGCCGCCCCTGACACACAACCCTCCTCGCCGATCTTGGAGTTGTGGTTGCCCTTATGCGGCATAGCGCCCGGTTTGCTCCAACCACAACTCCAAGATCGCGGGGAGGCGGTCAGGACCAGAAGCGCATGAGCTCGAAGCCGATGGCGGAGAGGGCGCGGGGCACGCCGATCAGCTCGGACAGCCAGTAGACGATCGAGAAGAACCAGCCGTTGATGCGGGACTGCCACAACAGCGCGAAGAGCAGGATGAACCCGTACGGCGCGAACAGGTTGAAGACGCGCTGATACTGCGGGCTGAGCCATGGCTGGAGGATGTTGCCGCCGTCCAGGCCCGGAACCGGCAGGAAGTTCAAGACACTCGCCGTGACCTGGAGGAACGCGAGCAGTGCGAGCGCCGCCCAGAACTCGATGTGCTCCCGGCTGCCGACGATCTGATACTGGCCCAGCTCGTTCACGGCGATGTGCGGTCCCCAGCCGGCGACAAACGGCACCGCCAGCACCAGAGCGAAGACAACGTTCGTGAGTGGGCCGGCCGCGCTGATCAGCGATTGCTTGGCGCGGCTGCGGATCTGCGCGTGGTCGACCCACACCGCGCCGCCCGGCAGGCCGATGCCGCCGAGGATCACCGCGATGATCGGCAGCACTATCGACAGAATCGGGTGCGTGTACTTCAGCGGGTTGAGGCGCAGGTAGCCGCGCTCGGCCACGGCGCGGTCGCCGGCAACGTAGGCGACCAGCGCGTGGGCGTACTCGTGCAGGCAGAGCGACACCAGCCAGCCGCAGATCACCAGCAGGAACACGTCCACCCGCACGTTGCCGTAGCCGGTCCACGTCATCCAGCCGCTCACCGCGGTCAGCGCCACGATCCCGACGAAGACCGGACTAGGTACGAACGCGTTCCGGGGAACGCGCCGGGAAAGCTGTGATCCGGTCACTCGGCCGGCAGCAGACTCATCTTGTAGTCGACCCGGTCGTCCTCGACCAGGCTGACCTGGGTGACGCCGGCGGCGGCGAGTGCGCGCCAGGCCTGGCCGATCCACGACTCCGCGTCGGCCTGGCTGCTGAACGTCTCGACCGGGCCGCTCACCTGCTGCCCGTCGACACCTTCGTACCGCCAACTCCACGGCATGCCCGCGGCCTCCCTCGCTGCTCGATGGACCCTTGTCCACCCTACGGCCTTCGGCTCGCCGTTTCGGGGCTGCCCGCGCCGTGACAGGTGGCCGCCGTAAGGTACGACCATGCCCGTTGATCGGTGGAACGCCGTCCTGGTGCTCGGCGGGATCCGTTCCGGGAAGTCCGCGTTCGCCGAGTCGCTGGTCGCGGACGTCCCGTCGGTGCGGTACGTCGCCACGTCCGCCGGCGGCGCGGACGACCAGGAGTGGCTGGACCGGATCGAGGCACACCAGCGCCGGCGGCCGCAGTCCTGGTCCACCGAGGAGGCGGCCGGTGACCCCGGGCGGCTCGCGGTCGTGCTGTCCGAGGCCAAGCCCGACGACACGCTGCTGGTGGACGATCTCGGCGGCTGGGTCACCACGTTGCTCGACCCGGCCCACCAGCCGAACGATGACCTGGCCACCGTCGCCGCCCTCGCTGACGCGGTACGAGCGTGCGCGGGCCGGCTCGTCCTGGTCAGCCCCGAGGTGGGCCTGTCGCTGGTGCCGGCGACGCCGGTGGGGCGGGCGTTCGCGGACGCGCTCGGCACGGTGAACCAGGCACTGGCGGACGCCTGCGACCGGGTGGCGCTGGTGGTGGCCGGCCAGGCGACGTGGTTGAAAGAGGACGAGCCGGCGGGTGCCCCCCGCGATCTTGGAGTTGTGGTTGGCGCAATGCCGGAGGAGTCCGGCATAA
>DATBGW010000168.1:0-3268 GCA_036557765.1 Actinoplanes sp.
CGGCGAGCCGGCGAACCCCGGCGCCTGGCGGCGCAATCTCGGCAAGCTGCGTGAGGCCCGGCCCTGGCTGCCCGAAAAGCCCAAGATCTTCTTCGCGTACGAGACGTCGGAGACCACCGGCGAGGACCGGATGAACGTCGCGTATCTGATGGCGACCGCCGAGGAGGCGGGCTATCCGGTGGAGCTGATCGCGATGAGCCAGATCGGCTGGGACGTGGCCGGCGACCGGGTGCTGTTCGTTCCCGCACCGGGCCAGGAACACAAGGCCGAGCCGATCGACGTGATCTTCATCCTCTATCCGTGGGAGTGGTTCTGGAACGAGGAGGGCGGCAAGGCGTTCTTCCGGAACATGGCCGACCCGATGAAGCACGGCACGGTGTGGATCGAGCCGCCCTACACTGCAGCGCTGCTCGGCAACAAGGCGCTCCTGCCGGTGCTGTGGAAACTGTTCGGCTCCGATCCGGAACGTGGCAAGTACCTGTTACCGACATACTTCGCCGAGTCGTCGGGCGCCGCGTCGCTCGCCAGCTACGCGAAGAAGCCGGTCTGGGGACGTGAGGGCGGGTCGGTCACGCTGGTGCGTGACGGCACGGTCGTGACCGACAACCCGTCGGAGTACGGCGCCGACGGCCGGTTCGTCCTGCAGGAGCTGCGGGAGCTGCCGTCGTTCGACGCGCTCGAGGGAACGGTGCACCCGGTGATCGGGAGCTGGCTGATCGACGGCGAGCCGGCCGGCATGGGCATCCGCGAGGGCCTGGACGTCGAGGGCCTGGTAACGAAGAACCGCTGCTTCTTCGTCCCCCATTTGGTGGCGTAGCACTTACCCTTCCCGCGATCTTGGAGTTGTGGTTGCCCTTACGCGGCCTTGCGCCCGATTCGTTCCAACCACAACTCCAAGATCGCGGGAAGGTGAGCGGTGCTCCCGCGGTGCTTCCGCGCGCATCACTCCACGATCGCGGGAAGGTGAGCGGTGCTCCCGCGCGTATCCAAGACTGCCGACGGTGTCGGGGGTTACCGCTCGCGGTGGCGCCACAGCCACCACAGGCCGACCATCGGCAGGACCAGCGGCACATACCCGTACCCGCTGCCATATCCGGACCAGACCGTGGCGTCCGGGAAGGCCGCCTTGTCGCCGATGCTGAGCGTGCCCACCACCAGCACCCCGATCAGCTCGATCGTGCAGCTCGTCAGCGCGATCAGGCGCCCGCGGCGACCGCCGATCGCGAGTCCCACAGTGGCCGCGATGTAGATCACCGCGGCGGCCGCCGACAGCACGTACGCCAGCGGCGCCTCAGCGAACTTGGTGGCGATCTGTACGGTCGCCCGGGCGCTGGCGGAGAGCGCGAAGATTCCGTACACGAACAACAGCACCCGGCCGAGACCGGTATTGATCGCGGCATCCCGCGGCCGGGCGGGGGACGAGGGCTCAGCCACCGGTCACCGACGCGATCTGCTGCAGGCGCAGCACCAGAACGGGGAGCACCAGGCAGGCGACGCCGAGGATGAGGCTGCCCCACCGGGTGGGTTCCATCCGGGCCAGCACGATGCCGGCCGGCACGAACGCGATCGTGGTGATCAGGTAGCCGATGAACGTGCCGGTCTCACTCGGCCGGCTGCCGTCGAAGAGGCCGGCCACCGCGACCAGGACCAGCGCCGCCACCAGTACGGACAGTGCCATGGCGGCGGCGAGGTCGAACCGGCTCGGCGCCCGGTTCAACCCGGCCCGGGCCAGGCACCAGATCGCGAGCGCCAGCGCCGCGACGATGGTCACGACCGACAGTGGACCGTTCACGCGGCACAGCGTACTGATCAGAGCAGCCGTGCTAACTTGCGGCGGTGCGATTCGGGCTGTTCGGAACGGGGCCGTGGGCGCAGATGGTGCACGCGCCCGCGTTGGCGGCGCATGACGATGTCGAGTTCGTCGGCGTGTGGGGCCGCAACGAGACGAAGGCGGCCGACCTCGCGGACCGGTACGGCGGGGCGGCGTACCCGGGAATCGATGCACTGATCGCGGACGTCGACGCCATCGCCGTGGCGCTCCCGCCGGACGTACAGGCGCCGATTGCGCTGCAGGCCGCGCGTGCCGGCCGGCATCTGTTGCTGGACAAGCCGGTCGCGTTGGACCCTAAGCTCGCCGCCGAGATCGCCGCGGCCGTGGCCGAGCGCGAGGTCGCCTCTGTCGTCTTCTTCACCCGGCAATTCCAGCCGGTGGTTCGCGACTTTCTGGACCGGACCGTGTCGGCCGGGGGCTGGCTGGAAGCCCGGGTCGAGTACGTCGACAAGATCTTCGCGCCGGGGAATCCGTTCGGCGCCTCGCCCTGGCGGCAGGAGAAGGGCGGCCTGTGGGACATCGGCCCGCATGCGTTCGCGATGGCGGTGCGCGTGCTGGGTCCGGTGGCCGAGGTGACCGCCATGGTCGGCGCACCGGACATGACGCACGTGCTGGCGCGGCACGAGTCCGGGGCGATCAGCACGCTGACGCTGTCGTTGGACGCGCCGCCCGCTGCTGCCCGCCAGGACGCGGTGTTCGCCGGGCCGGCGGGCATCGTACGGATGCCGTCGGAGTCGGCGGACGCGGTCGCAGCGTTCGGGTACGCGCTGGACGAGCTGATCGCGACCGCGGTGGGAAAGCTGCGGTCGCCGATCGACGTAAGGTTCGGGGCGCACGTCACGGCCATCCTCGCCGCCGTGGCGGAGGCGGCGCGGACCGGTCGCACCGTCCCAGTGGGCTAGGGGACCGTCTTCTCGATCGCCTTGGCGCCGTCGCGCTCCAGCTCACGGCGGGCGCGTTCGATGTTCGCCGGTGTCGGATCCCGGCCCTGCGCCTCGCACAGGTCGATGGGCTCCCATGGCTGATCCGCGCCGGTCCGGAACCGCGGCCGCGAGCCCGGCGCGACGAACTCGGGATTCTCGGCGTCCGGTCCGCCCCCGGTCATGAACGCGGACACCGCCACATCGTCCTCGATCGCGTCCGCCACCTCCTGAGTCTCCTCGAGCGGTGGCCGGTGCTGGTCGGTCATACGTGCCTCCACGGTGCTCTTCGACCCTGGCCGTATTCTGTCAGCGCATCGTTGCACGGTACGCCGGACCGCGGCACCTTCCCAGCCACCGCATCCCGCCGCGACCGCGATCCCTCCGCCGATCGCGCTCTCATCCCTCCGCCGATCGCGCTCTCGTCTCTCCGCGATCGCCGCCGTCTCTCCGCGATCGCCGCCGTCTCTCCGCGATCGCCGCCGTCTCTCCGCGATCGCGCCCGTCTCTCCGCCGA
>DATBGW010000169.1:0-10019 GCA_036557765.1 Actinoplanes sp.
CCGCGATCTTGGAGTTGTGGTTGCCCTTATGTCCATATCGCACGGCTTCGTGCCAACCACAACTCCAAGATCGCGGAGGGTGTGGCGGTGGCTCTATCAGTCATCGCGGCCCAGCTCCCAGAAGGCGACTGCGGCGGCTGCTGCCACATTCAACGAGTCGACGCCGCGGCGCATCGGGATCCGCACCGGCACGTCGCTCGCGTCCAGCGCGCCACGGGACAGACCCGATCCCTCGGCGCCCAGGAGCAGCGCGGCCCGCGTGCGCTGCGCCGCGGTCAGCCGCTGCAACGGGACGGCGTCCGGGGCGGGCGTGAGGGCCAGCACCGTGAAGCCCGCCGCCCGTACCCGTTCCAGTCCGTCCGGCCACGGCTCCAGCTGCGCGTACGGCACGGCGAAGACCTCGCCCATGCTGACTCGGACGCTGCGCCGGTACAGCGGATCGGCGCAGGTCGGCGACAGCAGCACCGCATCGACGCCGAGCGCCGCGGCGCCCCGGAACACCGCGCCGATGTTGGTGTGATTGTTGACGTCCTCCAGAATCGCGATCCGCCGGGCACCGGCCAGGACCTCGTCCGCCGCACGCACCGGCGACCGATGGAACGACGCGAGAACGCCCCGGTGCACGTGGAATCCAGTGGCGCGGGCGAGGACCTCGGGCGTCGCGGCGTACACCGGCGCGCCTTCGGCCAGATCGGCCAGCTGGTCGACCCGCTTGGCGTCGACCAGGTACGAGCGGGGCCGGTAGCCGGCGCGCAGCGCCCGCCGCAGCACCAGCTCCCCCTCGGCGATGAACAGCCCGTGCGGCGGCTCCCACCGGGTGCGCAGCTCGAGGTCGGTGAGCGCGCGGTAGTCGCCGAGGCGTTCGTCGTCCGGGTCGGTGATGAGGTGGACCGGCACGGGCGTCAGGCGACCCGGTAGGTCAGGTGGGTGGCGTGCCCGGACACCCGGACGTGCAGCTGCCGGAGCGTACGCGGGACGTTCCCGTCCCACAGCGGTGTGCCGGCGCCGAGGATCACCGGTGCCAGGTGCAACCGGAGCTCGTCCAGCAGGCCCTGGTCGAGGCAGCCGCGGACAACGGCGCCGCCGCCCATGACCACCACATCCCGGTCGTCGGCCAGGGAGATCGCCTTGGACACGGCGCTGCGGAGGCCGTCCACGACGAACGTGAACCGGTCTTCCAGCCGTACCGTCTCGGGTGGAGTCCGGGTCACCACGAGCATGGGCGGTTGGGCGGCATGCGCCGCGCCGTAACCCATCTCGTCGGTCCAGCCGTGCGGTCCGTCCACAATGTCGAACAGACGCCGGCCCAGGATCACCGCGCCGGTGGCGTCGACCGCGTCCGCGAGCACCTCGGCGTCGGTCGCGTCGCCGTGCAGTGCCCAGGTGTGCAGGGCGTCGCCGCCGCGGCCCAAGCCGTTCGCCGGACCGGGGTCGGGGCCGGTGACGAACCCGTCCAGGGACACCGAGATGTCGCCGACCACCTTCGCCACGATCGTTCCTCCCACCCGCCGACCCCGCCGACCACCGCCGACCATCGCCGACCCCGCCGACCGCTGACCGGTCCCCGCCGGTTCCTCGCCGATCTTGGAGTTGTGGTTGGCGCAAATCGGTCGTCAAGCGGCATAAGGGCAACCACTACTCCAAGATCGCGGAGGTCTTTGCCGCTCCGGCGAGCATGCCATGGCGTCAGGTGCGAGGAATCAGCCGGTTACCCGTCCACGCGATGCCCATACCAGCCGCGAGGAGTAGCAGCGCACCCACCGTGGGCAGCGGCTTGACCGCGGGCGATCCGGCGCCCATGGAGACCGCGGCGAGCATGAGCAGGACTCCGTCGGCCGGATTGACCAGACCGGACCGGAACACCGCCCACCCGAGCAGCAGCCAGCCGGCACCCGACACGGCGGCGGCGATCAGGGCCAGCGTATGGACATACCGGGCGGTGACCGGCATCCCGTCCGGGGCGACGCCAGGCGGCAGCGCGGCGACTGGCAGCAGCAGAACCAGGCCGGCCAGGCCGACGAGCAGTCCGGCTGCAGCTATCCCACGGGTCCGGGAGCCGGCGAGCAGGCCGGCGAGGGCGATCATGGCGATGGTGGCGAGCCAGCCGGCCACCAGGCGTACCACCAGCGGACCGGGCGGTGTGGCGATGCCCAGCGTGGTCCAGCCGTAGAGCGCGGCGCCGACCGGGAGCGCCCAGAGACCGAGCCGCGCGTACCGCCGTACCGACCAGATCCAGACGGCCTCGCGCACCGGAAGCGAGTGATCGTCATGGCCGCGCCGGGCGGCGCCGACCCAGGCGGGCGCCACCCGCAGCGGGCGTCCGCTCGCCGTGTGGTGGTGGCTGATGGTCATGGCGCCGCCTCGCGCGTAGAAATCCCCGCGCCAGCATTGCACAATAACGCCGCGCCCTAGGGCGAAACGGACGAAAGCGCGAGACACTGCGTCGGCGGGTTAGGTGCGTTCTACCTGGCCGGCACCGTTGTAGTCGGCGCTTCCCAGCGCGGCGGACGGCGGGACCGGCTCGGGCGCCGGCAACGCCGCCTGACCCTGGTCGCCGGACACCTGCGCCTCCGCTACCCGGACCGCTTCGTCAACCTTCTGCGCCTCGGCAGCCGCGGCCTCGGCCGCCTCCACCGCCTCGCGCTCCACCGCCCCGGCGTCGACGGCCGCGGTGGGCACGTCGCCGGCCATGTTCGCCAGCCCGCCAAGCGCGCCGCCGATGCCCTCCAGGGCCCGGGACAGCTCGGTCGGCACGATCCAGACCTTGTTCGCCGAGCCGTTCGCGATCTGCGGCAGCGCCTGCAGGTATTGGTACGCCAACACCTTCTGCGACGGGTTGGAGGTGTGGATGGCGTCGAACACCGTACGGATCGCCTTGGCCTGGCCTTCGGCCTGCAGGATGCGCGCCTGCCGGTCACCGTCGGCCTTCAGCACCGCGGCCTGCTTCTCGCCCTCGGCGGTGAGGATCTGCGCCTGCTTGTGCCCCTCGGCGTTCAGGATGGTCGCGCGGCGCTCCCGCTCGGCGCGCATCTGCTTCTCCATGGAATCGCGGATGCTCGGCGGCGGCTCGATCGCCTTGATCTCCACGCGGGTCACCTTGATGCCCCAGCGGCCGGTGGTCTCGTCCAGAACGCTCGACAGGTGACGGTTGATCTCTTCGCGGCTCGTCAGGGCCCGCTCGAGGTCCAGCGAGCCGATCACGTTGCGCAGCGTGGTGACGGTCAGCTGCTCGATTGCCTGCAGGAAGTTCGAGATCTCGTACGTCGCCCGGACCGGGTCGACCACCCGGAAATAGAGCACGGTGTCGATCGAGACCACCAGGTTGTCCGAGGTGATCACCGGCTGCGGCGGGAACGAGACGACCTGCTCGCGCATGTCCACCTTGGTGCGTACCGCGTCGACGAACGGCACCAGGAGGTTCAGGCCCGGGGAAAGTGTGCGCTTGTACTTGCCGAGGCGCTCCACGACGTCCATCCGCTGCTGCGGCACGGTGCGGACCGACTTGGCCACCGTGACCAGCACGAATAGCGCGATCACAAGGATCAGAACGCCAGCTACGAGTTCCATCGTGCCTCTCTCTACATGTTGGGCAAATCGTCGCGCCACACGATCGCGGTGGCGCCTCGCACCCGGAGCACCCGGACGCGTTCGCCCGGAAGATATTTCTCGTTGCCGTCGAAGGACCGCGCCTGCCACAGCTCGCCGTCGATCTTGATCATGCCGCGGTCGGCGTCGACTTCCTCGAGCACGGTGCCGTGTGACCCTTCGAGAGCCTCCACCCCGATCGGGGTCTCGCCGGTCTCCACGGCCGGGCGGGCGTGCCGCACGATGATCGGCCGGATCGCGGCCATGGACAGGCCGGAGACCAGCGCGAACACGATGACTTGCACCAGCACGTCGGCGCCCAGGGCGGCCGCGCCGGCGGCGGCAAGGGCGCCCGCGGAGAACATGATCAGAAGGAACGTGACGGTGAAGGCCTCGCCGATCGCCAGGGCGATCGCGAGCACGATCCACAGGACTGCGTCCACATACCGATCGTGACACGTCTGCGCACGTCCGGCGATGCCGGATGTCACGAAGAGCGTCTCTGGTGCACCTCTCGTCGATCTTGGAGTTGTGGTTGGCGCAGATCCGACGATAACGGACGTAAGGGCAACCACAACTCCAAGATCGCGGGGAGGGTGTTTAGGCGCGCAGCCTGACCTCGAGGCCGATGCCGTCCGTACGGATGTCGGCGGCGCCGAACGCGCTGCGCTGGGCCAGCGACCGGAAATCGGCCGGCGACTGCGCCCGGCGGCGTAGCCAGCCCAGCGTGAGCCGGGTGACCACGGTGTTGACACGGGTCAGGTGCATCCGCTGGACCTCCGCGGCGATGTCGGCCCGGGTTGCCTCGGCGTTCAGGTCCTGGATCACCGCGGTCCCGCCGGGCCGCAGCACCCGGCGCATCTCGTTCAGCGCGCCCACCGGGTCCAGGAAGTTCTTGAACGCCGCCTGGCACACCACCAGGTCGAACCGGCCCGCCTCGAACGGCATCCGGGTGGCGTCGCCGTGTCGGAAATCCGCCGTCACGCCCTCCCGGCGGGCGTGCTCGGTCGCGATCTCCACCATGGTGTGGCTGATGTCCAGGCCGGTCACGGTGTAGCCGCGGCGGGCCAGCTCGGCCGCGAAGTAGCCCGGACCGGGCGCCACCTCGAGGATTTCGGTGCCGGCCGGTAGGCCCTCGGTCAATTCGTCCGCCTGCTCGCGGACCAGCCGCAGCTGGCTCTCGGTGCCGCGCTGCCGGGCGTACCAGTGAGCGGTCCGTCCTTCCATCTCCGGAACGCGGAAACGCACGGTCATGATGTCTCCTCCCCCATGTCCATCTCCTCCATCAGTTGGGTCCATCCCGGCGGGACGCCCCCGGTGTCGTGCCAGCGTCGCCAGTCGTCCAGCCCGGGCAGGGTGCCCTCGGTCAGCTCGGCCAGCAACGATCTGATCCACTCCGCCTCGGCGGTGCGGACCGCCAGGGCGTACTCGGCCTCGATCAGGAACAGCCGCGGCACCTCGGCGCCGACCCGCGCCAGCTCCGCCCGTTCCAGCTCGATGTCCGTCTCGAGGCGGCGGAGCCGCTCGCGGAGCAACGCCGTCGCCTCGTCCGGCGACAGCACGCCGAGCACCGACAGCGCGGCGGCGAACCGTGGGTGCTCACGCTCCGGATCCGCGACCAGCTCGCGCACCCAGTCATGCAGCTCGGCCACACCGGCCTCGGTGATCGCGTACCGGGTGCGCTCCGGGCGGCGGCCGGACCGGCCGGTGTCCACCGCTGTGAGAAGGCCGTGCTTCTCGAGGTTCTGCACGACCGTGTAGAGCGAACCCCACTTGATCCGCATGTCCTGGTCCTTGCCGGTGCGGCGGAGCAGGACGGCCATTTCGTACGGGTGCATGGGCCGGCCGGGAACGAGCAGGGCGAGCAACGCCAGGGCAAGCAGGTTGCCGACCTTGCGGCGTTTGGCCAAGTCTCTCACCTCCACGACCCATTACTCGTGTACGAGTATACGGCGGCGAGCAATAACGCGCGACCCCCGGGCCAGTTAGACATGGAAGTCCTCCTCCGAAAGGCGCACCGTGTCCCTGCTGCCCGAAACCGGCCGCCGCGTGAACGAGATCGCGGCTCGCGCCCAGTCCGCCGGCCGCGCGCCGTCGCTCGCGCTCGGTGTCGTCCGCGATCGGGCGCTGCTGCACTTCGTTGGCGTCGGCGAGCAGCCGCGGCCGGATCCCAAGACGCAGTACCGGCTCGGCTCGATCACCAAGACGATGACCGCGACAATGGTCATGCAGCTACGAGATGAGGGCTTCTTCGCGCTCGACGATCTGCTGTACCGGCATCTGCCCGGCACGCCGGTCGGCGGCATCACGCTGCGCCAGCTGCTCGGCCACGTCTCCGGGCTGCAGCGGGAACCGGACGGCCCGTGGTGGGAGCGGGCTGCCGGCGGCGACGTCGACCAGCTCCTTGCGGAGCTGGCCTTCGACAAGATCGCCGCGCCGCCGTTCCGGTCGTACCACTATTCCAACCTGGCGTACGGGCTGCTGGGCGCCGTCCTGCAGCGGGTCACCGGTGAGGCGTGGTCCGACCTGGTCGGCAAGCGCGTCCTGGATCCGCTCGGGATGAAGCGGACCACCTACCATCCGGTGGAGCCGTTCGCCCGCGGCTACGTGGTGCATCCGCTGCACGGCAGCCTGCACGAGGAACCGCGGTTGGACGCGGGCGCGATGGCGCCGGCCGGTCAACTGTGGTCGACGATCACCGACATGGTGAAGTGGGCAGCGTTCCTGGCCGATCCGGCGCCGGCCGTGCTCGGCCGCGACACCGTCGACGAGATGTGCCGTCCGGTGGTCATCGCGGACGAGAGCTGGACCTCCGGGCACGGGCTCGGGCCGCAGCTGTACCGGGTCGGTGAACGCGTGTTCGTCGGGCACGGCGGCTCCATGCCCGGCTATCTGGCCCAGCTCGTGGTGCACCGGGCCAGCCGCACCGGCGTGATCGCGTTCGCCAACGCGTACGGGCTGCGCGGCACCCACCTGCTGCAGGTGGCGCTGGACGCGGTCACCGCGGTGCTGGACTCCGAGCCGGCCGTTCCGCCGCCGTGGCGTGCCCCGGCACCGCCGACCGGCGAAGCCGGCGAGCTGTGCGGTCGCTGGTGGTGGATGGGCCGGGAGTACGAGGTCACCGCGGACGGCGAGGAGATCGTCATGAGCAGCCTGACGGTGCCGACCGCGCCGTGGCGGTTCACGCGCGAGGCTCCGGATCGCTGGCGGGGCCGCTCCGGCATGAACGACGGCGAGGTGTTGCAGGTGCTGCGCGCGCCGGACGGCACGGTGGCGAAGCTGGACATCGCGACGTTCGTCTTCGCCCGCTCCCCCGACCATCTCGCCTGAACTGCACCGCGATCTTGGAGTTGTGGTTGCCCTTATGTCCATATCGCACGGGTTCGTGCCAACCACAACTCCAAGATCGATGAAGGTTATCGGCCCTCCGTCACGAAGTCGATCAGGCGTTCCATCGAGTTGATCAGCGGTGTCTCGACGTCCTTGTAGCTGTGCACGGACGCGAGGATCCGGCGCCACATGTCGGCCGGCTCGCGGACGCCGACGGCCGCGCACACGCCGTCCTTCCACGGCCGGCCCGGCGGGATGACCGGCCATCGCCGCAGACCGACTCGGGACGGCTTCACTGCTTGCCAGATGTCGATGTACGGATGCCCGGTGATCAGCACGTTCTCGTCCCGCACGGCCGCGACGATCCGGCTCTCCTTGGAGCCCGCGACCAGATGATCGACGAGTACGCCGAGGCGGCGGGCCGGCCCGGGCTGGAACGCCCGCACCTCCTCGACCAGCGCGTCGATGCCGTCCAGCGGCTCCACCACCACGCCCTCGACGCGCAGGTCGTCGCCCCAGATCCGTTCCACCAGGGCGGCGTCGTGGATCCCTTCCACCCAGATCCGGCTGGCCTTCGCGACCCGCGCCGGCGTGCGGTCCACCGCGACCGAGCCGGACGCCGTCGTACGCCGCGGCGGCGGAACCGGCGCGCCCACCGGCTTGCGCAGCGTCACCGGATGGCCGTCGAGCAGGAACGCGGCGGGTGACAGCGGGAAGTTCCGGCGCCGGCCGTGCCGGTCCTCCAGCACGACCGTGCCCAGCTCGAACCCGACCACCGCTCCGCAGAAGCCGGAGTCGGCATCCTCCACGACCAGGTCCCGCTCCGCATCGATCTCGGGCACCGCCGCGCGGCGTCGCCAGTTGCCGGCCAGCACGTCGTCCGGATACATGTCTCGCACGGTAACCCCGAGGCGGTGACACGCCGTTTCGACGCACCGGCCGAGACAACGTCGGCGAATGGCACGTACCCTGGCGCCATGCACCCCGCAGCGAATGCGGCGACCCTGACGGCGCGCCGGTCCACCCGGTTCGTCGCCTGGGTGCGTGCCTGGCGCGCCGGCGTCGTCCCGTTCGACGAACTGCCCAGCGAGATCGCCGGTGACGAGGAACAGCTGATCGCCGACGCACCCGGCACGTGGACGGACGTGCCGCTGCGCGAAGGGCTGCCGGTCTTCGCCAAGTTGCATCCGGACGACATCCGGCTGGTGCTGCCCGCGCCCGGCGATCCGCGCGGCCTGCCCGGTCCGGGCCCGATGACCGGCGCCGCCCTGCTCGCCGGTGAGGCAGTGATGACACCGGACTTCGGCGTCGTTCCCGAGGTACGCCGGCACACGTCCGGCTCGGGCATGACGTTCGAGACCGTGTTGTGGCGGGTCTTCGCCGTTCCGGAATACCGGCCCGGCTTCCAGATCGCGCCCGCCGAGGCCGAGGCGGAGCTGACCACCGCGCTGGCCGAGGCGACCACGCAGCTGACCCGGCTCGACGTCGCGCAGTGGCGTCCCGAGCTGGCCGGCGCGTTACAGGCGCTGCGCCGCCCGGAGAGTACTGCGACGTTGCCGCCCGGATTCGATCCACGCTCCCGCCGGCTCTTCGCCCGGGCCAGCATCCTTGATCAGGTGCTCGCGCTGGCCGAGCACAGTGCGCCGGGCGGCGCGGTGAACGGCTACGAGGCCCAGCAGCGGGACGCGGCACTGCGCCCGCTCACCCACGCCTGCCGGCAGGCACTTGTGGCCGCCTGCAACGCGCCCCTGCACCCTTGACGGCCGGATCAGGCACCATGCGGGAATGACGCGAGAGCAGGTCGCCGACACCTACGTACGCATCATGGCGGCGATCAGTACCGGCGACGAGCCCACACTGGACGAACTACTCGACGAGAACGTCGTTGACCACAACCCGATACCTGACCAGCCGGCTGGCCGGGACGGGTTCAAGTATTGGATGGCGTACGTGCGGACGGCATTCCCGGACCTCATCGGCGACGTGGAGGAGATCCTCGTCGAAGACAACACGGTAGCGGCTCGGGTTACGTGGCGGGGCACCCACGGCGATGTCTTCCTTGACGTGCCGGCGACCGGCGTGGCCGTGGCGTTCCGGGCCTTCCACATCGTCCGGTTCCGGGCCGGTCGAGCGGTCGAGTGGTGGGGCACGGCGGATCTCCTCGGCGCCCTGACTCAGCTCGGCGCGAGAGTCACGCCACCCGCATAGCGTGTTCTCCCCGCAGTCTTAGAGTTGTGGTTGGAGCACACCGATCCAGGATGGACAAAAAGGCAACCACCACTCCAAGATCGCGGGGGGATCGATGTGAAGCATGCTTGTACTCTAGTTAGGGGCTAGCTAGAGTACAAGCATGGCAGAACCGCGGATGACGATTCCCACCCAACGGGTGCTGCGCGTGCTGTTGGAAGACGCCACCGCGGAGCTGTACGGGGCTGAGATCGGCGACCGCGCCGAGCTCGCCAGCGGCACCGTCCACCCAATCCTGGCCCGGCTGGAACGCAACGGCTGGCTGGAGTCGCGCTGGGAGGACGTCGACCCCCGGGCGGAAGGCCGTCCGGCTCGCCGCTACTACCGGCTCACCGGCTCCGGCGCCCAGCAGGCCCGGGAAGCGCTGACCCGCGCATACCGGCCACACCGGTCCGCGTTCGTACCCCGCCCGGTGACGGACCAGCCATGAACCGGCCGGCGCCCGACCTGACCGCTCCGCGCCGCCTCGCCCGCGGCGGCGTCGGTCTGGCGGTCCATGCGCTGCCCGCCGGCCAGATTCGCGACCGGTACCGCCAGGAGCTCCTCGCCGACATGTACGGCATGAGCCGGCACACCCAGATCGCCTACACGCTGGGCGTTCTGACCCACATCTGGGCGCTGCGCGCCGCCGTCGTCGCGGACGCCCCCGCCATCTCGGAGGTCACCATGTCTCGTCGCCCGTTCACCTGCCGTACGAACCTGCACCACGTCTGGCGCTGGCAAACCGCCGATGACGGCAGCCGCTACCGCCGCTGTGCCCGGTGCGGCAAGGACCACAGCGGCATCAGCAAGGGCGACCCCAACAGCTTGGGCGGTGCGTTTGGGTGAGCCGTCGATCTTGGAGTTGTGGTTGGCAT
>DATBGW010000170.1:0-10403 GCA_036557765.1 Actinoplanes sp.
ACAGCGCGATGCCCGGATTGATGTCGCCGGGGCCGCGGTCGAGCAGCCAGCCGGCCAGCAGGACGAGGACGACGTTGAGGACGACGCGGGCACCGAAGGCCGCCACGATCGACTGCAGGGTGCGGAACCGTCGCGCCACCCAGAGACTGATGGCGGCGTTCACGACCACGAAGACGGCGACACCGAGGAACAGCTGGAGATTCGAGGTTCGGCGCTCCGGCAGGATCTCGGCGTAGATGACGCTGATCAGGCCGACGAGCACGATCTTCTCCGCGGTCGCCATCGACCACACCCGGGCCCGGGCGATCGTGTCGATCCCGGCTGGAAGCGGATCAGCCGCCACCCGCCACGGCCAGTCGGGGGCCGGCAGGCGGCGCCGGATCACCAACCATGCCACCAGTCCCACCACCACGGCGATCACGGCGATCACGGCGGCGGCCACCGGATACTTCGCCACCGTGTCGGTGACGTCGAGCTGGGCGACGTGGATCCAGTACTCCTGCGGGAGTTTGACGAAGATCCAGATGGCCGCCGCGGTGATCACCCAGAAGCGCATGCTGCGGCGGTTCGGATCGCGGTGCAGACGGATGATCTCGTATGCGATGAAGAAGTATTCGAACGTGTTCGGAAAGATCAGCAGCAGTGGCCGCCAGTCCGTCAGCTCGAACGCCGTGACGCCGACCAACCGGTAGAAATACAGGAACCGGGCGACCGCGAGCGCGGACTGGCTGGTCCAGTTGCGCATTGTGGACAGATACGCGATGGCGAGGTAGTACACGTCCATCGCCTTGTCGTAGCTCTGATAGTTGGGCGGGTCGTAGCCGAACGACTGGAAGATGGTCTGGTCGACGCCGTCGAGCACCAACGACGCGACGATGGCGGGCAACGGGAACCGGGGAATGAGCAGTGGGATCAGGAAACGGGCGCCGACCACCACCACGAACACGATGGTGCCCTCAGTTCCCATGCCGCCCTCCGGGTATGACGCCGACCGCCAGCGTCATCGTGCCGGAAGTGGACCTCCAGCGGAATGGTTTCAGGCCACCGCGGCGGTACGGCCGCGCTGGCGGGGCAGGCGCTCGGCCAGCCGGCCGGTCTGATCGAGGGACGTGAGGTACGCCCGCGCCCAGGCCAGGATGTCGTGGCTGCGCAGATGTGCCCGCATCGCCGACATGCGGGCATGCAAGTCGACGGGATCGGCTTGCATGGCGCGCAGCAGCGTCTCCTTGAGCCCGTCGACGTCGTGCGGGTTGACCAGGAACGCCTGCGGAAGCTCCGCGGCCGCACCGGTGAACTCGCTCAGCACCAGCGCGCCGGACCCGTCCTCGCGCGCTGCAACGTACTCCTTGGCGACCAGGTTCATGCCGTCGCGCAGCGGCGTGACCACCATGACGTCGGCGGTGACGTACAGTGCGGCGAGCGTCGCACGGTCGAACGGCTGGTTCACGTAGTGGATCGCGGGCTGGCCGACCAGGCCGTACTCGCCGTTGATCCGGCCGACCTCGCCCTCGATCCGGTTCCGCAGCGCCTGGTACCTCTCCACCCGTTCCCGGCTCGGCACCGCCACCTGAACGACCACGGTGTCGCCGACCGTCATGAGTCCGTCCCGGAGCAACTCGCTGTACGCGGTCAGCCGGTGCTCGATGCCCTTCGTGTAGTCCAGCCGGTCCACGCTCAGCAGCACGCGGCGGGGCCGCCCGAGATCGTGCCGCAGTTGCGCCGCCTGCCGTACCACGGCCGGACGGGTGGCGAGCGCGCGCATCTCGCGGACGTCGATTGATACTCCGAACGCGCCGGTGCGAACGACGCGGCCGGCGAGCTCGATCCGGTCGTCGGTGGCCACCGCGTCGAGCAGCTTCGTGGCGAGCTGTGCGACGTTGTGCGCGGCCTGTGGGCGCTGAAGTCCGACCAGGTCGGCACCCAGCATCCCGCGCAGCAGGTCCACCCGGCGCGGCAGCTGCATGAACAGCTCGGGGGGCGGAAACGGCACGTGCAGGAAGAACCCGATCAGCAGATCCGGTCGCAGCTCGCGTAGTAGCTGAGGCACCAGCTGCAGGTGGTAGTCCTGCACCCAGACCGCGGCCCCCGGCTCGGCCACCTCGGCGGCGGCCTCGGCGAACCGCCGGTTGACCGTCCGGTACGTCTCCCACCACCGGCGGTCGAAGACGGGCGGTTCGACCGCGTCGTGGTACAGCGGCCAGAGCGTCGCGTTCGCGAAGCCCTCGTAGTAGCCCCGGACCTCGTCGTCGGACAGCGCGACCGGGCGGATCCGCAGTGTTCCGAGATCCGGCAGGGCGGGTGCGGGGCCGGTGCCGCCGGCCCAGCCGACCCACGTGGCCGGGGTCTGTTCCAGGATCGCGTGCAGCGCGCTGACCAGGCCGCCGGGGCTGCGCCGCCACTCGCAGGCTCCGTCCGGGGCGGCGTTGTCGTCCAGCGGCAAGCGGTTCGCGACGACCACGAGCGAGCTCTGCCGCATCACGCCAGGTTACTGCAACGCTACGAGCAGGCGCGGAGACGCCTGTCGATCAGACGATCGCCCCATCGTCGGTGTCGTCGTCGTCCTCGCCGGACCGCAACCGCCACACCAGCGTGACCGCGCCGGCGATCACGGCCGAGAAGCCGATCAGCGTCACGAAGTCGCGATCGATCGGCAGCAGGCTCGGTCGCAGGAACAGCACGAAACCGACGATGATCGAGAGAACGCCGGCGATCGCGTACTTGGAGAAGTGCGGCAGCGGCGGGGGAGGCGGTGGCACATAGCGTTCCTCGTCGCCGGAGAGGCCGGTGCCGAACGTGTCGAGGCCGTCGATCAGCGACGGGTCGGTGGTATCGGTGCGGCGGCGATGCAGCGAGATACCGGTGATGTCCGCGGCGGACGGAAGGGGTGGTGGCGGCGCGGGCGGGTCCATCGCCTCGGCGGCCGGCCACGGCGCGGTCGTGGGGTCGACCGTCTCGTCGAACCCGGCGATGATCCTCGCCCACTCCTCGTCCACCTCGCGCTGGCTGCCGCCCGCGGGATCGGTGTCGCGGGGCGGATCCGGCGGGATCGGGCCGACACCACCGGTGAGCCGGTTCAGCGTGGCCCGCGCCTCGGCCAGGTGGGCCCGGTCGACGTACAGCCGGTCGGTGGGGCGGCCGGGAAACGTCGTGGCGCGCAGGATCGGATTGAGGTCGGCGGACGGTTGCAGGTACGCCGCGATGCCGCCGGCCGCGAGCACATCCAGCAGGTGCTCGCCGACGCGAGGGTCGACGTCGCCCGCGGCCGCGTAGTCGGCCGCGTCGAGCCCGTTGTCCCGCCGCCCGCGACGGGCGCCACCCGTTGACACCCTGCACTCTCCCTCGCCCACCGTGCCAGCAATGGTGACACGACAGGTACCGGTTGCGGGAGTGCGTTGTGGCGCGGCGTTGGTGTTCGTACGCTTCGCTGTGCGGAGGGAGATCGGTGTTCTACTGGCTGCTGAAGTACGTGGTGCTCGGCCCCGTTCTGAAGGCGATTTTCCGGCCGCGGGTGGACGGGCTCGCCAACGTGCCGGCGTCCGGTCCGGTGATCCTGGCTTGCAACCACCTCTCGTTCTCCGATTCGATCTTCACGCCGCTGATCGTGAAGCGGCGGGTGACGTTCGTGGCGAAAGCGGAGTACTTCACCGGCAAGGGACTCAAGGGCCGGTTGATGCGCCTGTTCTTCACCGGAACCGGGACCATCCCGGTGGACCGCGCCGGCGGCCAGGCTGCCCAGGCGGCGCTGAACTCACTGCTGCGGGTGCTGCGCGCCGGTGGCGTGGCGGGCATCTACCCGGAGGGCACCCGCTCCCCGGACGGCCGTCTCTACCGCGGCAAGACCGGAGTGGCGCGCCTGACGCTGGAAAGCGGCGCGGTGGTCGTGCCGGTCGCCCTGCTCAACACGGACGAGATCCAACCTACGGGGCGACTGCTCCCGACGGTGAAGCGCGTCCGGATGCGCGTCGGCGCACCGCTGGACTTCTCCCGGTACGCCGGATCGCGCGGCGACCGCTTCGTCGAGCGGGCGATCACCGACGAGATCATGTACGAGCTGATGACGCTGACCGGACGGGAATACGTCGACGTCTACGCCGCCACGCTCAAGACCGCGATCACCGGTCCACCATCCCGGCCCGCCGCCGCAGTGCCGACATATCAGTGACGACGATCCGGCGACCCTCGGTACGTAACCAGCCGCGGCTCGCGAACGAGCCGATTGCTTGGTTCACGCTCTGCCGGGAACCGCCGGCGATCTCGGCGAGCTGGCTCTGGTTGAGCTCGATGGTGATCATCGGGGCCTGGTTCTCGCCGGCCAGCCGGACCAGTGTCTTGGCGACCCGGCCGGGCAGGTCCAGGAACACGTGATCAGCGTTCTGCTCGGTCAGCCGGCGGATCAGCGCACCCACCGAACGCATCACCGCGTCGAGGATGCGCGGGTTGGAGTGCACGAGCTCGATGAACGCCGCACGGTTCAGCGCGAGCGCCTGGGTGTCCTCGATCGCTTCGGCCGACAGGCTGCGGCTCAAGGCGTCCAACAGGGACACCTCACCCAGCACGTCCGGCGGCCGTGCGACGGTGAGAACCGCGCGCTCGCCGGTCGGCGCGGTGCGGAACACAGCTACCGCGCCGCGCTTGAGGATGATCAGGGATTCGCCGGGGTCACCCTCGACGAACAGGATCTGGCCCTTGCGGTACGTCCGGGGAACCGCCGTGGCGATCACCCGCTGACGTACGTCCGGCTCGAGGCCAGCGAACATGTCCACGCCCGTGAGCGTGTCCCCGGACTCCGGCAGACGGTGGTCCACTGCTTCATCCCTCCCCCGGGTCGGGACCGCGCGAACGATCACTCTTAGCATGAAGAGCACGCCGGACGCCATTTGATACGGCTGCTGACCGGCCGCCCGTATCCGATCATGTCGCGTGCGTCGCTATCTGTACACCCCTAATCGCCGCTCGTGACCTCACCCAGGGTGTCCGTCACTTTTAGGCGGAGTGCGGTGATAATGCCGCCGTGCCGGATGCCGACTGCCTTCGATCGCTCCTGCGTGACCGGTGGCATCTCCTTCCGGACCGCGTCGTCGGTCTGTCCACGGGCATGCTGTCCCGGAATTGGGAGGTGACCGCCGGCGCGGACCGGTACGTGGCACGCCTCGTCGACGCGAACGGCCGGCAGCCGCTCGAAGCCGGAATGGCCGCTGCCGACCATCTGCGCACGGCCGGTATCGACGCCGGACGCCCCGTCCGTACACTCGGCGGCGCCCTGACCGCCGAGACGGCCGCGGGCGTACTGGCCGTGCTGCACCGAGTGCCGGGCCGGCCGCTGTCCGGACAGGATCGGGCGGACCAGCGGTTGTGGGGGAACCGGCTCGGCACCGTACACCAAATCCTGCAGGGCTTCTCCCCGCCGGAGCGGCGCCCGTGGAGTCCCCTCGATCCGGGCGCCGGTCACCTCGGCGCGGAGCCGTGGCTGCGTTCCGCCGTCACCGACGCGGTCGCCGCGATGACCCGGCTCACCGTGACCGACCGGCTGACGTACGGCATCGTGCACGGCGATCCGGCCCCGCAGGACTTCACGCTCGACCCGGCGACCGGCCGCGCCGGGCTGCTGGACTGCGGCGCCGGCGGCACCGGCCCGCTGATCCACGACGTGGCCGCCGCCGTGCTCTACGCGGGCGGCCCGGACCACGCCACGCCGCTGCTCGACGGCTACCTCGGCGCCGGCCCGATCGGACCCGACGAGCTCGCCGCGGCGCTGCCGGTCGCGCTGCGGTTCCGGTGGGCGGTGCAGGCCGACCGCTGGGCCCGCGACGGTGACCGGGCGGCTCTGGCCCGGGCCCACGCCGCCCTGGCTTCGCCGCCCGGTTGACCGCCGGCCGGGATCATCGGCCAGGATGGGAGGCGATGGTCTACCGCTATTTCTACGATTGTGAGTTCATCGAGGACGGCCGCCTGGTCGACCTCGTCTCCATCGGGGTCGTCGATGAGTTCGGGCGCGAGTTCTACGCGGTGTCCACGGAGTTCGACGACAGCCGGGCCGTGCCGTGGGTGCGCCGCAACGTGCTGGACAAGCTCCCGTCGCCGGGTGATCCGGCGTGGCGCTCCCGGGAGCAGATCCGCGACGACCTGTACGTGTTCCTGGTCGAGCCGGTTCGCGGGCGGGACGAGCAGCTGGAGCTGTGGGCGTGGTACGCGGCGTACGACCACGTGGCGCTGGCCCAGCTCTGGGGTCCGATGCCGGCCCTGCCGCGGGAGCTCCCGCGGTTCACCAAAGACCTGCGGCAGCGGTGGGACGACCTGGGCCGGCCGCCGCTGCCCGGCATGGCCGGGCGGCACAACGCGCTGGTGGACGCACGCCACAACCTCGCCCGCTGGCGGGCCATGACCGGTTGAGTCCGGGCCGCTTTGGCCGGGTCAGGTTACGGCGACTACAGTGCGCTTGCGGCCCGCCCCGGTCCGGCAACGCTGCCGAGGACCCCTTCCCCGGGGCTCGTTGGCTATATCGATCTCGTGATCATGTGGGAAGGACGAGCAATCATGCGTATCGGCGTGCTCACCGGCGGCGGCGACTGTCCCGGTCTGAACGCGGTGATCCGTGCGGTGGTGCGTAAGGGCGTCTCCGTCTACGGGCACGAGTTCGTCGGCTTCCGGGACGGTTGGAAGGGTCCGCTGGAGGGCCTGTCCAGGCCGCTCGGCATCGCCGAGGTCCGCGGCATCCTGCCCCGCGGCGGGACCATCCTCGGTTCGTCCCGGACCAACCCGTTCAAGATCGAGAACGGCGTCGAGCGGCTCACCGACAATCTCGCGGAGTCCGGCATCGACGCGCTGGTGGCGATCGGTGGCGAGGACACGCTGGGCGTGGCCACCAAGCTCGACGAGATCGGCGTCAAGGTGGTCGGCGTGCCGAAGACGATCGACAACGACCTGAGCGCCACCGACTACACGTTCGGCTTCGACACCGCGGTCAACATCGCCATGGAGGCGATCGACAGGTTGCATACCACCGCCGAGTCGCACCACCGCACGCTGGTCGTCGAGGTGATGGGCCGGCACGCCGGCTGGATCGCGTTGCACGCGGGCATCGCCGGTGGCGCCAACGTCATCCTGTTGCCCGAGCGCAACTTCGATGTGGAGCAGGTCGCGACGTACGTCACCAAGCGATTCCAGGTCGAGTACTCGCCGATCGTGGTGGTCGCCGAGGGCGCGCAGCCCATCGAGGGCCAGATGATGCTGCACAATCAGGAGCTGGACTCGTTCGGTCACGTCCGCTTGGGCGGCATCGGCCAGTGGCTGGCCGAGCGGCTCGAGGAGAAGACCGGCAAGGAGGCCCGCACGGTGGTGCTCGGCCACGTCCAGCGCGGCGGTACGCCGACGGCGTTCGACCGGGTGCTCGCCACGCGCTTCGGCATCCAGGCGATCGACGCGGTGCACGAGGGCGACTTCGGCAAGATGATGGCCCTGCGCGGTACGGACATCGTCCGGGTCCCGCTGATCGAGGGCACCGGGGAGCTCAAGACCGTTCCGCTCGCCCGCTACGAGGAGGCCGAAGTCTTCTTCGGCAGCTAGCGTCCTTCCCCGCCGCGCCTGTCGCTGCCCGCTCCCTGCCGCTCCCGCTCCCCGCTCCCGCTCCCCGCTCCCGCTATCCGCTCTCGCTCCCACTCTTCCGCGATCTTGGAGTTGTGGTTGCCTTTATGTCGTGTTTGACGTGGTCTTTGCCAACCACAACTCCAAGATCGCGGAGGAGGAAGCATGTCGCGACACACCATCGCCGTCATCGGCACCGGCAAGATCGGTGAACTGGTTCTGTCCGGGCTGCTGCGATCCGGCTGGCCCTTGGAGAAGCTGCTGGCGACGGCCCGGCGGCCGGAACGCGCGGCCGAGCTGTCCGAGCGGTACGGCGTGCGCGCGGTCGACAACCTGACCGCGGTCACCGAGGCCGAGGTGCTGGCCATCTCCGTCAAGCCGCAGGACGCCGGCGTGCTGATGGACGAGATCGGCGCCAAGGTGCCGGCCGACAAGCTGATCGTGACACTGTGCGCCGGCCTGCCGACCGGGTTCTTCGCCGCGCGCCTGCCCGAGGGCACGCCGGTGGTCCGGGTCATGACGAACACTCCCGCGCTGGTCGACCAGGCGATGACCGCGATCTCGGCCGGCCCGCACGCCACCGGAGCGCACCTGGCGGTGGCCGAGGAGATGTTCTCGCCGCTGGGCGCCACGATCCGGGTGCCGGAGTCGCAGCAGGACGCGGTCACGGCGCTGTCCGGCTCCGGACCGGCGTACTTCTACCTGCTGGTCGAGGCGATGATCGACGCGGGCATCCTGCTGGGCCTGCCGCGCCAGGTGGCGCACGAGCTCATCGTGCAGACCGCGATCGGTTCGGCGGTGATGTTGCGCGATTCGGGGGAGCACCCGGTGAAGCTGCGGGAGGCGGTCACGTCTCCGGCGGGTACGACGATCTCAGCGATCCGGGAGTTGGAGAACCACGGCGTACGGGCAGCACTGCTGGCTGCGCTCGAAGCCGCCCGCGACCGCGCCCGCGAGATAGCCGCCCAGAGCACGTAGCGCCCGCGAGATAGCCGGCCAGAGCACGTAGCGCCCGCCCGTTTCTCCGCGATCTTGGAGTTATGGTTGGAATAAATCGGGCGCTATGCCGCGAAAGAGCAACCACAACTCCAAGATCGCGGGGGGAAAGAGGGGGGATTCGGCGGGATCTCAGTACCAGATGGCTATGCGGGCGCCGTTGCATTCCTCGGGTGGGTTCGGGTGGCTCAGCGCCGCGCCGGTGGCCATCCGGTGCGCGCTCCACGCCACCGCCGCCGCGTCCAGGATGTCGTCCGGCGGCGCCTGACCGGCGGGCCCCAGCTTGTCCGGTAGCACGATCCCGTGCCGGGCGAGCAGGTCCCGGCGGCGGGCCTGCCCGGTCCACGTCTTCTTGGCGAACGTCAGCGGCTCGCCGGCCATCTCCCGGAACGACAGCTCCGGGTGGGCCTCGAAGAGCAGCGCGGGATGGCGTTCCCAGATCGCGTTCGCCTCGAGCAGTTTGGGCCGCAGGGACCAGGACTGCCGGCTGAGCCCCGCCCCGGTCAACTGACGGCACAGCCGGTTGGCGGTCGCGAAGTCCGACTCCAACCACACCGGCCGCGGCGGCACCCGGAAGACGCTGCCGCGCCGGGGACCGAGATGGTCGGCCGCCAGCGTGTCCGCCGCCCGCCAGCGGTCGGGCAGCATGCCGAGCGGGATGTCCACACCGATGACGGCCGCGCCGGAACTGCCTGCCACGATCTCGTACAGCGTCGATGCGAGAACCGCCCGGCCGAACGTGCCGTCGCGCAGCTCGACGCCGACCCAACCGAGGGCGTACGCATCGACACCGATCACGTGGATGCTCATCGGCGACTCACCACAGCGACGGCCGCGCCGGCGCGAGCGGGTCCCATCCGGCCGATCCGCCGGCGCATGCGTCGCATGTGGTCATGACGGCAGACTACGCGCTGTGGTGGATCGATGGCACGCAGTACGCGCCCATGGCACCCAAACTTAAGGCTGCCCTTAATTCTTGACTGACGTTCATCGATATGTCTATGGTCGCTTACTGGAAACTTTCCTTACCATTGGAGGGAAGGCGCCATGCAGAAAATGATCCGTCGCGCGCTGTGCGCCGGGGCCGTGATGGCCATCGTCGCCGTCGGTGCGCCCGCCCTCCGCGCGTCGGCCGCCGTCGCATGCGCACCGGCATGGAGTTCCAGCGCCGTCTACCTGAGCGGCGCCACCGTCTCGTACGTCAGCCACAACTACACAGCGAAGTGGTGGACGCAGAATGAGAATCCGGCGACCCACAGCGGACAGTGGGACGTCTGGGCCGATCAGGGCGTCTGTGACGGCGGCGGCACGCCGCCGACCACGCCGCCCACGACACCACCCACGCAGACACCGGGTGGTAGGAGCGTCGTCGGCTATTTCGCCGAGTGGGGCGTCTACGGCCGGCAGTACTTCGTGAAGAACATGGTCACCTCGGGCTCCGCCGCGAGGATGACCCATCTGCTGTACGCGTTCGGCAACACCGCGAACGGCCAGTGCGCGATAGGCGACGCGTACGCCGACTACGACATGGCTTACACCGCGGCCAACAGCGTCGACGGCGTCGCGGACACGTGGGACGCCGGCGCGCTGCGCGGGTCGTTCAACCAGTTGCGCAAGCTCAAGCGGCTGTACCCGAACCTCAAGGTGATCTGGTCGTTCGGCGGCTGGACCTGGTCGGCCGGCTTCACCCAGGCAGCCGCCAACCCGACAGCGTTCGCCGACTCCTGCTACAACCTCGTCAAGGATGCGCGCTGGGCGGACGTTTTCGACGGCATCGACATCGACTGGGAGTACCCGAACGCCTGTGGCCTGTCGTGCGACGCGAG
>DATBGW010000171.1:0-2625 GCA_036557765.1 Actinoplanes sp.
AGGCCGGCACGTTCACACTCCGCGGGCTGAATCTGCGGCTCAACACGGCGTTGCGCGGCGGCGATCCCGACGAGTGCTTCTGACGTGACGATCGGGTCTGCCCGGCGCGGCTTCCGGCGGTGGCGGCGGACCCGCCCGTTCTGGGGTGGCCTGCTTCTGCTGTTGTCCGCGCTCGAGTTGTTCGCCAGCGCCAACCTGACGCTGCGGGACCTGCAGGTCCACTTCGGACAGGAAGGCTACCTCTCGTACCTACTTCCGGTGGTCCTCCTGCTCTGTGGCGCGCTGGCCTGGGCGATGCCCGCGCAGCGGCTCTTCTACGGCGTTCTGGGACTGCTGACCGCGCTCTACTCGTTCCTCGGACTCAACCTCGGCGGGTTCGGCCTGGGCATGCTGCTCGGCATCGTCGGCGGCGCCTTGACGATCGCGTGGGGGCCGCCGAGGGCGCCGCGGCCGCCGGCCGGCGCCGCGGAGCAGGCGGTCGAGCAGGAGCCGCGCCCGGGCGGCGGCGCCCACCGCAGAGCTCTGGTGATCACCCTGGTGCCGCTCGCGGTCACCGCCGCGTTGCTGGCCGGCGGCGGCCGCACGCCGGCCCATGCCGATACGTGCCCGGCCGGGCTGCCGTCACGATCCGCGGCCGCGCCGCACCGCACCACCGGCCCGGCGCCGGTCCGGGACCCGGCGCCCACGCGGCCGGACACCACGCCGTCGCCACAGCCGAGCGGTAATTCTCTCGCCGACGGCTGGCATCGCTTCGTCGACGGCATCGGCAGAATCCTCGGCATCGGCGGCTCTCCATCACCGGCGCCGTCGCCGAGCCCATCACCCGGCAGCCGCCCCTCCGCGTCATCCGCCCCGGCCGCACCGGAGCGATCGGCCAAGCCGAGCCGAGCGGACGTGCCGTGCCTCGGGCCACGTGTCCTGGGCAAACGGTCGAACGCGCGCGGCGTTCCCCTCGTCACGGCGCGCGGCGCGCTGCTCGAGGGCAGCTCGCTTGAGATGTACGACTCCACATACGACGGAACCGTGACCCTGCGGACCGCGGGCAGTCCACTGCGGACGCTGAAGTTCACCATGGCGAAGTCGGTGACCAAGCCGTTCTCGCTGACCGTTCCGGAGCCCGGCGGCCGCACCACCGTGATCCGCAGCGACGCGCTGACCACCGAAGGCCACGTCACGTTCTACACGCCGCGCTTCCAGGGCAAGCTGTTCGGCCTCATCCCGGTCACGTTCACTCCGGACGCCCCACCACCGCTGACGTTGCCGTATCTCAAGTTCACCGATGTGCGGATCACGCTGACGTTCGTCAGCTGCGACACGCTGACCGCCGACCCGCTCGACCTCACCGAGACCGCTTGAGCCGGCGTTCGCGCCAGCCACGTACGATCGCATCGGCGTCGATCGGCGGCAACAGCACCGGCGGCCCGTCCAGCAGGCCGACGCGGGCCTTGCGGATCTGCTCGTTGAGCGCGGCGATCAGCTCCCGGACCGCGGCCTCGGACGAGCGCCGGTCCACCAGCCTCTCCAGGTCCTCGGTCTCCCGGCGCAGCTGTAGCGTCGGCGGCAGCATGCTCGCCCCCTCGCCTTCGCGGCGGAGCCACGCCGATATCCACCAGTCTTCCCGGTACTCCCGACCGGCGTCGGGCAGCGGCTTGCCCGTCCCCGGCAGGTTGTCGAACTCGCCGCGTTCCCGCGCCTCGCGGAGCTGGCGGTCGATCGGCGATTCGTACCCCGAGGCCATGCCGTCACTGTAATTCGGGACCGACGAGCCCGTTCAGTACGCGGCGCAGGCCCCACAGGTACTGCTCGGTGCCGGTCCACGTCGCCATGACGTCCGCGGCCTCCGCCGTCCGGGGATAGATGTCGGCCGGGATCCCGGCGAGCACGGCGCGCCGGGCCGCGATCCGCTCTGCTTCCGGCGGCAGTGCGCCGGGGAACGGCACGTCGACGACCTCGAGCGTGACCGATCCCAGGACATAGACCATCACGACGTACGCTCCGCGCGCCCCCGACTCGCCCGCGATGCCGGCGTCGTACAGCACGCCGAGGAGCCGCTCCCGCAACAGCAGCGCGTTCGGTCCGTCCATCGGGCCGCTCACCAGCAACGGTACGACGCCGGGGTGGGCGGCCAGCCGCTCCCGCAACGTCAGCGCGACCGCCTCGAGAGTGTCCCGCCACGGTTGGTTCCCGGTCTCCGGCGAGGCTCGGTCCACCTCGCCGAGCAGCCGCTCGACCAGGGCGCGAACCACCGCGGTGCGGTCCGGAAAGTAGGTGTAGACCGCGCCGGGCGGCGCGCCGACCGCAGCGGCGATGCGGCGGATCGACGCACCGGCGAGGCCGCCCGCGTCGAGCAGCGCCAGCGCCGCGTCGAGGATCTCCGCCTCGCTCGGCGCGCGTCGTTTCCCCGATTCCCGCCGCGCCGGCCCGGCCATCGCACCTCCCGGTGCACAACTCCCCCGTTCAGGCTGCGCCCACCGGGATCACCACCGTAGGGCCAGTAGGCCCACCCTCCCCGCGATTCCCCCGCCCTCCCCCGCGATTCCCCGCCCTCCCCGCGATTCCCCCGCCCTCTCCGCGATTCGCCACCCTTCCCGCGATCTTGGAGTTGTGGTTGCCCTTATGTCCGTT
>DATBGW010000172.1:0-8485 GCA_036557765.1 Actinoplanes sp.
CGATCCGCCGGGTGCATTCCGGCCAGTCCCTGCTCGACCCGGCGGTGACGACCCAGGTCCTCGAGCGGCTGCGCCACGGCAAGCCTGAGGACCAGCGGCTCGCCGGGCTCTCCGACCAGGAGCGCAAGGTGCTGAGCCTGATCGGCGAGGGCATGACCAACCGGCAGATCGCCGCGCAGATGTTCCTTGCGGAGAAGACGGTGAAGAACTACGTGTCCAGCCTGCTCGCCAAGCTGGGGCTGGAGCGGCGTACCCAGGCGGCGGTGCTGGCGACGCGACTACTCGGCGACCACCCCCGCTGACCGCCCGAAACCCTCGCCGATCTTGGAGTTGTGGTTGCCTTTACGCGGCTCTACGACCGGTTTGTGCCAACCACAACTCCAAGATCGGCGAAGGATTTCACGGGGGGTGGCGCGTTGCGCGGCGCGGGTGTGCGATGGACACAGCCGCACCAGAATGGACACAGCCGCACCAGAAGGGAACGACGTGTCCGCCGACCGGGGTTTCCGCGATCGTGCCGACGCCGGACGCCAGCTCGCCGCCGCTCTCGGCGACCTCGCCGGTGAGGACGTCGTGGTCCTGGGCCTTCCGCGCGGCGGCGTGCCGGTGGCGTTCCAGGTGGCCCGCGTTCTCGGCGCGCCGCTCGACGTCATCGTGGTCCGGAAGGTGGGCGTCCCGCAGCACGCGGAACTCGCCATGGGCGCCGTCGGCGAGGACGGTGCGACGGTCACCAACGAGGACGTCATCCGGGCCATGCGTGTCGACCGGCGGGAGCTGCAGGCCGCCGAGGACCGGGAACGGGCGGAGGTGGACCGCCGGGTCCGGTCACTGCGCGCGGAACGCCCGCGGGTGCCGCTGCTCGGCCGTACGGTGGTGATCGTCGATGACGGCATCGCGACCGGTGCGACGGCCCGGACGGCCTGCCGGGTGGCGCGGGCGGAGGGCGCGGCCCGGGTCGTGCTCGCCGTTCCGGTGGCGCCACCGTCCACCGTCTCGGCGCTCGCCGACGTGGCCGACCATGTGGTCTGCGTGCTGCAACCCCGCGTGTTCGGTGCGGTCGGCGCGTTCTACGACGACTTCCGGCCCACGTCGGACGCCGAGGTCATGGCGGCGCTGACCGCGGCGACCCAGGACGGAGAGGTCACTGTCACCGCGGACGGCGTCCCGTTGCCCGGCCGCCTCACCGTTTCGTCCGGTGCTGTCGGCGTCGTGGTGTTCGCCCACGGCAGCGGCAGCAGCCGGAACAGCGCCCGCAACCGGCATGTCGCCGACGTGCTGCACCGGTCCGGGCTCGGCACGTTGCTGTTCGACCTACTGACCGACGCCGAGGCGGCCCGGCGCGAGAACGTGTTCGACATCGGCCTGCTGGCCCGGCGGCTGACCGGTGCCGTGGCGTGGGTACGGAACCGGCCGGCGGCGGTGCGGCTGCCGGTCGGCCTGTTCGGAGCCAGCACCGGGGCGGCCGCCACGCTGGTCGCGGCCGCCGACGCCGGCAGCGGGATCGGCGCGGTGGTGTCCCGCGGCGGACGACCGGATCTGGCCGGCGCCCGGCTCGCGGACGTACGGTCGCCCACACTGCTGATCGTGGGCGGCAGCGACGACGTCGTCCTGGACCTCAACCGGGCCGCCCAGAAGGAGCTGAGCTGCACCAACCGGCTGGTGGTCGTTCCCGGTGCCGGCCACCTGTTCGAGGAACCGGGAACGCTGGACGCGGTCGCCGATCTGGCCGCCGAGTGGTTCTCCAGCCATCTTCCGGCGAGCGGCTAGCTCTCAGATCACTGGCGGCGGTCGTCACCAGGTGGCGGACTCCTCGGCGGCCGGCACCACGGCCAGCGGGCAGGCGGTACGGCCGAGGAGGCCGCCCGGAGTACCGCCGAGATCCCTGCCGCGGGCCGCGGCGCCCGCCACCACGAGCAGCGACAGGCTGGGGCTCAGCGCGGTGAGCGCGCGAACGGGGTCGGGATCGTGCAGGATCTCGCGCTCGGCGACGTCCGCCTCCGCGGTCGGAAGCGCCTCGTACAGAACGGTCGCAAGGAGACCGTCGGCATCGCACATCCGGTCGTGCCGAAGCATCCTGGCGCCCGTGGCCGGCGTCTCGCCGCTGGTCCAGACGTGGACGACGCGCAGCGGGACGTTGAGCCGGTGCGCCTCGGCGCTGGCGTACCTGACGACCACATCGGCGCTCGAGTCGTCGTTCACCGCCGCGGCGACGGCGCCGCCGGCGGCCACGTGTCCGGTGCCCGGAACCACGAGCGGGCCGCCGGCAACGTCCGCATAGGACAGCGAACGCTCGGGAGAACGACGTACCTGTTGCACGACAACGGTGTTCCGGTCCGGGAGGATGGTCGACGGTGACATGGTGAGACCTCCGGGATTGGCGATCAGGACGGTGTCCGGGCGACGGCCGTCGGGCAGGCCGCCTCGTGGACGAGGTGCTGGCTCACCGACCCGAGCTGCAGACCCGGAAAACCGCCGTGTCCCCGGTCGCCGACCACCAGAAGCTGTGCCGTGCGGCTCCACCTGGTGAGCGCCCGGCCCGCGGCGTCGTGCACCACTTCATGCCGGACGACCACGTCACGGTGTCGGCCAGTGATGCGTGCCAGAGCCTGCTGGACGTCCGGGGACTCCGCGACCGGCTGCGCCTCAAGCGCCACGACGTCGGTGCCGCGCAGGGTCGCCTCGTCGATCGCGAACTCGAGCGCCCGTTCGGCGCCGGCCGAGCCGTCGAACCCGACCACCACCGGACCCGCGCGGTGATAGTGGCCGCGCACGAGAAGTACCGGGCAGGCGGCGTGGGTCGCGGCATGGACCGCCACGGACCCGACGATCAGCCCGGGAAAGCCGCCCAGGCCACGGTCGCCGAGGACGAGCAGGGCCGCTCGACCGCTCTCGGCCAGCAGCGCGGGCGCCGGCGGACCGGCCAGCAACTCGCACGCCATCGACAGTTCCGGCGCCGTCTTCTCGGCCAGCAGCGCCGCTTCCGCGAGGTATTCCTCGGGAAATTCCACGGTGCTCTCGGCGGCGTGGACGATCCGCAGTGGCCGGTGCCGTTGCACCGCGGCGACCGCGGCCGCCTCGACCGCGTCCAGGCTGCGCGGAGATCCGTCGATGCCGGCCACCACGGGGGCGCCGGCAAGACCGTTCACTGGTCCACCGTCGACGGTCCCGACGCCGGCTCGGCGGACTCCACGTGCGCCTCGTCGCCGGGGAAGATGATGCTGGTCCGCCCGTCCACCCAGCGGACGACGTACGGCGGAGCGCCGTCGTCCTGCTGGACATCGGTGATGACACCCACCCGGGGGGTGTCGCCGAGTGGAGTCGGATTCAGGACCAGGCGGTCCCCGACGTGCGCGATCATGACGGCCTCCCGCCGTGTTGGTGTCCGTCCGGTGAGGTATGACCAGCATCACCGCTTGAGACGGACACCGGCAGGGCCGTTGGTCCCGTGTCGAAGCAATTTGTCCATAAATTGATCTCCCGTCAACGTGCGCGATCCGCGCCGTTCCTCCGCGATCTCCGCACCTCTCGTCCTCGCCGATCTTGGAGTTGTGGTTGGAACGAACTGGACGAAGAGCCGCGAATGGGCAACCACAACTCCAAGATCGCGGGGGTCTTCAGGGGCGGCGGCGCTGGCGGAGGAGCCATACGGCCAGCCCCACGGCGAAGACGGCCAGACCGGCCAGCACCGACCGGACCGGCAGCGTCGCGGCGAGCAGCAAGCATCCGCCCAGGCCCACGACCGGCACCGGCCGCCACGGCGCTCCCTCCGACGGCCGTAACGTCAGCGCGGAGGCGTTCGCTATCGCGTAGTACACCAGCACGCCGAACGACGAGAAGCCGATCGCCCCGCGCAGGTCCACAGTGAGCACCAGCACCGCGACCGCGACACCGACCGCCACCTCGGCGCGGTACGGCACGCCGCGGGCGCTCACCACGTCCAGCACCGGCGGCAGGTGCCGGTCCCGGGACATGGCGAACACGGTCCGCGACACGCCCAGGATCAGGGCCAGCAACGAACCCAGCGCCGCCAGCGCCGCGCCACCCCGGACCGCCGGAACGAGCCGGCCCGCACCGGCCGCCGCCACCGCGTCGGCCACCGGAGCCGTCGCGACGGCCAGCCGGGCCGGGCCCAGCGCGTACAACAACGCCAGCGCCACCGCGGCATACAGCACCACGGCGACGGCGAGCGCCACCCCGATCGCCCGCGGGATGGTCCGGGCCGGGTCGCGTACCTCCTCGCCCAGCGTGGCGATGCGCGCGTACCCGGCGAACGCGAAGAACAGCAGCCCGGCGGCCTGGAGCACGTCCCACACGGAGGTTCCGGGGACGGAAGCGGCACCGTTGGACGGGTTGACGAAGACGGTCACCACGGCGGCCACCAGCACGGCCACCACCGCTGCCACAAGGACCCGCGCCGCGACCGCCGACTTCTGCACGCCGGCCAGATTGAGGCCGGTCAACGCGGCCACGGCGGCCACCGCGATCAGCCGGTCGTACGCCGGGGCGAGATACGCGCCGACCGTGAGCGCCATCGCGGCGCAGGACGCGGTCTTGCCCACGATGAAGCCCCAGCCGGCCAGGAACCCCCACAGGTCGCCCAGCCGGCGCCGCCCGTACACGTACGTTCCGCCGGACGCGGGATAGCGGGCGGCGAGCCGCGCCGACGACGTCGCGTTGGCGTAGGCGACGACGGCCGCGACCGCCAGCGCGGCCGGGAGCCACCAGCCCGCCGCGGCCGCGGCCGGGGCGAAGGCCGCGAACACCCCCGCGCCGATCATGGCGCTGAGCCCGACGAATACCGCGTCCGTCCCGGTCAGGCGCCGCTCGAGCCGCCGACCGTCCGCCATCGGCGGATCATCCCACGTGTGCGGCGGGTGAACGGCCGGAAAGGCCGACGCGCAGCGCTGCGAACGCACCGAGAATGGAACTGTCGGCTCATCGATTGCGCGTTGAACCGTCGATGGATTGGTGTGGTACACGCTGGCAAACCACGGTGCGGAGGAGTACTCATGTCGGTCGTGACCCGGGACCGGGCCGGGACGTCTGCGCCGCCCGGCCTCGTGGCGCGCGTCGTGCTCTGGACCGCCGTGGCGCTCAACGTCGCGATCGTCTGGACGCTGTTCTTCACCGAGCACGCGACGCCGAAGAACACCCTCGTGACGGTCGGCCGGTTCCTCGGCCTGCATGTCGCCCTGCTCATGATCTTCCAGCTCATCCTGGTGGCCCGCCTGCCGTGGCTGGACCGGCGGATCGGCATGGACCGGCTCACGTCATGGCACCGGTGGGTCGGCTTCACGCTGTTCTGGACCGTGATACTGCATCTGAGCTTCATCATCACCGGGTACGCGCGGTTCGACCGGATACCGGTGCTGCGCGAGGCGCTGAACCTCGCCAAAGCCGTCGGCACGCTGGTCGGCATGGCCGCCGTGGCGATCATCGTCGTGGTGGTCGCGGTCTCCATCCAGGCCGCACGCCGCCGCCTGCAGTACGAGACCTGGCACACGATCCACTTCCTGCTGTACGCGACCGTGACGCTGGCGCTCATCCACCAGGTCTACGAAGGGTCCACGTTCAAGACGTCGACGGCCGCGGAAATCTACTGGTGGGCGCTGTGGGCGTTCGCCATCGGGTCGTTGATCGTGGGTCGGCTGATCATGCCGTTCTGGCGTAACGCGCGGCACCGGTTCCGGGTGGCTGCGGTGGTGCCCGAGTCGGACAACACCGTGTCGGTGTACATGACCGGCAAGAACCTCGACCGGCTGCCGGCCCGGGCGGGTCAGTTCTTCCTCTGGCGGTTCCTCGGCTACAACCGCTGGTGGCAGGTGAACCCGTTCTCGCTGTCGGCGGCGCCGGACGGCCGGTCGTTGCGGCTGACGGCGAAGGCGATCGGCACGACCAGCGCGGGGCTCCGGAGCGTACCCATCGGCACCCGGGTGTTCGCCGAGGGACCGTACGGCGCGTTCACCAGCATGCAGCGCACCAAGCCGGACACGCTGCTGATCGCTGGCGGCGTCGGGATCACGCCGATCCGCGCGCTGCTGGAGGATCCGGAGCTGACCGGGGACATCGTGGTGCTGTACCGGGTGCGTACCGCCGCCGACGCGGTGCTGCTCGGTGAGCTGGAGAACCTGGCGACCAGCCGGGGCGCGCGGCTGCACCTGCTGACCGGGCGGACCGGCGCGCAGTCGAACCCGTTCGCGCCGGAGTCGCTGGCCCGGCTGGTTCCGGACATCGCCGAGCGGGACACATTCGTCTGCGGGCCCCCGGCGATGACCACCGCGGTCCTCCGCGGCCTGCGCGCGCTGAAGGTGCCGGCGCGCCAGGTGCACGCCGAGCGTTTCCGCCTCGCCGCCTAGCTCAAAATCCCCGCGATCCCACCCGGACCCTCGTCGATCTTGGAGTTGTGGTTGGCACGAATGCGCGCGAAGCGGGCATAAGGGCAACCACAACTCCAAGATCGACGGGAAATCAGAGGCGGAGGGTATCGCGGAGTTCGGTGGCGTGGCGGGCGGCGTTGATGCCCAGCCAGCGCAGCGGCTCGGGCTCCCAACGCCGGGACCGGTGCCCGACCCAGGGCAACCGGGTCAGCTCACTCTCCCGGCCGGTGATCAGGTCGGCCAGCGTGCGGCCGGCCAGGTTGGTCGCGGCCACCCCGTCGCCCACGTAGCCGCCGGCCCACGCCATCCCGCCGTCGAGACCCACCGACGGCATCCAGTCGCGCGGGATGCCGAGCGGTCCGCCCCACCGGTACGCGATCGGCGGGTCGATGCCGAACAGGTCGTGCAGCGCCCGCCGCAGCGCGGCGAAGACTCCCGGCACCCGGTCGTACGACGGCCGGATCCGTGACCCGAAGTGGTACGGGGCCCCGCGCCCGCCGAACGCCAGCCGGTCGTCGGCGGTGCGCTGGCCGTAGATGATGAGGTGCCGGTGATCGGTGAACGTCTCCCGCCGGCCCAGCCCGATCCGGTCCCAGACCGCGGGGGGCAACGGCTCGGTCGCGATCATCAGCGAGTAGACCGGCGCCAGCACGCGCCGGTGCCCGGCGAGGCCGGCGGTGTACCCCTCGAGCGCGCGCACCACCACGCGGGCGGCGACCGTGCCGTGGTCGGTCACCACCCGGCCCGGCGCGAGCCGTACCGCGCGGGTCCGCTCGTACACCGTGACGCCGCGCCGTTCCACCGCGGCGGCCAGTCCGCGGACCAGCGTGGCCGGTTGGACGGCCGCGCAGTCCGGGCTGTAGGCGGCGCCGAGCACGCCGGACGCGCCGCACCGGGCGGTGGCCTCGGCCGCCGACAGCAACGTCACGTCGAGGCCGAATGCCGCGTCGGCGGCCACCGACGCGCGGGCACGGCGCAACTGGGCGGGCGTGCGGGCCAGCGCCAACGTGCCGCCCTTGGCGTAGCCGCAGTCGATGCCCTCCGCGGCCGCCACCCGGCCGACCTCGTCGACGGTCGCGGCCAGCGCGCGGTACTGCGCCACCGCGCGTTCCCGGCCGTACCGCCGGGCCAGCTTGGCCACCGACACCGGGAACAGTCCGGAGCACCATCCGCCGTTACGCCCCGACGCGCCGAACCCGCACGTCGCCGCCTCGAGCACCACGATCCGCAGCCCGGGGTCCGCCGCGGCCAGGTAGTACGCCGTCCACAGCCCGGTGAAGCCGCCGCCCACGATCGCGACATCGGCCGCCGCGTCGCCGGCCAGCGCCGGCCGCGCCGGAACAGCCGGCAGCTGGGCGAGCCAGAACGACGGGCTCAGCCGGTCCACCGCGACCCTGGCGCGCTGGATCGACGTGGCGCACCCGGTCCGGTGTCGATCTGCGCCGATGCCTCGCTCAGCACGGCCCGGAGGATCTGTTCGATCTCGGCGAAGTGGCTCTCCTCGCAAACCAGTGGCGGTGCCAGCTGGACCACCGGGTCGCCGCGGTCGTCGGCCCGGCAGTACAGCCCGGCCTCGAACAGCGCCGGGGACAGGAAGCCGCGCAGCAGCCGGTCGGACTCGACGTCGTCGAACGTCTCCTTGGTGGCCTTGTCCTTTACGAGCTCGATGCCGAAGAAGTAGCCGTCGCCCCGGACGTCGCCCACGATCGGCAGGTCCGTCAGCCGCTCCAGATAGGACCGGAACAGGTCGGTGTTGTCGCGGACGTGGGCGTTCAGGCCTTCGCGTTCGAAGATGTCCAGGTTCGTTAGCGCCACCGCCGCACCGACCGGATGGCCGCCGAACGTGACGCCGTGCGCGAACGACGTGTTGCCGGACAGGAACGGCTCGGCCAGGCGCTCCGACGCGATCACCGCGCCCAGCGGCACGTATCCGGAGGTGAGGCCCTTGGCGCAGGTGATGATGTCGGGCTGGTAGCCGTACCGGGTCGAGCCGAAGTACTCGCCCAGTCGCCCGAACGCGCAGATCACCTCGTCGGACACCAGCAGCACGTCGTACTCATCGCAGATCTCCCGGACCCGCTCGAAGTATCCGGGTGGTGGCGGGAAGC
>DATBGW010000173.1:0-19398 GCA_036557765.1 Actinoplanes sp.
CCGGGCGGCGTCGGAGCATGGAAATACCGGCCGCCAACTCCGTAACCGACCAATCCCAGTCGCACGACTGGTCTTCCCTCGTCGGAACCAGCCCCGCGATCTTGGAGTTGTGGTTGGCGCAATGCCGGAGAATCCGGCATAAGGGCAACCACAACTCCAAGATCGCGGGGATTTGAAACGTCAGCGGCGGGCGTGTCGCAACGCCCGCGTGACCACGGGCGGCAGGAGATCGCGCGCTATCGCGCGAGCCCGCGACCCCGTCGGCCGGGCCGGGACCGTCTCCGCGACGGGGAGGTCCTCCTCTTCCGGTGGCCGCAGCGTGGTGAGCTTGGGCAGCGGCGGGTCGTTCCAGCGAGCGACCCGGATCAGCCGATGACCGAGGACATTGTGGAACTGCGCCAAACCGGGTTTGAACGAACGCAGCCACTCCACCAGCTCGTCCTGCACCGGTTTCGGATCACTCCAGGTGGCGTAGAACTTGTTGCCGGTGACGCAGATCGGCCGCAGCCCCTCGTTGGCGACCGCGCTCCACACGGCCGCGGCGACGCCGGGCGTGTGTTCGGAGCGGTAGTCGTCACAGATCACGACGCCGTCCGGGCGCAGCAGCAGCCGCGCCGCTTCGATGTCGCCCTTGACGTGCTCCCACAGGTGCGATGCGTCGACGTGGACCAACCGGCAGGAATCCGGCCTGACATGGTGGACGATCTGATCGGTGGTGGCCTGCACGACGGTCGGTAGGTCGTCGTGGAACGCGAGATAGTTGCCCTCGAACGCCTGACGGGTGAGGGTCTTGTACGACCGCGCGTTCTCGGTCCGGTTCGCGACGTCGGCCGGCTCGGACCCGAACAGATCGCAGACGGTGAACGTCTCGCCGGGCCGCCGGTGGCTGCCGATCAGGATCGCGCTCTTGCCAAGGAAAGCGCCGAGCTCAACGAGGCCGCCCTCGGGCTCCAACCGCTCCTGCCGATCCAACAACCAGGTGAAAACGGCCTGATCCCGCGGATAGAACCAGCCCTTCACGTCGTCGTACGAACGCGGGGGACGCCACTCGTGATCTGCCTGCACGCAGCGACCGTAGCGGATGGCATCCGTCCCGAGAAATCCCGCGATCTTGGAGTTGTGGTTGGCGCAATGCCGATGGAATCCGGCATAAAGGCAACCACAACTCCAAGATCGCGGGATTGAAGCGCTAGGTGATCGTGACGAAGACGTTGTCGATCTCGCCGGCGAACTGGTCGTTGCCGCGGTTCGGGCCCTTGCCACCGACCCGGAGCGGTTCCGCGTTGGCGATCGAGAGCCCGGGCGGCACGGCGACCCACGCGCGTTCCACGCCGTCGACGCTCAGCGTCAGCCGGTCCGCGGTGCGCGTGCACTTCAGGTCGTGCCAGAGCCCGTCAGCGACGTCCAGCCGCGGCTCGGCACGGTAGATCCGCGCGCGGTCGCCGGCGATGACACAGCTCGGATGGCCCTGCCGGTGATCGACCTGCAGCTTGTACTGGCTGACGCCGCCGACCGAGTACCCCTTCTGTATGACGTTCGCGCCGTCGGCCAGGTCGGCGTGCGTCATGAGCACCGACGCGCCGTACTGCAGCGGCCGCGCGCCCGGATTCAGCGAATCGTCGCGGTAGCCCTCGAGAATCGCGCGGGGGCAGTCGCGCTCGCGGGCCAGCGTGCACCGTTCCGGATATGCGACAGCAAGACCAAGTCCCTGCGGTACGAGGCTGAGCGTGCCGCCGTTCTGACCGATCGGGCGAAGCTCGTGACCGCCGTTGGTGTCGGTGATCGGCCGGCGAACGCCACCGTCGAACGTGTACCGGACCTTTGCCGGACCCGGGGTCACGCCGACCCGGCCCGGTGGCGACGGCGCGGAGAACGATCCGGCGTTCGGGAGTACGCCGGCAGCCGGAGGCGGCCCCAGGTCGTACGCCGGAAGCGTCACGATCTGCGGCATGGCCTCGGCGCGCCCGAGGCCTGCGGCGACAAGACACAGCGCCAGGGCTCCAAGGAGGACCATGCGCCGTCTGACGTCAGACATGCGGATATTGTCCGGATTGGTGCCGACCACCGTGCAGCGACCCCCGCGTCCGTCACGGACGGAACCGCAGCGGGGTGGCGGCCACCGCCACCGCATGCGCGGGTTCACCGACGACCGCATGCAGCACATCGTCCAAAGTGATCACTCCCAGCGGCCGGCGGCCGTCGCTCACCAGGAGGATGTGCCGCCGGTCGCGCCGCATGGTCAGCAGCAGGTCTCCGAGCGTACGGTCCGGCGGCACCACGGCCAGCGGCCGAATGGTCTCCGCCGGCATGGGCAGCCGCCGGGGCGCGCCCGCGTACCCGAGGATGTCCTTGACATGCACGAAGCCCAGCACCCGGCGGGTTTCGCGCTGGACCACCGGGAACCGCGACCGGCCGGTACGGGTGGCCAGCGCCTCGATAGTGGCCGGCGAGGCGTCGTCGGTAACAGTGGTGACGCCCGACCATGGGCGCAGCGTGTCCGCCGCGGTCCGGTCGTTGAGCCCGAGTGCGGCATGGATCCGGGAGTACTGCTCCGAGCCCAGTAATCCCTCGCTGCGGGCCTGGGTGACCATGCCGGCCAGCTCCTCGGCCGTGAAGACGGTCTTCACCGCGTCGGTGGCTTCGACCTTCCACAGCGAGAGCACCGCCCGCGCCGCCCACCGCATCGCGCTCAGCAGCGGCTTCGTCGCGGTGCAGAACGCCAGCATGACCGGTCCGAGGATCAGTGCCGACCGCTCCGGTCCGGCCAGCGTGATGTTCTTGGGCACCATCTCGCCGATGACCGTGTGCAGGAACACCACGATGCCCAGGGCCAGCACGAACGCGACGGGGTGTACGGCGTTGTCGGGCAGTTGCGCCGCGGCGAACGGGACCTCGAGCAGGTGCGCCAGGGCCGGCTCGGCGATCGCGCCGAGGCTCAGCGAGCAGATCGTGATGCCGAGCTGGGCGCCGGCGATCATGAGCGGGATCTGGTTCATCGCCGACAGGGCCCAGCGGGCGCGCTTCGAGGTCGCGGCGAGTGGCTCGATCACCGTACGGCGGGAGGCGATCAGCGCGAACTCACCGCCGACGAACGTCGCGTTACCGAGCAGCAGCAGCACCGTGACCAGCAGCTTAGTCATCAGCCGGCTCCGGCGGGGCGACCACCCGCACCTGCTCGATGCGGTGCCGGTCGACCTCCATCACGGTGAACTCCCACCCGTTCTCCTCCAGCGACTCGCCCACCCCGGGAATGTGTCCCAGACGCGCGAGCAGAAAGCCGGCAAGCGTCTCGTACGGGCCCTCGGGCAGGGTGAAGCCGGTCTGCTCGACGAGCTCGTCCTCGCGCAGCAAGCCGTCGACCAGGAACGTCTTCCCGCCGCTGGGCGCGGTCAGCTCCTCGGTCGCCGTCTCGGCGAAGTCGATGTCGTACTCGTCGGCGATCTCACCTACCAGCTCCTCGATCAGGTCCTCGACGGTCACCACGCCGTCGGTCCCGCCGTATTCGTCCACCACGATCGCCAGGTCCGCCCCGGCCTCCCGCAAGGCCGCCAGCACCTTGTCGAGGCCGAGGCTTTCCGGAACGTAGACCGGTTCGCGGGCCACCGCGGACACCGCCGTGGCGGCGCGGCGTTCCGGCGGTACGCCCAGCGCGTCGGGCACCCCGACCACGCCCATGACCAGGTCCAGCGTGTTCTCGTAGACAGGAAACCGGGTGTGTCCGGTCTCGCGGGATACCGCGATCAGGTCCGCGACGCTGGCGACGGTCTTCAGGCCGACCACGTCGACGCGCGGCGTCATCGCCTTCGCGGCGCGTTTCTCACCGAACCGGATGGTTCGGCGCAGCAGCGTCGCGGTCTCCGCCGGCAGTGCGCCGGCGCGGGCACTGATCGCGGCGAGCAGCCCCAGCTCCTCCGGTGACCGGGCGCTGGCCAGTTCCTCCTGCGGTTCGATGCCGAGGCGGCGGACGACCCAGTTCGCGGAGCCGTTGAGGATTCCGATCAGCCAGCGGAAGAGCTTTGAGAACGTACGCAGAGGGGCGGCCGTGGCCAGCGCCGCACGCATCGGCCGGGCCAGGGCCGCGTTCTTGGGCACCAACTCGCCGAACAGCATGGACACCAGAGTGGCCAGCACGAGCGCGAGGATGTGCGACACCGTTTGGGTGGCGTTCCCGGCGAACCGCTCCAGCAGCGGCGTGAACAGCCGGGACAGCGCCGGCTCGGCCAGATAGCCGGTGAGCAGGGCGGTGATGGTGATGCCGAGCTGCGCACCGGACAGCTGGAAGGACAGCTCATGGAGGGCGTGCCGCACGGTACGGGCGCGGCGGTCACCGGCGTCGGCGCGAGCGTCGATCTCCACCCGGTCCACGGTGACCAGTCCGAACTCGGCGACCACGAAGAACGCGTTGCCGGCCGTCAGCAACGCGAACGCCACCAACGGGAGCACCGCGGTCAGGAACAGGCCGTCCATGATCGGTTCACCTCGAACTTCATTCTGCCGGACCGCGGTGGCCCGCAGCGGCCCGGTCGCGATTGCCCGGCCGGGCTACCGTCGGACCATGAACCTGGCCGAGGAATTCACACTGCTCGCGTACGCCGACGAAGGGACGCCGGTAACCGACGCCACACGCCTGGATCAGGGTCTGGGTGGAGCGGTCCTGCTCGAGCTCGCGCTCGCCGAGCGGCTCGACATCCGGAACGGCAAGGTGGCGGTGCGGAATCCGGCGCCCACCGGCGACTCGCTGACCGACGACGCCCTCGCCCGGATCGCCGCGGAGGGCAAGGAACGCAAGCCGGGGCATTGGGTCCAGCAATTCGCGAAGGGTACGCGCGGCCGCGTGCTGGACGCGCTCGTGAACCGCGGCGTGCTGCGGCGCGAACAAGGCAAGGTGCTGTGGGTGTTTCCGCGCACCACGTACCCGGCCGCGCACGGTGTCGAGCCGGTCGCGGAGACCGAGGCGCGCGGCCGGATGCGGAGCGCCGTCGCCGCGTCCGGGCCGGTGGAACCTCGTACCGCTGCGCTGTGTGCCCTGGTGGCCGCCACCGGCCTGGAGCGCAAGGTGTTCGCGGACATGGATGGCAAGGTCGTGAAGACCCGCCTCAAGGAGATCTCCGAGGGCTCGTGGGCGGCCGACGCGGTCAAGAAGTCGATCGCCGAGGTGCAGGCGGCGGTCATGGTCGCCGTGATGGCCGCGACCACCGCAACCACCGCCGCCACCACGTCGTAGTCCTTATCCTCCGCGATCTTGGAGTTGTGGTTGCCCTTATGCCGGTTCGGGCCGGGTTTGCGCCAACCACAACTCCAAGATCGCGGCGGGGTTCACGGCTTTCTGAGGGTGCGGAGCAGGACGGTGGCGACGTCGACGACCTCGACGGTGTCCTGGTCGCCGGTGGCGGTGACGCCGTCGCCGATCATGGTGTTGCAGAACGGGCAGCCCACCGCGATCGTGGACGCGCCGGTGGCCACCGCCTCCTGGGTGCGTTCGATGTTGATCCGCTTGCCGATCCGTTCCTCCATCCACATCCGGGCGCCGCCGGCGCCGCAGCAGAACGAGCGTTCCGAGTTACGCGGCATTTCGGTGACGCCGGCGGTGCTGGCGGTGAGGACTTCCCGCGGGGCGGCGAAGACCCGGTTGTGCCGGCCCAGATAGCACGGGTCGTGATAGGTCACGCTGCCCTCGACCGGCTGCACCGGAATCAGCTTCTGGTCCTTGACGAGCTGGGCGAGCAACTGGGTGTGGTGCACCACCTCGACATTGAGGCCGAGTTGGCGGTACTCGTTGCCGAGGGTGTTGAAGCAGTGCGGGCAGGTCGCGACGATCTTCGTGACGTTCGCCTCGGTGAGCGTCTCGACGTTCTGCTGGGCCAGCGTCTGGAACACGAACTCGTTGCCCAGCCGCCGGGCCGGATCCCCCGTGCAGGTCTCGCCCTCACCCAGGATGGCGAAGTCGACGCCGGCGGAGTGCAGCAGCGTCGCGACCGCCCGGGTGGTGCGCTTGGCCCGGTCATCGAACGCCCCCGCACAGCCCACCCAGAACAGATACTCGAAGCCGTCGGTGTCGGTGTCGCCGACCCGGGGCACCGCGAAGTCCAGCCCCTTGGTCCAATCCTCCCGGGTGTTCGGTGGGGCTCCCCACGGGTTGCCCTTGGTCTCCAGATTCCGCAGCATCACCCCGGCCTCGGCCGGAAACGCCGACTCGATCAACACTTGGTAGCGGCGCATGTCCACGATGTGGTCGACGTGCTCGATGTCCACCGGGCACTGTTCCACACACGCCCCGCAGGTCGTGCACGACCACAACACGTCCGGGTCGATAACGCCGTGGACGTCCGGGCCGCCGATCAGCGGCCGGTCCGCCTCCGCGAGCGCCAGCGCGTCGACGCCGGCCAACTGCGCCGGGTTGGCCCTCTCCTGCCCGGCTGGGTCCGTGCCACCGCCGGCCAGCAGGTACGGCGCCTTCGCATAGGCGTGATCCCGCAGCGAGAGCACCAGCAGCTTCGGCGACAGGGGCTTGCCGGTGTTCCACGCCGGGCACTGCGACTGGCACCGCCCGCACTCTGTGCACGTGGAGAAATCGAGCAGCCCCTTCCAGGTGAACTGCTCCACCTGCGCGACGCCGAACTGGTCGGTGTCCGGGTCGGCCTGCTCGAAGTCCAGCGGCCTGCCGCCCGACAGCATCGGCCGCAGCGGGCCCAGACCCGAGCCGGCCGGCTTGCCCGGGTCGCGCTTGAAGAAGATGTTCGGAAATGCCAGGAACCGGTGCCACGCCACGCCCATCGTCACGTTGACCGCGATCACGATCAGCCAGGTCATCGAGATGAGCAGCTTCACCAGCGCCGCCACGGTCGCGCCGTCCGGCCACGCCGGCAGAATCCCGCCGAGCAGGTGACTGACCGGCGTGGCCCACGCCGGGAACTCGAACACCCCGGTCGCGACCTTGAACCCGCGGATCAGCAGCCCACAGACGAGCACGCCGACGATGACCCATTCGACGAAGTACCCCTGCCACATCGTCGACCCGGTGAACCGGGACAGGCCACGCGCGCGGGCCGGCCGGTTGACCAACCGGATCGCGATCAGCACGGCGATGCCGGCGATCCCCAGCACCGCGATCAGCTCGGTGACCAGGCCGTACACCACCCAATGGCCGATCAGCGGCAGGCCGTCGCGGGGATCGACGACCTCGAAGTACGCCTCCAGCACCAGCAGGAACAAGACGATGAACGACACCATCACGAACCAGTGCGCCGCCCCGACCACACCCCACTTCAACATCCGGGTGTGACCGGCGGTCTCCACCAGCATCGTGCGCAGACGGGCGCCCTTACCCCGCAACCGGTCCGGATCCGGCTGTCCCTGACGGATCACCGCCGTCACAATCACCACGGCCCGCCCGGCCAGCACCACCGCCACCAGGGTGATCGCGGCGACGAGCACGGTGGCGACGATCTGCACGGTGCCCATCGGCGATGTGCCTCCTCAACGCTGGCCCGGGCGACCCATGTTACCCATTAGTAACCACGTCCCCCGCGATCTTGGAGTTGTGGTTGGAACGAATCGGGCGGCAAGCCGCGAAAAGGCAACCACAACTCCAAGATCGCGGGGGTTTGGAGCGGGGGTCAGCGCCAGCGGGACAGGATGCCTAGTGACGCCACCATGCAGCCGAAGCCGACCGCCAGGTTCCAGTACCGCCAGGCCTCGACCGGGTACTGCGTCCCAGAGAGGTAGTACACGACCAGCCACGTGATGCCGAAGATGATCAACACTACGGCGCTGATCGGAACCCAGCTCGGACTCGGCTTCTTGCTGGCGGCGTTGACCGCGGGGCGGATGTCCGTCGGCGGGGTGTAGACCTTCTTCTTGCGTACCTGCGACTTCGGCACGGCTCTCTCCTCCAGGGCAACAAGTGCTGAACCAGCCACCGCTGAGCGGCTCCGCGAATCCGGTTGCTGCCCGTGGCGAATACTGTTTCGACAGCTAGCGTAGTCGCCGGGTGGAGAAGGAGATCTGCGGCGTGGAGCATACGACCGTTCGGCCTCCGTGGCGGCTCGCGCTCCGGCGTGCCCTGCACAGGCTGGAGCCGCGCCGGTGGGTCCGGCGCGAGCGCGGGTGGGCCTGGGGCGTGCCGCTGATCGCGCTGGCCGCCGGTCTGCTGTTCACCACCTCGGCGACGACCGCGGACGGCACGACGCTGCGCGACGACCGGCGGCCGCAGCTCGCCCAGCTGATCACGGACAAGCGGGAACGCCTGGCCGAGCGGGAACGCAAGGCCGCCGAGCTGCGCGCCACCGTAGACCAGGAGACCGCGGAGCTCGCCAAAGTGGATCGGCCGGTGCTGGAGGCACGCCAGCGCGCGGACAGCATGCGGGGGCCGGCGGGCTTCACCGCCCTGGGCGGACCCGGGGTCACCGTCGTTCTGAACGACTCCTCCCGCCGGATTCGCGACGGTGGTCCGGGCGCTCCCGACAACGACGATCTGGTCGTTCACCAGCAGGATGTCCAGGCCGTGGTGAACGCGCTATGGGCCGGTGGGGCCGAGGCAATGTCGATCATGGATGTCCGCGTCATTTCGACGAGCGCGGTACGCTGTGTCGGCAATACGCTGCTGCTTCACGGCCAGGTCTTCTCGCCGCCGTTCAAGATCACAGCGATTGGCGAACCCACAGCGATGCATCGGGCGTTGGAGTCCGCAGAAGGTGTCCGGCAATTCCGCGATGCGGTGGCCGACTTGGGGCTCGGCTACTCCGAAACCGTCGAGAGGAACGTGACAGTGCGGGCGTACGACGGATCGAGCGACCTCCGATCCGCGCGGGCTGCGCAGTGATGGTGCCCGCGGAGATCCCGGAGGGCCTCGCGAACTCCGGTCGCCATCGAGCCCCCGACGGCGACGCCCAGACCGCGTTCATCCCCCGGATCAGCGACGCCTCCCCCGACGGCGTGCCGGGCGGGCCGCTCGCGCCGCCGGTCGGCCTGGGCGGAGCGGCAGCCGGCCCGGCGACGGGGTCAGCCCCGAATGCGGCGACGCCAACAGCGACAACGGCCAAATCCGAGGCGTCGTCGGTCAGAGCCGAGGCAGCGTCGGTCAGAGCCGACGTGGCGAGACCCGACTCCAAAGCAGCGACGCCGACCCCTGAAGCGGCTGCAACGCCGAACTCGGAAGCGGCCAGCCCCGAAGGGGTTCCGACGCCGTCGGCGGCGGAAACCGCCGTGCTCCGTACGGACGAACCGCCGGCGTCCGCGACCGCGCCGACCCCGGCCGAGACGGCGGTGTTGAATACCGACGGCACCCATCGCGATACCCCCGGGACCCCGCGCGATCTTGGAGTTGCGGTTGGCGTAGAAGCGGACGAAGCTGGCATAAAGGCAACCACAACTCCAAGATCGCGGGAGACGGTGGACACCGCGGTGCTGCGCACCGACGGCGCGGTGACCGCCGCGGGGGGCGGAGTGGGACGCGCGCCAGCCGGCGGGAGCATCGGGGCACTGGCCGCGGCGAGTGGACTGGGCGCCGCGCTGTTCGCGGCCGGCGCCGGCCGAACCGACGCGCCAGCGCCGGAGCCGCACGTCACTCAGCCAGCACCGGAGGACCGGCCTCGCTCCGGCGGCGGCGCTCCGCCCGGCTTCGACTTCTTCGCGGCCGCCGAGACGCGGGACGGCACGGGTGCGCGAGACGGCACGGGTGCGCGGGACGGCGCGGACGGGCGGGACCACGCGGAACATGATCCACATATGAACGGCGCCGCCTACCGGACCATGGCGCCGCCGCCGGCGCGCCCGCGGACAGATGACCCGGCGGAGACCGCGGTGATCAGGTCGCGGGACACACCGACCGGTGCCCTTCCGGTCGTGCCCGGCCGCACCGGCGTGATCCCACCGCCGCCCGGACAGCGCCACCCGGGGCCTGCCGCCACCCCGATCGTTCCAGCGACCCGGCCGCCGGCGCCGACAAACGCGGACGTCGCGGTCGGTGCCGCCGCGGTGCCAGGCGCCGTTCCGGCCGGCTCGGCCGTCGTTCCCCTGCCGGCCGAGCCGGATGAGGGTGCCACGCGGGCGCCCCGCAAAGAGATGGTCGTCCCGCTCCGGCCGGAGCAGACCGACGAGGGCTACAAGAGCGTCTACTCCGAGCTCACCCGCCCGACGTTCGGCTCCCGGCTGCGGGCCGCGATCCAGGTCGCCGGCGAGCTGATGATCACCTTCGGCCTGATCGTGCTGCTGTTCGCGGGGTACGAGGTCTACGGCAATTCGGCGAAGGTGCAGGACGAGCAGAACACCCTTGATGACGAACTGGCCCAGCAGTGGGACAACCCCACCGTTGCGCCGACCGGACCGGTCAAGGGCGGCCCGGCCGCGCCGGCGAAGAACCTGGTCGGCCGCCTCTACATCCCGAAGCTCGATAAGGAATGGGTGGTCGTCAACGGCGTTCGCCCGCAGGACATCCGGTACGCGCCCGGTCACTATCCGGACACCGCCATGCCGGGCCAGATCGGGAACTTCTCGGTCGCCGGACACCGGATCAAGAAGATCTTCTGGCGGCTCGATGAGCTCCGCGCCGGCGACGTCATCGGCGTGGAGACGCGGACCAGCTGGTACGTCTACCAGGTCACCGGAAACGAGATCGTCAAGCCGACCGCGGTGGAGGTCGTCGCGCCGGTGCCCGATAAGCCGGGCCGGAAGCCGACGCAGGCGCTGCTCACGCTCACCACGTGCAATCCGAAGTTCAACAACTACCAGCGGCTGATCGTGCACGCGCGGTTGACCGACACCGTCAAGCGCAACCCGGCCGTGCCGGACGCCGGCAAGCCCGCCGAGCTGGAGGGCTAGCCGTGTACGCGTGGATCTGGCGCAAGCTGCCGTTCGGGTTCTGGGGCAAGCTCACCGGCTCGATCGTCCTCGTGGCTGCGGTCGGCGTACTGCTCTGGTACGTCGTGTTCCCCTGGGCGACGCCGCTCCTGCCGTTCGACGACGTGCAGGTCGGCACCACCACCGGCCAGCAGTCCGGTCCGGACGCCGTGGTGCCCGACGACATCCCCTACAGCACCCACTCGAACGACCCCGCACCCACTCCCAGCAGGTGATCGCGTGCGCATCCTGGTGATCGACAACTACGACTCGTTCGTCTTCAACCTCGTGCAGTACCTCGGCCAGCTCGGCGCCGAGTGCGAGGTGCGGCGCAACGACGAGATCACCGTGCCGGAGGTGCGCCGGTTCTCCGCCGCCGGGCTCCTGCTCTCGCCCGGTCCGGGCACGCCCGACCGGGCTGGGATCATGATGGACCTCATTCCCGCGTACGCCGGCGAGCTGCCCATCTTCGGTGTCTGCCTGGGCCATCAGGCGATCGGCGCCGCGTTCGGCGGAACCGTCACACGCGCCCCCGAGCTGCTGCACGGCAAGACCTCCGAGGTGCACCACAAGGGCGTAGGTGTGCTGGCCGGGCTGCCCGACCCGTTCACCGCGACGCGCTACCACTCGCTCGCGGTGGTGGAGGACACGCTGCCCGCCGAGATCGAGGTCACCGGCCGGACCGACTCCGGCGTGGTGATGGCCATGCGGCACCGCGATCTGCCGATCGAGGGCGTGCAGTTCCACCCGGAGTCGGTGCTCACCGAGGGCGGCCACACCATGCTGGCGAACTGGCTGGCCACCTGCGGCCTGCCGGACGCCCCGGACCGGGCGCCCAAGCTGGCCGCCGAGGTCGAGGCGCGACGCCGGGCCGCGTTCGCCGACGCCTGAGCCGGTCCTAACGCAGCAGGTGTGACACCGGGTTGGCGTTGCCGGTGCCGCCGTTGCCACCCGGCGTCGTCGTGCCGGGGGTGGGCGTCTCGGTTTCGTCGGGGTCCGGCTCCACGGTAACCACGATCGTGACGCTCTTGCCCTTTGCAAGCTTCTTGCCCTGACCCGGGTCCTGCGACGAGACGATGCCCGGCGTCGGGGACGGGTCGCCCTCCTTGACGTTCGCGTTGAGGCCGGCCTGCTGCAGGGCCTGTATCGCGTCCTCCTGGGTCTGGCCCACCACGTTCGGCACCTGCACCAGGTTGCCCCGCGAGATGGAGACCGAGATTGTGGTGCCAGGATCGACCTGTTCGCCGGCCTTGTCCACCTTGGTCACCGTGTTCACCGGCCGGTCGCTGTCGACGTTCTTGAAATCGGCCTTCAGGTTCTGTTTGTCGAGGGCGGCCGCTGCGGCCTCCTTGGTGAAACCGACCAGGTCCGGGACGGTGACCTTGTCCGGTGCCTTGCACAACTGGTAAGTGACCGCCTGGGTCACCTGCACCTGGGTTCCGGCTTCCGGTGTCTGTTTCTGCACCGTCGGGGGGTCGCAGTTCTCCTTCTCGATGGGGGCGCCTGCGGACACCGAGGAGAAGTTCTGGGCGGCCAGCGCGGCGCGCGCCTCGTCCTCGGACTTGCCGACGAGATTGGGCATTGCCACGGGCGTGGGCGTGTTCGCCTTGCCGTTGTCGCGGTTGGCCAGCGCCAAACCGATACCCAGCGCCACCACGGCCAGGACTCCGAGAGCCGCCAGCACCGCCATCACCCAGGAGGACGTCTTACGTTCCGGCGGCCGGGGCGGCGGCCGGGTGATCGTGGTGGCCGCCGGCGGCTGCCGCATGGTCGGTCCGGTCATCGCCATGGTCTCGGCGGCCGACATCACCGGCGTCGCCAGCACCGGCCGACCGGCGACCGCACGCAGCGCGTCGGCGCGCATCTCCTGCGCGCTCTGGTACCGGTTCAGCGGGTTCTTTGCAAGCGCCTTCAGCACTATCGCGTCGACGTCCGGCGGCACCTCGCGGTTGATGTCGCTCGGCGCGCGGGGATCCTCTCGAACGTGCTGGTACGCGACGCTGACCGGGCTGTCCCCCACGAACGGCGGATGCCCGACCAGCAGCTCGAACAGCACGCAGCCGGCCGCGTACACATCGGACCGCGCGTCCACCGCCTCGCCGCGGGCCTGCTCGGGCGAGAGGTACTGCGCCGTGCCGATCACCGCGCTGGTCTGCGTCATGGTGGTGGCACCGCTGGCCAGGGCCCGCGCGATGCCGAAGTCCATGACCTTGACCTGGCCATTCTGGGTCAGCATCACGTTGCCGGGCTTGATATCCCGGTGGATGATCCCGTGCCGGTGGCTGAACTCCAGCGCCGCGCAGATGTCCGCGATGATTTCCAGCGCCCGGCGCGGCTGGATGCGCTGCTCCGCGGCGAGGACTTCCTTGAGCGTCCGCCCGTTCACGAACTCCATGACGATGAACGGGATCTTCTCGCCGGTGGACGACACCTCCTCGCCGGTGTCGTACACCGCGACGATCGCGGGATGGTTCAGCGCCGCGGCGTTCTGCGCCTCGCGGCGGAACCGCTCCTGGAACGTGGCGTCGCGGGCCAGGTCGGTGCGCAGCATCTTGATTGCGACGTCGCGGCCGAGCCGGAGATCCCGTCCCCGGTGCACCTCGGCCATGCCGCCGTAACCCAGCAGCTCGCCGACCTGGTACCTGCCTCCGAGCAGGCGGGCCTGCGCCGTCATAGCGTCTGTCGTCCTTCGCTCGCATGGGTCAGGCTGCGCCTGGAGTCAACCTGCTGGATAAGACGGTACGACGTAGGCGACGAACTCCCGTCGACCACGCCCGTGCGGACGACCTCGGATGAGGCCATGGCGGTCTTCTTGCCCTGGTTGTACAGAAACGAGATCACACCCGCGCACAGCAGCACCAGCAGTGCGAGGACGACCGCCAGGACGATGAGGACCTGGCGGGAGCCGGAGCCTTCCGGCCGCTGTTGTGGTTGCTGCACCTGCATCGGCGGCACGGACGGGTGCCGGTACGGCTGCGCCGGCGGCACCTGGGCGGCGCCGCGGGCCTGGCCGCCGGACACCGGGCGCGGCACCTGCTGGTACGGCGGCCGGGCCGCGCCGGACGCCGCCGCACCCGAGCCGGGCTGGTTCGGTGGCCCGGACGCGGGGCGGCTGGCCGCCGGACGGTTCGGCGCCGGGCTGGCGGACTGCGGCCGGACCGGGGATCCGTTCACCGCCGGCTGCTGGATGGAGGTGGTCAGCGACGCCGCGGCCTGCCGCGCGACCACGGCCATCGCGGCGGCGGTGGGCCACCGCGCCGCCGGATCCTTTGCCAGCGCCCGATCGACGATCGCCCGTACGGCCGGCGGGATGTCGCCGGGCAGCGGGCGAGGCGCCTCCCGGACGTGCTTCATCGCGATCTCGAGCGGGGTGGCGCCGTCGAACGGCCGGTGCCCGGACAGGCACTGGTACGCGACCACACCCAACGCGTACACATCGGAGGCGGCGCTGGCGATCCCGCCGGACGCCTGCTCCGGCGAGATGTACGACGCCGTGCCGAGCACCGACCCGGCCACTGTGAGATGCCCGACCAGCGCGGACCGGGCGATGCCGAAGTCGGTGAGCACCAGCGTGCCGTTCGGGCGTACCAGAAGGTTGCCGGGCTTGACATCACGGTGGACGATGCCGTTCGCGTGCGCGGCGTGCAGCGCGTCGGCGGCTTGCGCGACCAGCGCCATGGTCCGGCCCGGGGTGAGCCGGCCGACGCGGCTGAGCGTGCGCGACAGCGCGTCGCCCTCCACGTACTCCATCACCAGAAAAGCGAGCTGCTGGTCACTGCCGTAGTCGTAGACGTCGACCACACCCGGATGGTTGATGGTGGCCATCGTCCGGGCCTCGCCCCGGAACCGCTCGGCGAAGCCGGGCTCGTCCAGCAGCGCCGGCAGCAGGATCTTCACGGCGACCGTACGGCCGAGGACTTCGTCCGTGCCGCGCCAGACGTCGCCCATGCCGCCGCCGGCGATCCGCTCGTCCAGGCGGTACCGGCCACCGAGGGTGACACCAGGGCTGATCATGTCAGTCCCCTCCCCGGCCGGCAGCGGCCATGATGAGCCCGGTGATCCGGGCGGCCTCGGCGCTGGCGTGTCCGCCCGGCACGTTCTCCAGCATGACGCAGGCCGCGGAGACCGGCTGCCCGCTGCTGTTGTACGCGAACCCGATGAACCATCCGTGCGGGTTCGCGCCCTCGGCGTTCTGTGCCGTGCCGGTCTTCCCGCCGACCTGGAAGCCGGGGATCTTGGCGCGCTGTCCGGTGCCGTTCTCGACGACGCTGACCATCATGTCCCGCATCGAGGCGGCGACTGTCGAATCGATCGGCGTGCGCAGGACCTTGGGGCTGGCCGTGTAGATCTGGCTGCGGTCGGACGCCAACTGCTTCTGCACGAGGTACGGCCGCATCTGCTGGCCGTTGTTGGCAACTGTGGCGGCGATCAGCGCCCCCTGCAGCGCGGTCATCCGCACGTCCCGCTGGCCGATCGACGACTGGGCCAGCGCGCCCTGGTCCGCGCTGCCGTCCGGATTGGCGATATCGCCGGTGTGGCTGGCGGCCACCGGCAGGCCGGAGCCCTCCAGATTGCCGACCGTCAGATCGTCCTGCTCGAAGCCGAACGCCTGCGCGGTCTTGATCACCTTGTCCCGGCCCAGCGCGACGCCCAGCTGGGCGAAGCCGGTGTTGCAGCTCTCCGTCAGCGCCTCTTTGAGGGTGATCCGGCCACCGGGACAGACCTCGTCCTCGGCGTTGCGGATCACGGCACCGCCGTGCCGGTACTCCGAGCCGGCCGGAATCTGAGTGTCCTCTTTGTACCCGTTCTGCAGCGCGGCCGCCGTGATGATCGTCTTGAACGTGGAGCCGGGTGGCAGTGTCTGGCCGATCGCCCGGTTCAGCAGTGGTTTGTCCGGGTCCTTGTTGAGCCGGTTGTACGTCGCCTGGGCCGCCTTCGTGTCGTGCGATGCAAGGGGGTTGGGGTCGTAGCTGGGCATCGACACCATCGCCTGGATGGCACCGGTCCGCGGGTCGATCGCGACTGCCGCGCCCTTGTCGACGCCACGCTGGTTGTTCGTCAGCTCCTTCCACGCGGTCTGCTGCGCCCGGGTGCTGAGCGTGAGCACGACGTTGCCGCCGCTGGAGTTGTCGCCGGTGAACATGTCGCTGAGCCGGTCCGCGAACAGCTTGTCGCTGGTGCCGGCCAGGAACTCGTCCTCGCTGCGCTCGATGCCGACCGCCGCGCCGTTCACCGGCTTGTAGCCGACCACGTGGGCGTACGGCTGCTTGTCCGGGTAGACCCGCAGGTACTTGAGCGTGTCGTCGGTGGCCTTGCTCTCGGCCAGCGGCTCACCGTCGGCTTCGATGACGCCCCGGGCGCGGGAGTACTCGGCGACCAGGACACGGCCGTTGTAGTCGCTGTTGCGGTACTCGTCCGCCTTGTAGGCCTGCACCCAGTTGAGGTTCGCGAAAAGCAGCCCGAACAGCACGAGGATGACCACGCCGGCCTTCCGCAAGGGTGCGTTCACGGCTGGATCACCTCCGTCGGGGCGCCGTGGAGCTGCGCGGGCGGGTTCCGCGGGCCACCCATCTGGGCGGCCGGGCCGCCCATCGCGGGCCGCCGTGCGGCGTCGGAGATCCGCAACAGCATCGCGACGAGCAGCCAGTTCGCCATCAGGGACGAACCACCGGCGGACATGAACGGCGTTGTCTGTCCGGTGAGCGGGATCAATCCGGTGATGCCACCAACGATGACGAACACCTGCAAGCCCAGCGTGAACGCGAGACCACCGGCGACCAGCTTGCCGAACGAGTCGCGCACCGCCAGTCCCGCCCGCAGGCCACGCTCCACGATCAGCAGGTAGATCACCAGCAGCGCGGACAGCCCGAAGAGGCCGATCTCCTCGCCCATTCCGGCGAAGATGAAGTCGGTGCGCACCTCGGGGACCAGACCGGGCGATCCGGCGCCCGGTCCGGAGCCGAACAGGCCTCCCGTGCCGAGCCCGAGCAGGCTCTGTACGAGCTGGTAGCCCTCCTTCGTGACGTACTGCGGTGCGAACGGGTTGAGCCAGATCGACGCCCGGTCGTAGAAGTTGGCGAACGGGCCGCCGACCGACGCGCCCAGAAGGTACGCCAGGTAGACGCCGCCGAAGAACATGACCAGGCCGATGATCAGCCAACTGGCCCGCTCGGTGGCCACGTACAGCGTGACGACGAACAGCCCGAAGTACAGCAGGGCGGTGCCGAGGTCCTTCTCGAACACCAGGACCAGCAGGGACAGCAGCCACACCGTGACGACCGGCCCGAGGTCGCGGCCGCGCGGGAAGTCGATGCCGAGGAAGCGCCGGCTCGCCAGCGACAGCACCTCGCGCTTGCGCACCAGGTAGTAGGCGAAGAACGACACAAGCGCCAGCTTGGCGAACTCACCGGGCTGGATCGAGAACGATCCGAGCTTGATCCACAGCTTGGCGCCGTTCACCTCAGAGAGGCTGCTCGGCAGCACCGCCGGGATCAGCACCAGCACGATGCCGACCAGGCCCAGCGTGTACGCGTACCGGGACACCACCCGGTGGTCGCGCACCACCACCAGCAGGATCGCGGCCAGGATCAGCGACGCCAGCGTCCAGGCCAGCTGGCGGCCGCCGATGCCGGCGAACACGCCCGGGATCTCCTGCTTGGTGGCGATCGCCTTGGCCAGGTCGAGCCGCCGGAGGAAGGCGACGCCCAGCCCGTTCAGCAGCGCGACGGCGGGGATCAGGACCGGATCGGCGTACGGCGCGGTGAACCGCACCACCAGGTGCAGGCCCAGGAACAGAACGCTCAGCAGCGCGGCCGGCACCCAGAACGTCGACGTGATCGTTCCCAGCTGGTTCGCCTCGACGGTCGCGGCGTACACCGCGACCAGCACCATCGCGAACGCGAGCAGCGCCAGCTCCGCGTTCCGGCCGGTCTTGACCCCCGCGGGACGCGTCAGCTCACCCGTGGTGGCGGGTGGCGGAGCCGGGACGGCGGGCGCGGTCACGTGGGAGTCCCCAGACTGTCGGTCGGTGGGCGCTCAGTCGGCGGGCCGGCATCCCACCGGATCAGTGACCGGCGGGTTGGAGTCGGAGGCCTGAGCGTCCGGCGTGGTGGCGGGCGCGCTGGCCGCCCGCGAGGAGGACCGCCCGGGTGCCGAGGGCGTGCCCACCGAGGACGGCAGGATGGACGACGGTTGCGCCGACGGGGCCGTGGCGGGATAGGCCTCCGCCGACGGACAGATCGGCTTCATGTTGGGGTTGGACGGCACGTTGGCGGTCAGCTGTTCCAGACGGCGCTTCGCGTCTGCCCGGTTGTCCGCCTGGATGCCCTGTTTGACCCGATCCTGCGCGACGGTGGTGAGCTCGTCGAGCCGGGCGTCGCTGGTCTGGTTGACGCTGGACAGGTCGAGCCCGGCGATCTGGCCGGGCACACCCCGGAAGATGGCCAGCTGACCGGACTCGGTCGCGCCGACGTAGTACTGCTGCTGGGTGTACCGCCACCCGGTCCACAGACCACCGCCGAGCAGGCCCAGCAGCAACAGCAGGAGCAGCGTCGTGCGTACCGGATGTCCCTGAGGCTCAGGCTCGGCATGCTCGAACGCATTGGCGTCCGGCTGGGCCGGCCGCGGCGGCGCCTGCAACGCGGCGGCCCGGGCCGCCGGACTCGAGCTGTCCGCCACTGTCGCGTTGCCGCGATCGCGGGCGGCGGCACCACCGACGATCGGGGCCTGCTCGACGATGTCGGCGTCGGTCGCGTCCGCGATCACCACGGTGATGTTGTCCGGCCCGCCGCCGCGCAGCGCCAGCTTCACGAGCCGCTCCACGCACGCCTGCGGATCGCCGGCCTCCCGCATCGTCTCCCCGATGGTGTCCGCGCTGACCACGCCGGAGAGACCGTCGCTGCAGATCAGGTAGCGGTCACCCTTGAGCACCTGACGGACCGAGTACTCCGGGTCGATGTCCCGGCCGTCCAGGGCGCGGGTGAGCAGGGAACGCTGGGGGTGGCTGCTCGCCTCCTCGGCGCTGATCCGGCCCTCGTCGACAAGCATCTGTACGTACGTGTCGTCCTTGGTGATCTGGACGAACTCACCCTGACGAAGCAGGTACGCCCGGGAGTCGCCGATGTGCACCATGCCCAGCTTGCTGCCGGAGAACAACACCGCCGTGAGCGTGGTGCCCATGCCCTCGAGGTGCGGGTTGGCGTCCACGGTGTCGCGCAACTGCTGGTTGGCGGTGCCGACCGCGTGCCGCAGCGCGTCCACCAGGGCGTCGCCCGGCACGTCCTCGTCCAGCGGCGCGATTGCCGCGATGACGATGTTGCTCGCAACGTCGCCGGCGGCCATGCCACCCATGCCGTCGGCGACGGCGAGCAGCCGCGGTCCGGCGTAGACGGAATCCTGGTTTCCGTCTCGGATCAGACCGCGGTCGCTTTGAGCGGCGTAGCGCCGGGTCAGGGTCATGGCCGTAGCTCGAGGGAAGTGCGGCCGATGCGGATCGGCACGCCAAGTGGGACGGGTGTAGGTCCGGAGACCTTACCGCGATCCAGGTAGGTACCGTTCGTCGAG
>DATBGW010000174.1:0-9199 GCA_036557765.1 Actinoplanes sp.
CCGGGGTATCCGGATGTGTACGCGTGCGGCGACGCGGCGGCCGTGCCGGATCTGACGATGCCGGGCGAGATCACCGGCATGACCGCGCAGCACGCGACCCGCCAGGGCACGGCCGTGGCCCGGAACATCGCCGCGTCGTACGGGCACGGCCGCCGCCGCGCGTACAAGCATCACGATCTGGGTTTCGTGGTCGATCTCGGCGGCCTGGATTCGGCGGCCAATCCGGTCGGTGTTCCGCTCTCCGGGCTGCCGGCCAAGGCGGTGACCCGCGGATATCACCTGCTGTCGATGCCCGGCAACCGGGTGCGGGTGGCGACCGACTGGCTGCTCGATGCGGTGCTGCCGCGCCAGGGCGTGCAACTCGGCCTGGTCCAGGCCGCCGCCGTCCCCCTGGAACGCACCCCGTAGTACCACGATCTTGAATTGCGGCCGGCCGTGCATATCCTCGCCGATCTTGGAGTTGTGGTTGCCCTTTTGTCCGTTCCCTGGAGATTTGTGCCAACCACAACTCCAAGATCGGCGAGAGGGTGGAGGAGGCGGCCCACTGCTCCAAGATCGGCGGGATGGGTGGGCGGGGGTGGACGTTTGGCTGAGAGGTTTGCCGGGCGGTGTAACGGTCTAAGCGGGATAATTCGGGCATGCGTTCCCGTTCGTACACCTTGGCTGTGGCCCTGGCCGCCGGCCTCATCGCGCACGTCCTCGGGTGCGGCGGCGCGTCCGCCGCTCCCGCCGTGCCGACCGGCGTCGTGGTGGCCCGCTACGCGTTCGACGCCGGCGCCGGCGCCGACAACTCCGGCCGCGGCCACACGCTCACCGTCATCGCAGGGCACGGCGGCTCCGTTCGTACGATCGCGCACGGCACCGGACGGGCGCTGGCGTTTCCGGCCAAGTGCACCGCCATGGCGAAACGAAGCTGCCCGCACGTCGTACTGCAGACGCGCCCGGCCGCGGACCTGAACCCGGGCACTCGCCCGATCGCCTACGGCGCCGCCGTGCGCCTGGCCCGCAGCCAGACCACCAAGGGCCAGAACATCCTGCAGAAGGGCTACTCGGCCACCACCAGCCAGTACAAGCTGCAGATCGACGGCGCCGCGGGCCGGCCCAGTTGCGTACTGGTCGACGACCGGAAGCCGGCGATCCGCCTCGTGCGCAGCAGTGTCTCGGTCGCGGACGGCGCCTGGCATGCCGTCGAGTGCCGTCGTGCCGGTGCGGTGTTCACCATCGTGGTCGATCGCGTCGTCCGCGGAGTGCTGGCGATCCCGGCCGCGTTGTCGGTGCGCAACGGCGGCCCGTTGAGCGTCGGCGGCAAGGGCGCCTCGGCGAACAACGACCAGTTCCAGGGAGCACTGGACAACGTCTGGGTCCGGATCGGGTGACTACATGAGCCCGTTCGACATGGCGGTCAACAGGTCCGCGGTACGGGTGTCGCCGCTGAGCTCCCAGGCGAACGCCCCGGCCAGGGACTTGCTCCGGGCGTACGCCATCTTGGTCCTGATGGTCTCGGGCGTGTCGTAGCTCCACCACTGGTCACCGCAGTGCGCGTACGCCGTGTCGCCGACCGTGCCGGTCGGCGGGCACCGGACCGCGAGGACCTCGTAGTCTTCGACGCCCTTCTCGAAGCGGCCGTCGGCCGGGCCGTCCGCGCGCCCGCCGGGCTTGACGGTGGACACGCCGGTCCAGCCGCGGCCGTAGAACCCGATGCCGAGCAGGATCTTGTTCGCCGGGACGCCGAGCCCGAGCAGTTCGGTCACGGTGGCGTCGGTGGTCGCGGTGCGGCGCGGGATGCCCGGGTACGCGATGAGCGGCGAGTGTGGCGCGGTGGGACCGCGTCCGGCCGTTCCGAAGTAGTCGTACGTCATGGCGCTGAACCAGTCGACGCTGCGTGCCGCTCCGGCGTAGTCGGTGGCCTCGAGTTTGCCGGCGTCGCCCGGCACCGCGGCGGTGACCAGCGCCGACGGCCCGAACGCCGAGCGGAGTGCCGCCAGCAGCCGGGTCAGCGCATCCCGGCCGCTCGAGTCGCAGGCGAGTCCGCAGGCGTTCGGGTACTCCCAATCCACGTCGATGCCGTCGAAGACACCGGCCCAGCGCGGATCGGTGACCAGGTCGTGGCAGGACGCCGCGAACGCGGCCGGATCAGCCGCCGCGTCCGTGAAGCCCTTCGAGCCGGTCCAGCCGCCGAACGACCACAGCACCTTGAGCTGCGGGTGCCGTGCCTTGAGCCGGCGCAGCTGCCCGATCGTCCCGCGCAACGCCTCGCCGGTATCCGCCCGACCGTCCACACTGTCCTGTGCGGGCACCGGCTTCTGATAGTCGGCCCAGCCGTCGCTGATGGCGCACCGGCCACCGGCCACCGAGCCGAACGCGTACACCAGATGCGTGAGCCGGTCCGCGGCGCCGCTGGTCTCCACGTCCTTGACCCGGTAACCGCGGCCGTAGATGCCCCAGTCGGTGAAGTAACCGACGACCCGTTCTGGGTGCGGCGTCGGTGCGGGCGGACCGGCCGATCCGCAGGCGCACACGACGACGCACAGCAACGCGGCGGCAACCGCGCGGAGGACCAAGATCACGAAAACCTCCGCACGGTTGCGCCGAATGCGGCGACGCTACCGGCGGGCGCGCATCCCGGCCACCAGCGCGACGCCGATGGCGGCCAGTACGACCTGCAGGATCAACTCGATCCAGTCGATGCCGCGGGTGTTCGCGACGCCGAGAGCACCGGCGATGAACGTACCGATGAGGGCCGCGACGATGCCGATGACCAGGGTGAGCCAGATTGGGATGTTCTGTTTGCCGGGCACCACGAGACGGCCCAGCGCGCCGATGATGAGTCCGATGATGATTGCGGTGATGAAGCCGGTCACTTCCATGCGGCGCATTTTCCACCGAACGGCGGTCCACCGAAAGCGTGGGCGGCAATCGTGTCCGAGACGACAGGATGCACACCGGGAACCCGCCTGTGCGATCGTTTCGGAGTGGCCCTACGCGCGCGGGATCCCGTGCCGGTCCCAGTCGCCCGGGACTGGCGCGGCGAGGTACGCGCGCTGCTTGGCTGGCGCCGGATCCTGAACCGGCTGCGGGCCGTGCTCCGCAGCGCCCTCACCACGTTCGTGGTGCTCACCGTGACGTTGTGGCTGATGCCCGGAGTCGCAAGCGCCGACGTCCTGGACACCCTGGGCCTGGTGGTGCTGGTCGCCGGCGTCGGCGCGGTGTTGCGGCCGCTGCTGCTGGCCGGCGTCACCGCGCTGGGCGGCTGGGGCGCAATGCTGCTCGGGGTGATGGCCCAGGTGATCGTGATCACGGTGGCGCTCGAGCTGGACCCGGCGGACCGGATCAGCAACCTGCCCACGCTGGTGGTGGCGGCGATCCTTGCAGTGGTGTTCGCCGCGATCCTGGACTGGATGGCCGACAGCGGCACCGACGACTCGTTCGTCAAGGAGACCAAGCGGCTCATGCGCGGCGTCCGGCGGCGGCGGGTCCGGAAGGCCGGCGGCCCGCTGTTCACGCTGCGCCGCCCGGCGCCGGGCACCGATCCCGGCATGCTCATCGTGCAGCTCGACGGCGTCGCCGAGCCGGTGTTGCGCTGGGCGGTACGGGCGGGGAACCTGCCGACGCTGGGGCACTGGCTGCGGACCGGCAGTCACCGCATGCGTCCGTGGCACACCGGTCTGCCGTCCACGACACCTGCTGCGCAGGCCGGCATCCTGCACGGGGCGTCGCGGCAGATTCCCGGCTTCCGCTGGTACGAGAAGGACACCGGCAAGCTGATGGTCTCCAACCGGCCACGGGACGCCGCGGTGATCCAGCGCCGGCTCAGCGACGGCCACGGACTGCTCCGCGACGGCGGCGTCAGCATCGGTAACGCGTTCTCCGGTGAGGCCGAGATCAACCTGCTGACCGTGAGCCACGCCGCGCTGCCCGGCCGGTCGGCGCGAGGCTGGGCGGCGTTCATGGCGTCCCCGTACGGCTTCACCCGCGCGCTCGTGCTGGGCGTGGGTGAGGTCATCACCGAGCTGCACCAGGCGAGGCTCCAGCGCCGCCGGAACCTGCAGCCCCGGGTGAGCCGCTCCGGAGCGTTCCTGGCGCTGCGGCCCGCCTCGATGCTGCTCCGCGACGTGAACGTCTCGCTCGTGGCCGAGCAGATGGCCCGCGGCGCGCCGGTGATCTACTGCGACCTGGTGGACTACGACGAGGTCGCCCACCACGCCGGACCGGCCCGGCCGGAGTCGATGCGCCAGCTGGAGAGCCTGGACCGGATGCTCGGGGTGTTGCAGCGTCTCGCGCCAGAGGCGGCCCGGCACTACCACCTCGTGGTGCTCTCCGATCACGGCCAGAGCCAGGGAGCCACGTTCCGGCAGCGGCACGGCGAGACGCTGGACGAGCTGATCGAGCGGTTCTCCGCACCGGATCAGGCGGACGCCCCGTCGGCGCCCGCCGAGCAGGAGGCGGTCGCGGAGCCGGAGTTCGGACTTCCGCCGCTCGCGCCGGTGCTGGTGGTGTCGTCGGGAAACCTCGCGCTGCTGTATCTCACCCGCGTCCGGGAGCGGGTGAACAAGGCTCAGATCGATCGGGAGTATCCCCGGCTGATCCCGGGTCTGGCCGCGCACCCCGGCATCGGTCTGGTGGTGGTCGACGACGACGGGCCGGTGGCGTACGGCGAGCTTGGCAGCCACCGCCTTCTGGACGGAACGGTCGAGGGCGTCGACCCGCTGTTGCCGTACGGGCCGCACGCCCGCGGTGATCTGCTCCGGCACTCCGAGGCCGAGCACGTCGGCGACCTCGTACTGATCAGCGCGGTCGATCCGGTCACGCACGAGGTGGCGGCGTTCGAGGAGCTGGTCGGCTCGCACGGCGGTCTGGGTGGGTGGCAGACCGACGCGATGCTGGTGTACCCGACCGAGTGGCAGCTGACCGAGGAACCGCTCAACGGACCGGACGCGATGCACCGCCTGCTGGCCGGCTGGCTGTCGATGCTGGGCCTGCGCGCACGGCCGGCCCGCGAGGCGGCCGCTTTGGAGGCCGGGGAGCCCGTGCACATGCCCGACCTGACCCGCCGCGCAGTCTTGTAGCTGCCCAGGGGGTCAGCGCAAGGCTTTACGGCGGGCCAGGCGCTGGCTCACGTCCCAATAGCGGGCCGGCGTCACCCGGGCCACCACGTCCGCAGCCTTGGCGAACCGGCTGATCACCAGGCGCGGCTTACGCGACTGGATCGCCGTCACGATCAGCTGGGCCGCTTGCTCAGGCGGCATGGTGAGGGCCGCCTCCGCGAACTTCCGCGCCCGCGCCGCCTGCTCGCCGCCCGGATCGGGACCGCTGATCCGGGCGTTCGCGGCGATATTGGTCTTGATCCCGCCGGGATGGACCACCGTGACCCCGACCCGCCCGGCCAACTCGTGCCGGAGCGCCTCGGTGAAGCCGCGCACCCCGAACTTGCTCGTGGCGTACGCGACCTGGCTCGGGGGCGCGATCAGCCCGAACAGGCTGGACACGTTGACCAGGTGCCCGCCCGGCCGGCTGAGCAACTGCGGCAGGAACGCCTTCGTCATCCGCACCACCGCGCGCAGGTTGATCTCCATCAGCCAGTCGAAGTCGGCCATGCTGACCTGCTCGAACGTCCCACTCAGCGCCACCCCGGCGTTGTTGACGAGCAGATCGGCGCCACCGTGCCGGGAGGCGACCTCGGCGGCCAGGTCGAGACGGTCGCCGCCGTCGGACAGATCGATGACGTACGTGTCGGCCGCCGGGGCGCCCACCTCGTGAGCCAGTTCGGCCACCCGGGCCAGCCCGTCGGCGTCCCGGTCGACCAGCACGAGCACGGCCCGGCGCTTGGCCAGATTCAGCGCCAGCGCGGCGCCGATCCCGCTGGCCGCGCCGGTGATCACACACGTACGCCCGGCGAACGCGAAGCGCTGCACGTCAGGTTCTCCGCGATCTTGGAGTTGTGGTTGCCGTCATGAGGCTCTTCCAACCGCAACGCGGGCGAACCTGACCGATCCGTCATCGATCCGCCCCAGCCGCATCGCCGGCAGGTCGGTCAGGTAGTTGGTGGACGTCCGCCACGGCCAGCGATTGCCCTGGCGCGGCAGGAGATCGCCGGCGCGGCGCACGTACCCGGAGGTCAGCGCCACCATCGGCCGGTCGGTGGCCGTCTCGGCTTTGGGGCGTTCCGGGGTCACCACGTCGATCCGGTGCCGGGTCATGTAGTTCAGCAGCCGGCACACGTATCGGGACGTGAGATCGGCCCGCAGCGTCCACGACGCGTTCGGATAACCCATGCACCAGGCGAGGTTCGGCACGTCGTCGAACATCATGCCCTTGTACACGTGGCGATCGCCGGAGCGGATGGGCCGACCGTCCACCGTCAACGCCATCTCGCCGAACGGCACCATCGTGAGCCCGGTCGCCGTGACGATGATGTCCGCCGGCAGCTCCGTGCCGTCGGCGAGCCGGATCCCCTTGTCGGTGAACGTCTCGACCGTGCCGGTCACGATCTCCGCGGTGCCGTTGCGCAGCGCGGCGAACAGGTCGCCGTCCGGCACCACGCAGAGCCGCTGATCCCACGGCCCGTAGTTCGGGACGAAGTGCGGATCCACCGGTACGCCGCCGGGCAGCTGCCGGGCCACGCCGGCCCGCAGCAGCTCCGCGATCCGGTCCGGCCAGCGCCGCGACGCCTGGTAGAGACCCCAGCCGAGCAGCAGGTTACGGCTGCGCACGACGCGTGTCGCGACCCGTTCCGGCAGAGCCCGGCGGAGGCGCGTGGCGGCGTCGTCGCGGGCCGGCACCGCCACGAAGTAGCTCGGGGAGCGCTGCAGCATGGTCACCATCGACGCGTTCGCGGCCAGCGACGGCACCAGCGTGACGGCGGTCGCGCCGCTGCCGATGACCACCACGCGTTTGCCGTCGTAGTCCAGGTCCGCCGGCCAGTGCTGCGGATGCACGATGGTGCCGGTGAAGTCGGCCATACCGGGGAAGTCCACTTCGTACCCGCCGGCGTACCGGTAGTAGCCGGTACAGAGGTACAGGAACGAGCAGGTGTACTCGTCGCCCGCCGCCGTGCGTACGGTCCATCGGGCCTCGTCGCTGGACCAGGCCGCACTGACCGCCCGCTGGTGGTATCGGATCTTCCGGTCGATGCCGTACGCCGCGGCGGTGTCGCGGATGTAGCGCAGGATGGACGATCCGTCGGCGATGGCGCGCGGCTGCCGCCATAGGCGGAACGGGTAGCTGAGCGTGAACATGTCCGAGTCCGACCGCACACCGGGATACCGGAACAGGTCCCAGGTGCCGCCGATCGCGTCGCGAGCCTCGAGGATCGTGAACGTACGGTCGGGGCACTCGGTCTGCAGCCGGTACGCGGCTCCGATCCCGGACAGCCCCGCTCCCACAATCAGAACGTCCACATGATGACCCACCCACTCACCCCCTCTTTGCGCGTCGATCTTGGAGTTGTGGTTGCCCTTTTGCGGTTACTGCCGGGATTTGTGCCAACCACAACTCCAAGATCGGCGAGAAATGGAGGAGGGATGGAGGGAGGGGTCGGAGCGGTGGTGGCGTCAGGAGGTGCGTGTGGAGCGCGACGAACGGGCGGCGCGGGAGCCGCGCACGCCGGCGCTCGCGGCGGTCTTGCGTGCCGCAGTACGTGTCGCGGTGGCCGCTCCGGCGTCCGGTCGCTCCGGCGGAGGGGTCGCCGTCGCCGTACGGCTTCGGCGCCCACGCGAGCCGCTCGTCTTTGCCGCGGCCGCGGTCGCCGGTACCGGACTCCGCTCGAGGGCCGGCTGAAGCGCCGTGCTGCTGCTGCTCTTCGCCGGCGGCTGCGCCGACTCGGCCCGATCCTTGATCTTCTCCCGGCGGACCAGGTCGGCCAGCACGCTCTTGTCGTACTTGGCCTCGGCTGTCTCGGCCTTGGCCCGCGCCTTGTCCGCCTTGACGATCGCCTTCTTGCGCGCGCTACCGAGCCGATCGCGTTCCTTTGCCGCGGCCTTGAGCGAGCGCTTCAGCCGGTTCACCTCGGCCTCGGCGTTCCGGAGCGCCTGCTTCTGCTGCTGCGTCATGCTGGTGTTCGTCTTCAGCCGGTTGTCCAGGTCGGTGACACCGGCTTGCGCCTTCTCGGCCGCGCTCGCGGCAGACCCCGCCTGCTCGCGCCGGCGATCCAACTGGGAGGTCTGCCGATCGGATGAGGTCACTGTCATCTCCTTCCGTTCATCGAAAGCCGTACCCGAGGCGACCGTACGACAACCGTCAGCGGATGGATTTCTCGACCTCGGGTTGTGACTCGACGGCCTCCCGGGAACGGCGCCGGCGAATGTGCCGTACGTGAAGTGTCACGTACGCGGTCACGCATAGCACGATGCCTATGATGACCCACCACTTGTACTTGTGGGTGTGCTCGAGTATTTCGACCAGATGCGTGCCCAGCACGTACGAAATCGTGGTCCACCAGCCCACCCACAACGCGGCGCCGATCGCGTTGAAGAGCAGGAACCTTCGCCACGGCATGGCGCTGATGCCGGCGATGACGCCGTTGAGCTGACGCAGTCCGTCGATGAAGCGGGCCACCATGACGATCCCGTTACCGCGGCGGACGAAGAACTTCTCCGCGCGGTCCAGCCGTTCCGGAGTGAGGAAGACATACCGGCCGAAACGATGCACGACCCGCCGGCCGCCGCGGGCGCCGATCCAATAACCGATGTTGTCGCCCATGACCGCGGCGACGAACGCTATGGCGCCCACCGCTACAACGTTGAGCCGGCCGGCGCCCGCGTAGATGGCGGCGGCAACCATGATCGTCTGGCCCGGTGCCGGAACTCCGAAACTCTCCACACCGATGACGCCCGCGACGGCGAGATAGCCCCATCGATCCAGAATCGGGGCTACACCGTGCAGGAAGCCTGGGAGATCGGCGGGTGGTGGCATGTCCTCCACACGGTAACCTCCCGGGGCACTTCGAAACGCACACTTGGTCTGAGCGTCCCCTGTGGTTGGAACGAACCGGTCTCCAGGCCGCAAACAGGCACCACAGCTTCAAGATCGCTGTGAGAATGATTCACGCGTGTGGGCCTTGGGTAATCGGCGCGCGGCGGAAAACGTCCGCTCGTTGAATGGAGGCCCCTCATGATCGTCCTAGGCGTCATCCTCCTGCTGCTGGGCATCTTCCTGCACATCTCGATCCTCTACACGATCGGCATCATTCTGCTGATCGTCG
>DATBGW010000175.1:0-10862 GCA_036557765.1 Actinoplanes sp.
CAGCCGGGCATCGTGTTCAAGGACCTGATGCCGCTGTTCGCCGACGGGCCGGTGTTCCGTGAGGTGGTCGACGGGATCGTCGCCCACTACGGCACCGGGTCGTTCGACGTGGTCGCCGGCGTCGAGGCGCGCGGCTTCGTGGTGGCCGCCGCGGTGGCGTACGCGGCCGGGACCGGCGTCGTTCCGGTACGCAAGGCGGGCAAGCTGCCGCGCCCCACGCTTGCCGCGTCGTACGAGCTGGAGTATGGGCAGGCGACGCTCGAGGTGCACGAGGACGCGTTCGTGGCGGGCCACCGGGTCCTGGTGCTGGACGACGTGCTCGCCACCGGCGGCACCGCCGCGGCGACGCTTGACCTGGTGGAACGGGCCGGCGGTACGATCGTGGGCTTCACCGTGCTGGTGGAGCTGGGTTTCCTCGGGGCGCGCGAGCGGCTGGCCCCCCGGGCGGTCCATGCTCTGCTGACCGTTTGATCCCGCTTGCACCTTACCGGCCGGGGGCATTCGCCAGTTCGGGGCGGACCATGCGGGAATCGTTGGCGGGTAGGATGACGTTCCTAACAGCGTCGACACGAGGGTGAGGAGGCCGGTGTCCAGCGACGTCGCCCCGACGGCTTCCGGCAAGGTGCAGCCGACCGACGACGCATCGACGGGCGCCGACGCCACGGCGCCGGTCGAGGATGCGCGTCCCGAGGGCGCCGCGACGCCGCCCGCTCGCAACGAGCGGGATCTGGAGCCCGTGGAAGAGCCCGGCACCAGCTTCGGATTGGCCAGCGCGCCGACCGGGCGCCGGGTGCGGGCCCGTCTCGCCCGGTTCAACGCCCCGTGGCAGAGCACCCAGGTCAGCGAGGTGCTCGAGCCGCTGATCGCCACCCACCGCGCCAGCCATCCCAAGGCCGACGCCCGGGCGCTGCAGCGCGCGTTCGACATGGCGGCGCGCTGGCACTCCGGGCAGTACCGCAAGTCCGGCGACCCGTACATCACGCATCCGCTGGCGGTCGCGACGATCCTGGCCAACCTCGGCATGGACACCACCACGCTGGTGGCCGCGCTGCTGCACGACACCATCGAGGACACCGACTACACGCTTGATTCGATGCGTACCGACTTCGGCGCCGAGGTCGCGCTGCTGGTCGACGGCGTCACCAAGCTGGACCGGGTGAAACTGGGTGACGCGGCAAAGGCGGAGACCATCCGCAAGATGGTCGTCGCAATGGCCAAGGACCCACGCGTGCTGGTCATCAAGCTGGCCGACCGGTTGCACAACATGCGGACGCTGACGTTCCTGCCGCGCGCCAAGCAGGAGCAGAAGGCCAAGGAGACGCTGGAGATCCTCGCCCCGCTGGCCCACCGGCTGGGTATGAACACCATCAAGTGGGAGCTCGAGGACCTCGCGTTCGGCACGCTGTTCCCGAAGCGGTTCGAGGAGATCAACCGGCTGATCGGCGAGCACCAGCCACAGCGGGAGGCGCTCCTGCGGCAGGTGACCGACAAGGTCAAGTTGGACCTCAAGTCCGCCAAGATCAAGGCCGAGACCACCGGCCGGCCCAAGCACCTGTACTCGATCTACCAGAAGATGATCGTCCGGGGCCGGGACTTCAACGACATCTACGACCTCGTCGGCATCCGCATCCTGGTCGACACGGTCCGCGACTGCTACGCGGCCCTGGGCGTCATCCACGCGAACTGGCAACCCGTCCCGGGCCGGTTCAAGGACTACATCGCGATGCCGAAGTTCAACATGTACCAGTCGTTGCACACGACGGTCATCGGACCCAGCGGCAAACCGGTGGAGATGCAGATCCGGACGTTCGCCATGCACCGCACGGCGGAGTTCGGCATCGCCGCGCACTGGAAGTACAAGGAGCAGAAGGGCGCCACGATCGTGGGCCCGCCGGCGCACATCGACGAGATGACCTGGCTGCGGCAGCTGCTGGACTGGCAGCGCGAAGCAAGCGATCCCAGCGAGTTCCTGGACGCGCTGCGCTTCGACCTGTCCAGCCAGGAGGTGTACGTCTTCACCCCCAAGGGTGACGTCATCCCGCTGCCGACCGGGTCGACGCCGGTGGACTTCGCCTACGCCGTGCACACCGAGGTGGGCCACAAGTGCATCGGCGCCCGGGTCAACGGCAAGCTGGTGCCGCTCGAGTCCACATTGTCCAACGGCGACGTGGTCGAGATCTTCACGTCCAAGTCCGCCACGGCCGGCCCGACGCAGGACTGGCTCGGCTTCGTCAAGAGTCCCCGCGCCCGTACGAAGATCCGGCAGTTCTTCAACAAGGAACGCCGTGAGGAAGCGATCGAGGTCGGCAAGGAAGCAATCGTCAAGGCCATGCGCAAGCAGGGTCTGCCCCTGCAGCGCATGTTGACCAGCGACAACCTCACCACCATCGCACGCGACCTGCACCTGGCCGACGTGTCCGCGCTGTACGCGGCCGTCGGCGAGAGCACCGTGTCGGCACAGTCGGTCGTGCAGAAGCTGGTCGCCGGGTTCGGCGGCGAGGAGGGCGCGGTCGAGGACATCGCCGAGACCGCGGTCGCGACCCGGCCGCCGCGCAACCGCAGCACCGCCCAGGACCCGGGCGTGGTGGTCAAGGACGTGAGCGACGTCTGGATCAAGCTGGCCCGCTGCTGCACGCCGGTGCCCGGCGACGCGGTGTTCGGCTTCGTGACCCGATCCGGCGGGGTGAGCGTGCACCGCGAGGACTGCGCGAACGCCGCGGACCTGCGCGCGCAGAGCGAACGCGTCGTCGAGGTGAGCTGGAAGCCGACCAGCGCGTCGACGTTCCTGGTCGCGATCCAGGTGGAGGCGCTGGACCGGCACAAGCTGCTGGCCGACGTCACCCGCGTGCTCTCGGAGGAGCGGGTCAACATCCTGTCCGCCACGGTGACCACCACCCGCGACCGGGTGGCGGTCAGCCGCTTCACGTTCGAGATGGCGGACCCGAAACATCTGGGCCACCTGGTCGCCGCGGTCCGCAAGGTCGACGGCGTCTTCGACGCCTACCGCGTGACCTCCGGCGCCTGACCCCGTCAACTCCCTCGGGATCGCGCAAACCCGCCGCGATCTTGGAGTTGTGGTTGGCACAGACCCCTATGGAACGGACATAAGGGCAACCACAACTCCAAGATCGACGAGAAGTATCGGCTAGGCCGCCGTCATGGTCAGGGTCTTGATGTCGACTTCCTTCTTCGGGTGGCCGTCGCCCTTGCCGTTGGCGTTGTCGGTGCCGGCCTTCGCGACGGTCTGGACGATGTCCATGCCCTTGGTCACGGTTCCGAGCACGGTGTACGACGGATCCAGCTGCGTGTCGCCGTAGACGATGAAGAACTGGCTGCCCGTGCTGCCGGGTGCCTGCGTCTTGGCCATGGCGATGGTCCCGCTGGGGTAGGCCGGGTTCTTGCCGGTCGGCAGGTTCTCCTCGGCGTACCGGAAGCTGGGCCCACCCGTGCCGTCCGTGGGGCGGTAGCCCTTGCCCTTCGCGCTGGGGTCGCCGCACTGCAGCACCTTGATGCCCTCGGTGACAAGGCGGTGGCACTTCGTCCCGTCCCAGAACTTCTTGCTGGACAGGTAGGTGAACGCCGCCGCCGTGCACGGCGCCTTGGCACGGTCCACAGTGGCCGTGATGGCGCCGAGGTTGGTGGTCATGGTCAGCGTGGCGGTGCCGGTGTTTGGCGCGTTCGCCGGTGGCGTGCCCACGTTCACGACCTTGGCGCCGGAGCTAGCGTCCTCGGGCGTCCACGTGCACGCGACGGTTCCGGCCGGCGGGCCGCTCGCCGCGGTCTTGTCGTCACCGGCCGACAGCTTGGTGACCAGCCAGATCGCCCCGCCCGCGATGATCACGACGGCGATGGCGGATCCGATGATCGCCTGGCGTTGCCGCCGCTTCTTGGCTGCCGCGGCCCGCTCGGCCATCTCCCGCTCGAGCCGCGCCCGCGCCGCCGCGCGCTGCCGGTCCTTGATCGACGACACCGTGTTCCTCCTGCGCTGTATTGCCTTCGAGACTATTGCGCGCTTGCCGACGGAGCGGCACCGACGGTCAACGTCTTGATGGTGATCTTCTGGGTGGGCTTGACCTTGTTACCGGATCCATTGTCCACGGTGGGAATCTTGCCGATCTTGGCGACCGTGTCCATCCCGGACGTCACCCGTCCCACCACGGGGTATTCCGCGGTAGCCGGATTGGCGTCCTTGAAGAAGATCAGGAACTGGCTGCCGTTCGTTCCGGGCGGATTGCCGATCAGCGCGACCGTGCCCTTGGGGTACGCGGGCTTCTGCCCGGTCGGGATGTTCTCGTTGTAGAAGCTGTACGTCGGACCGCCCAGTCCGGTCCCGGCCGGATCCCCGCAGCGCACCGCGCCGTCGTTGGTGATCTCCGTGCAGTCGGTGTTGTCGTAGAAATTCTTGCCGGCCAGGTAGGTCAGATTGGCACCGCTGCACGGCGCCTTGGCCAGATCCAGGCTCACAACGATGGGCGCGCCATGGTTCGTGGTGATCGTCATGGGGCGGTTGCCGGCGGTCGGGATGCCCTTGGTGGGCGGCGTGCCGACGTCCTTGAGGTCGGTGTTGGTCTCCGCGCTCTGCGGCGTCCAGGCGCACAGGTCGGCAGCCTCGGCGCTGGTGGCGGCGGACTCCTTGGTGTCGAAAGCACCAGCCAGCCAGGCGATCCCGCCGACGATGAGCAGCAGCGCCACACCGGCGCCGACGCCGGCCAGGATCCGCCGCCGGCGGCGTTCCCGCTGCGCCCGGCGCGCCATCTGCCTGTCGAGCTTCGCCCGCGCCAGCCTGCGCTGCCGCTCCTTGGTGGAAGCCACCGAGCGCGCCCCTTCCTGTCCGTCAACGCCCGGACGAGTGTACGGGTAGCTCCTGGGAATGTGATGTGCGAGGTTGCCGTAACGGTGTGTACGGTGGGCCCGTGCTCGTGACCGGCTTCCCCGCGGAGGCGTTCGGCACCAACTGTTACGTGGTGGCCGTCGCCCCGGGCGAGCAGTGCCTGATCGTCGACCCCGGCATCGGTGTGCTGGACCAGCTCGACACGGTGCTCGCGGAGCACCGCCTGCACCCGGCCGCCGTCCTGCTCACGCACGGCCACCTCGACCACACGTTCTCCGTCGCTCCGGTGTGCGGCGCGCGCGGTATGACCGCGTACGTACACCCGGCCGACCGGGAGATGCTCGCCGACCCGGCGAAGGGCCTGAGCATGGACCTGTCCGCCCTGTTCGGTGGCCGGCTGCCGTACACCGAGCCGGACGATGTCGCCGAGCTGACCGACGGCGCCGTGCTCACGCTCGCCGGTGTCGAGGTGACCGTTGACCACGCGCCCGGCCATACCGGCGGGTCGGTGCTGTTCCGGCTGCCCGGCGCCGACACCTCCTGGGACGCGGACCAGATCTGCCTCTCCGGTGACGTGCTCTTCGCCGGCTCCATCGGCCGCACCGACCTGCCGGGCGGCGACACCGCGACGATGATGGCGAGCCTGCGGGACAAGATCCTGCCGCTGGCCGACGATACGGTCGTCCTGCCCGGCCACGGACCCGACACCACCATCGGCCGCGAGCGCGCGTCCAACCCGTTCCTGCGGGAGCTGACCGGCGCGCCGTCCCGCGGCTGGTAGACCGCGCATCGGAGAGACAGTGCCCATTTCCGGCTTCCCTGAGTGGCTGCCGCCCCAGCGGATCATCGAGCAGTACGTTCTGGACCGGATCCGGTCCACGTTCGAGCTGTACGGGTTCGCGCCGCTGGAGACCCGCGCCGTCGAGCCGCTCGACGAGCTCCTGCGCAAGGGGGAGACCTCCAAGGAGGTCTACCTGTTGCGCCGCCTGCAGGAGGACGCGGACGCCCGCGGCGAGGAGACCCTCGGCCTGCACTTCGACCTCACCGTGCCGTTCGCCCGGTTCGTGCTGGAGAACGCCGGACGCCTGCACTTCCCGTTCCGTCGCTACCAGATCCAGAAGGTGTGGCGCGGCGAGCGGCCGCAGGAGGGTCGGTACCGGGAGTTCCTGCAGGCCGACATCGACGTGGTGGACCGCGACACGCTGCCGTTCCACTACGACACCGAGATGCCGCTGGTGATCGGCGACGTGTTCCGGTCGCTGCCGATCCCGCCGGCCCGGATCCAGGTGAACAACCGCAAGGTGGCCGAGGGCTTCTATCGCGGACTGGGCCTGACCGACACGGCACAGGTCCTGCGTACGATCGACAAGCTCGACAAGATCGGGCCGGACAAGGTGGCGGCGTCGCTGGTGGAGACCGCCGGCGCCACCGACGCCCAGGCCGCCGCGTGCCTCGAGCTGGCGGCGATCTCGGCGCCGGACGTGTCGTTCGTCGATCGCGTACGGGCGTTGGGCGTCACGGATCCGCTGCTCGACGAGGGGCTCGACGAGCTGGTCCAGGTCGTCGAGACGGCGGCGGAGCACGCGCCCGGGCTGGTGATCGCCGAGCTGAAGATCGCCCGCGGCCTCGACTACTACACCGGCACGGTGTACGAGACGCAGCTCGCCGGATACGAACGCTACGGCTCCATCTGTTCCGGCGGCCGTTACGACAACCTGGCGTCGGCCGGCAACGAGCGGTTCCCCGGCGTCGGCATCTCCATCGGCGTGTCCCGCATGCTGGGGCTGCTGTTCGGCCACGACGCGCTGGCTGTGTCCCGGCCGGTGCCCACGTGCGTGCTTGTGGCGTTGCCGAACGACGAGCGCCGCCGCGACTGTGACCGGATCGCCGATGCCCTGCGCCAGCGCGGCATCTCCACCGAGGTGTCGCCGACCGCGGCGAAGTTCGGCAAGCAGATCCGGTTCGCCGAACGCCGCGGCATCCCGTACGTCTGGTTCCCGGGCGATCCGGACGAGGTCAAGGACATCCGGTCCGGCGATCAAGGTCCCGCCGACGCCGACACGTGGGAGCCGCCGCCCGCCGACCGGCTTCCGCAGATCAGCGCCGGCTGAGCCCGACCTTCCCGCGATCTTGGACTGTGGTTGCCCTTATGACCGTTCCATAGTGGTTTGCGCCAACCACAACTCCAAGATCGACGCGAGGATCTCACCGGCTCGGGTTGCGGAATTTGGGGAATGTTTCGCTTTTGTTCCGTTTACTCTCAGTAGAGGCTGATCGGGCTCGGCTGAGGGAGGCGCGGCATGGCTGCTGCCGACGCGCACGACGGCCGCCTGCTGCTCATCGGCGGCGCGGCCGGGCCGGCCCTGCTGCACCGGTTCGTGGGCCTGGCCGGCGGCGCCGCCGCGGACATCGTCGTCATCGCCACCGCGAGCCAGGATCCGGAGAGCCAGGAACATCTGTACGTCGAGGCGTTCCGGCGGCTCGGTGCCGGCACGGCACGGTCGCTGCGGCTGAACACCCGGGCACAGGCCAACGACCCGGGCATCGAGGCGGCGTTCGCGGACGCGACCGGCGTCTTCTTCACCGGCGGCGACCAGCAGCGCATCACCACGGTGATCGGCGGCACGCGGGCCGACTCGGAGCTCCAGGGCCTCCTGCAGGCCGGCACGATCGTGCTGGGCGGCACCAGCGCGGGCGCCGCGATGATGTCCGCCACGATGATCGTCGGCGGTGATGCACCCGGCGTCGCGGCGACCAGCGTGCGTACCGGTCCCGGCCTGGAGTTCCTGCCCGGCGTCCTGATCGACATGCACTTCGCCGAACGTGGCCGGCTCAACCGGCTGCTCAGCGCCGTCGCGCTCTACCCGCACGAGCTCGGCCTCGGCATCGACGAGGACACCGCGATCCTCGCCGACACGGAGCATTTCGAAGTAATGGGCAGCGGATCGGTGACCGTGGTGGACGCCGGCTGCGCGAGCGACATCCGGGTCCCGGCGGACGGGCCGATCGCTCTGGCCGGCGCGCGCATCCATGTGCTGCCGGCCGGACACCGCTTTGACCTGACCGGCCGCCGGCCGTCGCTCGCCGGAGCCGCCGCCAAGGAACGGGGACGAGCCGCATGAAGATCATCAATATCCGTCGCCTGCGCGGTCCGAACGTCTACCTGTCCCGGCCAGCCGTGGTCGCGCGCATGCGGCTCGACGAACTGACCGGCCGCGAGACATCGGACGTGACCGGCTTCGCCGAGCGGCTGCTGCGCACTCTGCCGGGACTGGCGGAGCACCACTGCGCCGCGGGGGCGCCCGGCGGCTTCGTCAGCCGGCTCCGCGGCGGCACCTACTTCGGCCACGTCACCGAGCACGTGTGCATCGAGCTGTCCCAGCTCATCGGGCGCACGATCAGCTTCGGCCGTACGGTCTCGGCCGGCGAGCCCGGACTGTACGACCTCATCGTCGAGTGCCCGCAGGACGAGTCGCCGGACTCGACGCTGCCGGCGTCCCTCCTCGAGGCCTCGGTGGATCTCGTGACCGCGGTCGAGGCCGGCGCCACCGTGCCGCTCGCGCAGCGGCTCGCCGACCTGACCGACCTCGCCGAGCGGGAGGCCACCGGACCAAGCACGCGCGCGATCATCGCCGCGGCCCGGAGGCGGGGGATTCCGGTGGAACGGTTCGGCGATCTGAGCCTGCTCCGGCTCGGTTGGGGGACGCGGCGCCGGTTGGCCTGGGCCGCGATGACCGATGCCACCGGCGGCGTCGGCATCGACATCGCGGGGGACAAGCAGGTGACCCGCCGGCTGCTCGAGGAGGCGGGCGTACCGGTCGTGCCCGGTGGCGCCGCGCGTACCGTCGAGGAGGCGGTCAGCCTGCTGGCCCGCCTGGGTGCGCCTGTGGTGGTGAAACCCCGGCACGGCCGGCAGGGCGAGCACGTCGCGCTGAACCTCGGCACGCCCGCGGAGGTCGAACGGGCGTTCACGGCGGCCGGTGGCGACGTGGTGGTGGAGCGGCAGCTTCCCGGCCGGGACTACCGGGTCCTCGTGGTGGCCGGTGAAGTGGTCGCCGCGGCGGAACGGGTGGCCGCGCACGTCATCGGCGACGGCGAGACCACCATCCGGGACCTGGTCGAGCGGACCAACGCCGACCCGCGGCGCGGGTTCGGGCACGCCCGGGTGCTCACCCGCATCGACCTCGACGACACGGCGATGCGGCTGCTCGCGCGGCAGGAGTGCACGCTCGACACGGTGCCGGCCGCCGGCCACCAGGTGTGGCTGCGGGAGAACGCCAACCTGTCCACCGGCGGCAGCAGCCGGGACGTCACCGACCGGCTGCATCCGGATGTGGCGCGCCTCTGCGTCCGGGTGGCCGCCCTGGTCGGTCTGGACGTGTCCGGCATCGACCTGCGGCTTACCCACATCGCGGATCCGCTGCCGGCGACCGGCGACCCGGACCGGCTGACCGGCGGGGTGATCGAGATCAACGCCGTGCCGGGCCTGCGCATGCATCTCGCCCCGGTGCAGGGCCGCGCCCGGGACGTCGGTGATGCGATCGTGCGCGCGATGTTCCCCGGCGGATCGGACGGGCGGGTCCCCACCGTGGCGGTCACCGGGACCAACGGCAAGACGACCGTGGCCCGGCTCACCGCGTTCCTGATGGCCGGCACCGGGCTGCGGGTCGGGCTGGCGACGACGGACGGCGTCAGCGTCGACGGCCGCATGATCCAGTACGCCGACGCGACCGGTCCGCGGTCCGCCCAGATGGTGCTCGGCGATCCCGGCGTCCAGGCCGCCGTGCTGGAGACCGCGCGGGGTGGCACGCTGCGTCGCGGCCTCGGGTACGACTGGACCGACGTCGGCGTCCTCACCAACATCACCGCGGACCACCTGGGCCAGGACGGGCTCGCGTCGATCGAGGACATCGCGCACGTCAAGGCACTGGTCGCGGAACGGGTCCGGGACGGCGGCACGCTGGTGCTCAACGCCGACGATCCCTGGGTGCGCAGCCTGGTCGACCGGCCGAGGGTACGGGCGGACCGCAAGCGAGTCGTGTGGTTCGCGGTGGACCCGCGGAACCCGGTCATCGTGGCGCATCTGGGCAAGGGCGGCGTGGCGTATCTGCTGGAGGAGGGATGGCTGGTGCAGGCCACCGGCGCCCGGCGGACGCCGCTGGTCCGGCTGGCCGAACTGCCCGGCGCGTACGGTGGCGCGGCACCGTACGCGGCCGCCAACGCACTCGCGGCGATCGCGGCGGCGCGTGCCCTGGGCACGTCGCAGCAGACCGTGATCGACCGGCTGGGCGCGTTCGATCCGGCCGTGCACAATCCCGGTCGTGGCACGTTGCTCCGCCATGGCGACATCTCACTGTTCGTCGACTACGCGCACAATCCGGCGGCGCTGGCGGCGGTCCTGCGGACGCTGCACCGGCTGTGGGGCCTCGAGCGGTGTGTCGCCGCGGTGACCCTGCCGGGTGATCGCCGCGACGACCTGCTCGCGGCGTCGGCACAGGTCATCGCGGACGGTGTGGGCCGGGTGGTGCTCTACCCCGACGAGGACCTTCGTGGCCGCGTCCGCGGCGAGGTACCGGCCCTTCTCGAGCGGGAGATGCGCGCCCGCCGGCCGGCATTGCACGCGGTTCGCGCGGACGATCACCGGGCCGCGGTCGAAGCGGCGCTGCGGTTGGCCCTTCCCGGTGACGTCGTCCTGGTGCTCTATGAAAAGGTGGAGGCGACGATGGCGCTGCTGTCCGAGCTGGGCGCCGTGCCCGCGTCCGCCGGTCCGGTCGGATTGGTGCGGAGCTGAGCGGGTGATTTGTCCCCTCGATAGTTGTCGGATACGAAGTAAAACCCGATCGGTCGCGAGAATCGGCCATTCAGGCAGGGTTGCGCAGGTGGGGCGGCCATTCAGCCCTTTCGACACACCCCGAACGGGTAACGAATCAGTCAATTGAGTAGGACACGCTCCGTAATAGGTGAGCGTCGACATCATCAAAACGACACCGTATCGACGTTATTCGTATCCCTGTGTGACCCGATGGCCACC
>DATBGW010000176.1:0-7271 GCA_036557765.1 Actinoplanes sp.
AGGCCGCCGAGCCAGACCGCCATCGCGGCCAGGTGCACGACGTCGGCCGCGACCGTGGCGGGAGGCAGCGGCGAGGCCACCGCGTGTCCGGTGAGCGGCCACGTGCTCAACCCGGCGACGGCCAGCGCCAGCAGCACAGCGGCGCGTACCCGTCCGGGCCGGCCGCGCAGCACCGGCGGCAACATGCCCGCCACCAGCGCCAGCACCGCGAGCCGGGCGGTCAGCGTGATGCCGTATCCGCTGCCGAGCACGTCGGCCAGCGCAGCCGGCGGGGCGATCCAGGCCGGATCGCCGGTGGCTGCCGGCACCTGCAGCCAGATCTGCGCCAGCGTCGCGGCCGCGGTCAGGCCGATACCGGCGTACGCCAGTCGGGTGGGGCCGCGCCGGGACGCCCGGCGCGGCCAGAGCAGAGCCAGGAACAACGCCGGCCCGACGGCGAGCGCCAGTCCGGCGTACCCGAGCCAGCGGGCCGCGGCGCCGGCGACCGCGACGGACCGATGGACGCCGCCCGCGCCGACGATCGCCGGAGGCTGCGCCGACGGCGCACCGACGGAGAACGTCAGCCCGCCGCCGACCGGATGCCCGTCCGCGGAGATCACCCGGTAGCTGACCAGGTACGTGCCGAGCGGGCGGCTTGCGGTGCGGACCGGGATGCGCAGGACCGCGCCGCGTACCGTCGGGACGCCGGAGATCCGCTCACCGTCCGGTGCGAGCACCTGGACCCGGCCGGCGACGGGCGTGATCCGTTCGCTGAACGTGACGGTGATCTCGGCCGGGGAGGACCCGATCACGCTGCCCGGTGCCGGAGTCGACCCCAGCAGCGCGGCATGCGCGAACGCCGGGGTCGCGGGCGCCAGCAGCGCGATCAGCGCGACCACCACCGAAATGAGCACCCGCCGGCCGGCTGTCACGTCAGGTAGTTCGGATGTCGCCGGGTAATGGTTCAACCCGTGCCCCGCCCGGTGGGCGACGATACGATCCGGGCATCGACGCAGTCTTTATTCTGGTCCTCCGCGCCGTCCGAAGGACCAGGCGCCGGTAGCAGTATCGCGCCGAACAGGAGGCCATCCATGTCCGTGCATCCGCGTGCCGGCACGCCCGCCGAGTCCAGCGACCTCATCGACGTGCCCCGGTTGGTGCTGCGTTACTACACCGAGCACCCGGACGCGGAGGTTCCGGACCAGCGGGTCGCGTTCGGCACGTCAGGGCATCGGGGATCGAGCCTGAAGACCGCGTTCAATGAGGACCACATCGTCGCCACCAGCCAGGCGATCGTCGAGTACCGCAAGAACCAGGGAACGGACGGGCCGTTGTTCCTGGTCCGGGACACGCACGCGCTGAGCGAGCCGGCGATGGTCAGCGCGCTCGAGGTGTTCGCCGCCAACGACGTGACCGTCCTGATCGACAACCGGGACGGCTACACGCCAACTCCCGCCCTGTCGCACGCGATCCTGGGATACAACCGCGGCCGCACCTCCGGGCTGGCGGACGGCGTCGTGGTCACACCGTCGCACAACCCGCCGCAGGACGGCGGATTCAAGTACAACCCGCCGAACGGCGGCCCGGCCGACACCGACGCCACCAAGTGGATCCAGGATCGGGCGAACGCGTTGATCGCCGCCGGGCTCAAGGAGGTGCGTCGGGTGCCTGCAGCTCAGGCGCGCGCCGCGTCCACCGTGTCGACGTACGACTACCTGTCCACGTACGTCGACGACCTGTCGTCGGTGATCGACATGGACGCGATCCGGTCCGCGGGTGTGCGCATCGGCGCCGACCCGCTCGGCGGGGCCAGCGTCGCGTACTGGGGCGAGATCGGATCCCGGTACGGCCTGGAGCTCACAGTGGTGAACCCGGACGTCGATCCCACGTTCCGGTTCATGACGCTGGACTGGGACGGCAAGATCCGGATGGACTGCTCGTCCCCGTACGCGATGGCGTCGCTGATCGAGCAGAAGGACCGCTTCCAGATCGCCACCGGCAACGACGCGGACGCCGACCGGCACGGCATCGTCACGCCCGACGGCGGCCTGATGAACCCCAACCACTACCTGTCGGTGGCCATCTCGTACCTGTACACCAACCGCGGCGACTGGCCCGGATCGGCGGCGGTGGGCAAGACGCTGGTGTCCTCGTCGATGATCGACCGCGTGGCGGCGGATCTGGGCCGGCGGCTGGATGAGGTGCCGGTGGGATTCAAGTGGTTCGTGCCGGGCCTGCTGGACGGCTCGATCGGGTTCGGGGGTGAGGAGAGCGCCGGGGCGTCGTTCCTGCGCCGCGACGGCAGCGTGTGGAGCACCGACAAGGACGGCATGCTGCTCAACCTGCTGGCGTCGGAGATCACGGCCACCACCGGCCGGACGCCGAGCGAGCACTACGCGGACCTCACGGAGAAGTTCGGCAGCCCGTCGTACGCACGGATCGACGCACCCGCCAACCGCGAGGAGAAGGCGATTCTCGCGAAGCTGTCACCGCAGCAGGTGACCGCCACACAGCTGGACGGCGAGCCGATCACCGCGGTGCTGACGACCGCGCCCGGCAACGGCGCGGCGATCGGCGGCCTCAAGGTGGCGACCGAGACCGGCTGGTTCGCCGCCCGGCCGTCCGGCACCGAGGACGTCTACAAGATCTACGCCGAGTCGTTCCGCGGCCCGGACCACCTCGCGCGGATCCAGGAGGAGGCCCGGGCCGTCGTCTCAGCAGCCCTGAAGGGCTAGGCGGTCACCTCGTTGCGGTCGCCCGCCCACAGGACGTGGAACGCGCCGTCCTTGTCGACCCGGCGGTACGTGTGCGCGCCGAAGAAGTCCCGCTGGCCCTGGATCAGCGCGGCGGGCAGCCGCTCGGACCGCAGCCCGTCGTAGTACGCCAGCGCGGACGCGAACCCCGGCGCCGGGATGCCCTGCTCGGCCGCCAGCGCCACGACGCGCCGCCACGCCTGCTGGGCGCCGCTGACCGCGTCCAGGAAGTAGTCGTCCACCAGCAGCGTGGCCAGCTCCGGCGACTTGTCGTACGCGGCGCGGATGTACTCGAGGAACTTGGCGCGGATGATGCAGCCGGCGCGCCAGATCTTGGCCATCGCGCCCGGATCGACATCCCAGCCGTACTCCTTGCTGGCCGCCTGGATCTGCTGGAAGCCCTGCGCGTACGCCACGATCTTGGATGCGAACAGCGCTTGCTCGACGTCGGCCTGCAGGTCGTCGCCGCCCGCGCCGACCGTGGCGGACGGGCCGGGCAGGCCCGCGGCGGCCTTGCGGGTGACCGCGTCGCCGGACAGCGCACGGGCGAACACCGACTCGGCGATGCCGCTTTCCGGCACGCCCAGGTCGAGTGCGGACTGCACCGTCCAGCGGCCGGTGCCCTTCTGCTCGGCCTGGTCCAGGATCACGTCGACCAGCGGCTTGCCGGTCTGCGGGTCGTTCTGCCGGAGCACCTCGGCGGTGATCTCGATGAGGTACGAGCCGAGCCGGCCCTCGTTCCAGCCGGTGAAAATGTCCGCGATCTCCGCGGGGGAGTGGCCGCCGATCCGGCGCAGCAGGTCGTACGCCTCCGCGATGAGCTGCATGTCGGCGTACTCGATGCCGTTGTGCACCATCTTGACGAAGTGACCGGCGCCGTCCGGTCCGACGTGTACGCAGCACGGCTCGCCGTCGACCTTGGCGGAGATGTCCTCGAGCAGCGGGCCGAGCGATTCGTACGACTCGGGGGAGCCGCCGGGCATGATGCTCGGGCCGTGCAGCGCACCCTCCTCGCCGCCGGACACGCCGGTGCCGACGAAGTGCAGGCCGCGCTCGCGCAGGGCCGCCTCCCGGCGCCGGGTGTCCTGGAAGTGCGCGTTGCCCGCGTCGATCAGCATGTCGCCGGGCTCGAGCAGCGGGGCGAACTCGTCGATCACGTCGTCCGTGGGCTTGCCGGCCTTGACCATGATCAGTACGCGGCGCGGGCGTTCCAGGCTGGCCACGAAGTCCTCGGCGGTCTCCGACGGGAGGAACGTCCCCTCCGAACCGAACTCCTCGACCAGTTCCTTGGTCCGGCGGTACGTGCGGTTGTGCAGCGCGACCGCGTGGCCGTGCCGCGCGAAGTTACGGGCCAGGTTGCGGCCCATGACCGCGAGGCCGGTGACGCCGATCTGTGCCTTCTCCGTCATGGTGCGGTCCTTCCGTCGCTCGCGTCGGGCACGCTCATTCTTACGTGTCTCTCCGCTCCGGCGCCCCGCCCCTCCTCCCATTCCTTTCCGCGATCTCGTCCCATCCCTCCGCGATCTTGGAGTTGTGGTTGCCCCTTCGCGGCATTGCGCCTGTTTTGGTCCAACCACAACTCCAAGATCGCGGAGAGTGTCGGGCGGAGGGTGTGGGTCGGGGGATCGGCGGAAGATCGGTGCGGCGGTACGCTCGCAGGCATGCCGATGGGACCGTGCTCTCGATGAAGCGCGGCGAGATCTGGACCATCGGCAATCGCACCGACCTGCGCTACCGGGTGCTCGTGCTGTCCGCGGACACGTACAACGACCGGTCCAACGCGTCGCCGTTCTGCGCCCCCATCGTCCGCCAGCGCGGCACCACCGAGCTGCCGCCGTACGCCGTCGCGCTGACCGAACAGGACCCGATCACCGGCGTGGTGGTGGTGAACCGGATGCGCCGGCTCCCCGCGTCGATCGGCGCGGAACGGATCGGCATGGTGACCGGCGCGAGCATGGCCCGGCTCACCGACGCGATGCGCGGCTTGTTCGAGCTGTAGAGCCAAGCGCGCCGATCACCGCCGAGGCGGTGGCGGGCTCGCCCGTCCGGGTGATGTGGGTAGTGCGGCCGCGCGTGGGGGCGGGCACCCGGATGAACGGACGATGACGCTCCCATCGCTCGCAGCGTATGCAGGACAGCGGAATCGGGCCGGGGAGGTGACGGTTGAGCAGCGGTCGAGCGTACGCCGAGGTGGTGAACGGTCTGCGCGCCGTGGCGCAGCGCGCCGGTGGCGTCGCCGGCCGGGACGACCGGGCGGCCAGCACCGAACGGCGCCTCGCCGAGGCGGAACGCCGGCTGGCCGAACAGCAGCGGACGCTCGCCGCGGAGCACGCGCTCGCCGCCCGGCTGCAGCAGATCATCCTGCCGATCCCGGACGGCCCGATCGAGCTGCCCGGACTCAGGGTCGCGCTGCGCTACCTGCCGGCGGTGCAGGAGAGCTTCGTGGGCGGTGACTGGTACCACGCGGCCGAGCTCCGTGACGGATCGGTGCTGCTGGCGGTGGGCGACGTCGCCGGTCACGGCTGTGCGGCGGCCACCGCCATGGCCCAGCTACGGCACGCGCTGCGGGCGCTCGCCGTCACCACCACGGATCCCGGCACTCTGCTCGGGCTCCTGAACCGGCTCACCTGCGACCTGGACCTGGAGAAGCCCGAGCTGTGCGGTACCGCGGTCATCGCCCGGTACCGGCCGGAGACACGGCGGCTGACCTGGGCGCAGGCCGGTCACCCGCCGCCGTTGCTGAACCGGGCCGGCCGGACCGTTCCGCTGGACCGTCCGCCCGGCCCGATGCTGGGCGTGACCGACGACGCGACCTACGGGTGCGCCACAGTGGACCTGGCGGCGGACGACGTCCTCCTGCTCTACACCGACGGGCTTATCGAACACCGGCGGCACAGCCTCGACCACGGACTGGACGCGGTCGTCGCGGCCGTCGACGAAGCGGTCGCCGTAGCGCCGCGGCGGCCGCTGGGGTCGTTGCTGGACCGCCTTCGCCGGGCGAACCCCGACGACGACACATGCATCCTGGCCGCCCGCCCCGCCGCCTGAACATTCCCGCGATCTTGGAGTTGTGGTTGGCTTGAATCGGATGCAAGGCCGCATAAAGGCAACCACAACTCCAAGATCGCGGGGGAAGAGGGCGTTTGGCGGACGTGAATCTCGGGTAGGGGCGCCGGGTGTCACGCTACGGCGATGAGGTCGCGGCGATCTGCCGTGCGGTCACGGACCCCGGCGACCTTGACGTTCTCCTCGACCGCGTCGGTGATGCCCACGTCGTGATGCTGGGTGAGGCCAGCCACGGCACCCACGAGTTCTACACCTGGCGGGCCGCCATCACGCGGCGCCTCATCGAAGAGCGCGGCTTCTCGTTCGTTGCCGTCGAGGGCGACTGGCCGGACTGCGCGCGGGTCGACCGGAGCGTGCGCTGCGCGGCGGACGCGCCGGACGATCCGCGCGAGGCGCTCGCCGCGTTCGAGCGCTGGCCCACCTGGATGTGGGCGAACGAGGAGGTGGCCGACTTCTGCCGCTGGCTGCGCGGGCACAACGCCGCTCGCGATCCGGCGGAGCGGGTCGCGTTCCATGGGCTGGACGTCTACTCGCTGTGGGAGTCGCTGCGGGAGATCCTCGTGTACCTGCGCGAGAACGACCCGGATCAGGTGCCGGCCGCGCTCGCCGCGTACCGGTGCTTCGAGCCGTACGACGAGGATCCGAACGCCTACGCCTGGTCCACCCGCTTCGTCTCGGCGACGTGCGAGGCCGAGGTGGTCGACATGCTGGTCGCGTTGCGCCGCCGGGCGATGGCCGGTGGTGACCTGGACACCTGGCAGAACGCGGAGGTGGTGGCCGGGGCCGAGCACTACTACCGGGCCATGGTGCACGGCGGCCCGAAGAGCTGGAACGTCCGCGACCGGCACATGGACGGGACGCTGGACCGGCTGCTGCGCCACCACGGCGAGGGTGCGAAGGCCGTGGTGTGGGCGCACAACACCCACGTCGGCGACGCGCGCGCCACCGATCAGTCCCGGCACGGCGAGGTGACGCTCGGCGAGTTGGCCCGGGACCGGTACGGCGCCGAGCGGGTGGTGCTCGTCGGCTTCGGCAGCCACCGCGGCACGGTCGTCGCCGGCACCGCGTGGGGCGCGCCGATGGAGGTCATGGCGGTGCCGCCGGGCCGGCCCGACTCGATCGAGGACATCTTCTCCGAGTCTGCGCCGCCGCGCGCCCTGTCGGTGTTCCCGCCGTACGCCCAGCGGCCGGACGTGCTGGTCGACCGCCTGGTCCAGCGCGCGATCGGCGTGGTGTACCGGCCCGATCGGGAACGCCTGGGCAACTACGTGCCGACCGTGCTCGGCGACCGGTACGACGCATTCCTGTGGTTCGACGAGACCCGGGCCGTCACACCGCTGCACGCCGCCCGCGTCGACGCCCTCGAGCCGGAAACGTACCCCTCCGGCGTCTAATCCCAGGCCCGTCGATCTTGGAGTTGTGGTTGCCCTTTAGTGGCCTTCATCCCGGTCTGTGCCAACCACAACTCCAAGA
>DATBGW010000177.1:0-6098 GCA_036557765.1 Actinoplanes sp.
CGAGTCGTCGATCACCGCACCGAAGATGATGTTGGCCTCCGGGTGCGCCGCCTCGGCCACCAGTTCCGCAGCCGCGTTGATCTCGAACAGCCCGAGGTCGGAACCGCCCGAGATGTTCAGCAGCACGCCCTGCGCGCCGTCCATGCTCTGTTCGAGCAGCGGGCTGGAGATCGCCTTCTCGGCCGCCTCCACCGCCCGGTTGTCCCCGCGGGCGCTGCCGATGCCCATGAGCGCGCTGCCGGCGCCGCTCATCACGCTCTTGACGTCCGCGAAGTCGAGGTTGATCAGGCCGGGCGTGGTGATCAGGTCGGTGATGCCCTGGACGCCGGACAGCAGGACCTGATCGGCCTGCCGGAACGCGTCCATCATGCTGATCCCGCGATCGCCGAGCGCGAGCAGCCGGTCGTTCGGAATCACGATCAGCGTGTCGCACTGATTGCGCAGCTCGTCGATGCCCGACTCGGCCTGCACCTGTCGGCGCTTGCCCTCGAACGAGAACGGCCGGGTCACCACGCCGATGGTCAGCGCGCCCAGCTTGCGGGCGATGTTTGCAACGACGGGCGCGCCGCCGGTACCGGTGCCGCCACCCTCCCCGCAGGTCACGAACACCATGTCGGCGCCCTTGAGCACCTCTTCGATCTCGTCCCGGTGGTCCTCGGCGGCGTTCTTGCCGACCTCGGGCTGGGCGCCGGCGCCGAGGCCACGGGTGAGCTCCCGGCCGACATCCAGCTTGACGTCGGCGTCGCTCATCAGCAGCGCCTGGGCGTCGGTGTTGATCGCGATGAACTCGACTCCCTTGAGCCCAACCTCGATCATGCGGTTGACGGCGTTCACGCCGCCGCCGCCGATGCCGACGACCTTGATGACCGCCAGGTAGTTGTGTGGAGGTGTCATCGGGCTCAGCCTTCCCTTCAGGGTTGACGGGTGTCGAGTGGCCCCTGCGGTCCGGCCGGATCCGCACTTCGACAGCCGCTGCCATCAGGGCGAGGAAACCCTCACCCTCTACTAGAGGCTTAGAGTTATGTCAACCACTGAACCTCTCGACGCAACGTAAGCGGACGATTGGCGACATCCAAGAACCGGCGCGGCGTGTCGGCGTCCGCTTACGTGGTGGATATCCGACTCACCCGTAACCTCCAACCGGATGCGCCGTTTGTGCCCGGCTGTCCGATTATCGGATGGTGACGACGTTGGGTGCGCTGACATCGATCGTGGCGCCGTCGCGGCGCAGCAGCGCGGTGGCTTCCTGCGCCTTGACATCGCTTGCGGTGTCGTCGCCCCAGATCACCGTACGGTCGGCCCGAAGCAGCAGCTTGATCCGCGCGGGCGCCTCCACCGAGACCGCCACGAGCTGTTCGCGCAACTGCGGCGTCAGCGCCGCCAGCACGGTCAACGCCGCCCGGGTGTTCCCGTCGGCGGGCCCCGGCGCGGTCAGCCGGGCCAGCGGCAGCCCGGCGGGCCGCTTCTCGACCACGCGGTAGCCCACGCCCTCGCCGTCGATGAGCGTGAACGCGTCCTTGCCGGTCGGTACGGCCGCGACCGGCACCCGTTCCATCACCTCGACCACGATCGTGGCGGGCCAGCTGCGCGAAACCACCGCGCGGTCCACCGGCGCCAGCCGCTGGACCCGGGCGCGCACCGCACCCAGATCCACCCGGGCCAGCGGTTCCCGCATCCGTACGGCTGCGGCCTGCTCCACCTGCAGCGGGGTCAACACCTGCGTCCCCACGACGCGGACATCCCGGACGCCCAGCACCGCCGTGCCGTACACCATCCACGCCAGCAGCGCGACCACGCCGACCACGCCCACACCCACCGCCCACGGCAGCGCGGCCCGCAGCCGCCGCTGCCGTGCCCGTGCCATGAACCGTCGTACCGATGACGGCACCGCGTCGGTGTCCGCCCGCACCAACCGCCAGTTCCGCCCGCCGCCCCCGCCGGCCACCGGCTACCGCGCCCCGTCCGCGTCGATGAGTGCGTCCAGTAGCTCATCGCCCATCAGCGAGATCGGGGGCGCGCCCATTGTGACCACCACGTCGCCGGGGCGGCTGCGCCGGACCACCTCGGCCGGCACGTCGGCCCAGGAGGGCACGAACACCTTGCGTTCGTCCGGCAGGTCGATCGCCGCGGTGAGCGCGACGCCGCCCTCCCCCGGTCCGCGGACCTCGCCCGGTCCGAAGACCTCCATGACGATCACCTCGTCGGCGATCGCGAGGCCCGCCGCCAACTCGGCCTCCATGTCCCGGGTCCGGTACATCCGGTACGGCTGGAACACCACGAGCAAGCGGCCGGAGCCGGCGACCTCGCGCAGCGTTCGCAACGCAGCAGTCACCGACGTCGGGTGGTACGCGTACTCGTCGTAGACCCGGACGCCGTTCGCCATGCCCTTGCGCTCGAACCTGCGCCGCACGCCCGGAAACGACGCCAGCGCCTCCCGGATCGACTCGATCGGCAGCCCGAGGCGCAACGCGGTGAGCACCGTCGCCGAACTGTTCAGGCCCATGTGCCGGCCGGGCAGCGCGAGCGTGATCGCACCCAGCGTCACACCGTCCAATGTGGCCTCATACCGCACGCCGTGCGCCGATGAGACCACATTGGAGATACGCAGGTCGGCGGTGTCCGACTCGCCGTACGTATAGACGGTCCGGCCCTCGGCCCGCAGCGTCGCGACCAGATCCTGTACGCCCGGATCGTCGGCACATGTCACCACGAACCCGCCGTCGTCGGTCAACCGTCCGAAGTCGAGGAACGCGGTCTTGAGCCCGGCCAGATCGCCGTACGTGTTGAGGTGGTCCGGTTCGATGTTGGTGATGATCGCGACGTGTGGCCGGTAGATGAGAAAGGACCGATCGCTCTCGTCCGCCTCGGCCACGAAGAACGGACCGGTGCCGTGGTGCCCGTTCGAGCCGGCTTCGGAGATCTCGCCGCCGATGACGAAGGACGGGTCCTGGCCGGCGTGTTGCAGGATCACCGTCATGATCGACGTCGTGGTGGTCTTGCCGTGGGTGCCGGCGACCGCGATGGTCTGCCGGTTGGTCATGGCCGCGGCCAAGGCCTCGGACCGGTGCAGCACCCGGAGCCCGCGCCGGCGCGCCTCCTCCAGTTCGAGATGATCCCGCGGGATGGCGGACGAGTACACCACCGTGTCCACACCGTCCAGGTTGGACTCGCGGTGTGCCATGTGGATGGTCCCGCCGAGCGCGCGCAGCGCCGCCAGCGCCGGCCACTCGCGCAGCTCGCTGCCGGAGACCGGAACACCCCGGGTGAGCAGCAGCCGGGCCAGGCCGCCCATGCCCACTCCGCCGATGCCGATCAGGTGCACGCTGCCCAGGTCCTCGGCGGTCAATTCGCCGGCCGGCGTCAACTCCGCCGTGTTCACCATTCCACTCCTCGTTCGACGCTCATCGGCCCGCGAGCCACGTTTTGCGCACTGCTCGCGCTCATCACCCCACCGCCTCGCAGACGAACCTCAGCAACGCCTCGTCGCCGTCGCGGCGGCCGTAGGACGCGGCCGCGGCGCCCATGGCGGCGAGCCGCTGCGGGTCGCGGGCCAGCGGGATCACCGTACGCTCTATCCACTGCGGGGTGAGCTCCGCGTTGTCCACCAGGAGGCCGCCACCGGCCTGGACCACCGGCAGCGCGTTGCGCTTCTGTTCCTGGTTGCTGTGCGGGTACGGCACGTAGATCGCGGGCAGGCCCACCGCGGTGGTCTCGGCCACCGTGATCGCGCCGCCACGGCACAACATGAGGTCGGCCGCCGCGTAGCCGAGCTCCATGTCGGACAGGTACGGCACCACCACGTACGGCGCCGGCAGGTCGCTGGGCACCTCGAACGGCTCATTGCGGCCGCCCTGCACGTGCAGCACCTGGACGCCCGCGTGGGTGAGCGCCTTCGCCGCCCCGGCCACCGCCAGGTTGATCGCCCGGGCGCCGGAGGAGCCACCGGACACGAACAGCACCGGCAGGTCGGGTCGCAACCCGAATCGGGCCAGCGCCTCCGGGCGTACCACCGGCCGGTCCAGGTGGGTGATCGCGGTCCGCAGCGGCACGCCGACGACGCGCGCGTGCCGCAACGACTCCGCCTGCTCGATCTGGTGCTGGAAGCCCACCGCCACATGCTTGGTGAACTTCATCCCGAGCCGGTTGGCCACGCCCGGCGGCACGTTCACCTCGTGGACGACGATCGGCAGGTCGCGCCGCCACGCTGCAAGGTATGCCGGCACCGACACGTACCCGCCGAAGCCCACCACCACCTCGGCGCGCACCTCGTCGATCACCTTGCCGGCCGCGTGCGCCGATTTGTACATCCGGTCCGGCGTCCGCAGCAGGTCCAGATTCACCGCGCGCGGCAGCTGGAACGCGGGGATCACGCGCAGGTCGTAACCGGCCGGCGGGATCAGCTCGTTCTCCATCCCCTTCGGGCTGCCCAGCGTGGTGATCCGGACGTCCGGGAAGTGCCGGCGCAGCGCATCGGCGAAGGCGAGCAGCGGGTAGATGTGGCCACCGGTACCTCCCCCGGCGAGCACCACCGACCGCAGCGGGGCCATCACCGTCTCCTTCCGCCCCCGGCGCTCGCGGATGCCCGGCCGGTCGGGCGCGCCGGCTCCGGCTGCCGTGGCGGGGGTAGCGGCGGCAGCGGGGCCCACACTAGCCGTACCCATCTCGACGGCGGACGCGCGTGCAGGGCGCGGGCGGCGTCCGGCTCGGCGCGCGCGAACGAGGCAAGCATGCCGATCGCGGCAAGCGTGACGACCAGGGCGCTGCCGCCGGCCGAGATGAACGGCAGCGGCAGGCCGGTGATCGGCAGCAGTCCCACCACGCCGCCGATGTTGATGACCGCCTGGGCGACCAGCCAGGTCGTGATGGCGGTGGCGGCGAGCCGGCGGAACGGATCCTCGACCCGCCGGGCGATCCGGAAGCCGGTGTACGCCAGCACCGAGAACAGGGCCAGCACTACTGTGCACCCGATTACGCCCAGCTCCTCGGCGACCACCGCGAAGATGAAGTCGTTGGACGGGTTGGGCAGCCAGTCCCACTTGAGCGCGCTCTTACCGAGCCCGACGCCGAACCAGCCGCCCTCGTAGATCGCCGAGCGGCCCTGCAGCAGCTGGTAGCAGGCGCCGAGGGCGCAGTCCTCGGGTGGCCGGAGAAATGTGGTGAGCCTGGCCAGCCGGTAGTTCTGTTCGCCGGCCTGGCCGGATCCGGCGCCCCTGGAGGCGGCGGCGATGAGCAGCGCGATGCCGGACATGCCCAGCACGCCGAGCGCCGCGAAGATCCGCAGTCGTACGCCGGCGGCCCAGAGCAGCCCGATGATGAGTGCCAGCAGCACCAGCATGGTGCCGAGGTCGTTGTAGCCGACCAGCACGAACAGCAGGCCCACCACCGGGAACAGCGGCATTGCGAGCTCGCGCCAGTGCCCGAGCGCGGCGCCCTTGCGGGCGATCACGTCGGCGCCCCACAGCACCACGCCGAGCTTGGCCAGCTCGGACGGCTGGATGCCGACCGGCCCGAGGTAGAGCCAGAGAAGGTCGGCCCGCACCGGACCGGCCCGGGCGCTGCGCAGCGCTCCCACCGACTCCAGCGCCATCAGCACGTCCAGCAGGCAGAGCAGCACGAGCGCTACACCCAGGACGTACGGGCCGAGCGCGCGCAACGTCCGCGCCGGCAGCCGCTGGCAGACCCAGAAGCCGAGCAGGCCGAGCAGCGCGTACACCGCCTGGTTGCTGATCGCGGCGAACGCGTTGCCGTGCTCGGCGTACGCCTTGACGCTGGTCGCCGAGAACACCATGGTCAGGCCGATCAGCAGCAGCAGGCCCGAGCTCGCGACCAGGAGGTAGTACGACGAGAGCGGGCGGGCCAGCAGGCCGTGCACGACCGGCAGGACCTGGCGGGTCAGCGGCGGTCGCGGCTTCTGGTCCTCCCCCATTGCTTCATCATCCCGGCCCGGACGGGCGCGACGGCCGCACCCGCGCCGCGTGTCGCGAAGTCACCTCCCCGCCGACGCCGTCCACTCTTCGGCCGGCTCGTTCCACTCCTCCACCGGCCACTCCTCCACCGGCTCGTTCCACTCCTCCACCGGCTCCGGACCCCACGCTCTC
>DATBGW010000178.1:0-8251 GCA_036557765.1 Actinoplanes sp.
GCGACCGGCCCGTCCAGGTCGTAGCGAACACCTGCCTCGGGGGCAGGAACGGCATTGGCGGGCCCGGCGTTGTCCGGCGTCACGCCTTCTTGCGCCGGCGAGCGCCGCCGCGCTGGCGGAGCTGCACGCCCGACTCGGTGAGCACGCGGTGCACGAATCCGTAGGAACGTCCGGTCGAAGCCGCGAGCGCGCGAATGCTCTCGCCACCGGTGTAACGCTTGACCAGATCCTTCGCTAGTGACTGTCGCTCGCTGCCGACGATTCGGCGTCCCTTCTCAGTGCTGGTGGCTGTGCCGGTGGCTGCCATGCTGAATCCTCACGTCCCAGACTGTGCGGTTCGATACGGTCCCACCTATTAGACCGCCTCGAACGATCATGCGCTAGGTATCCGGGGTTAGCGAACGTGCCCATTTATCACTGTCAGGAACCCGACGGTGACCACGCGCATCAATGTCAGACCGTTCGCGAGAAGCCTTCAACAGACGCTGCGCCGACCTCGGGGGCGACCCGAGCGACCGACCGGCGGACTGCTCAAGACCCACGATCACCTGCACAAACATCGACATGAAACCACTCGTCGGGCGACATCACCCAGCGTGGATTCCGCAGTCACGCAAAGCCACGTCGCGATGCCCGGACGAACGCCGGCCGACACACGATGACCATGGCCGGTCGCCTGGCACGGCCGAATGTCGCACTATCTGTGTGGGCACCGGTTGACAAGCGACGATGGCGATGATCCTCATGAGCGCTAGGAGTGAGCAGGCGAAGGTGGCGCAGGATCCAGCGACCTGGATCAGGCCAGCTCAACCAACTCGAGCAGGTCGTCGCTCCAGGCGTCCTCGTCGCCGTCGGGCAGCAGAATGGCCCGCTCCGGCTTGAGCGCCGTGACCGCGCCGGGGTCGTGGGTCACGAGCACGATGGCGCCGGGATAGTTGGCGATGGCGTCCAGCACCTGCTCGCGGCTCGCCGGGTCGAGGTTGTTCGTCGGCTCGTCCAGCAACAGCACGTTCGCGCCCGAGCAGACCAGCGTCGCCAGGGCGAGCCGGGTCTTCTCGCCGCCGGAGAGCACGCCGGCCGGCTTGTCCACGTCGTCCCCGGAGAACAGGAACGCGCCCAGGATCTTGCGCAGGTCGGTGTCGGTCTGGTCGGCGGCCGCGCTGCGCATGTGCTCCAGCACCGTACGGTCCACGTCCAGGGTCTCGTGCTCCTGGGCGTAGTAGCCGAGCCGCAGCCCGTGACCCGGGCGCACCTCGCCGGTGTCCGGCTGCAGAAGCCCCGCCAGGATCCGCAGCAGCGTGGTCTTGCCGGCCCCGTTGAGGCCCAGGATGGCCACCCGAGACCCCCGATCCACTGCGACGTCGACGTCGGTGAAGATCTCCAACGATCCATACGACTTCGACAGTCCCGAAGCGGTCAGCGGCGTCTTGCCGCACGGCGCCGGCTTCGGGAACCGGACCTTGGCGACCCGGTCGGAGACGCGTACCTCTTCGAGGCCGCTCAGCAGCCGCTCGGCGCGCCGGGCCATGTTCTGCGCGGCGACGGTCTTGGTGGCCTTCGCCCGCATCTTGTCGGCCTGGGCCATCAGCGCGCCGGCCTTCTTCTCGGCGTTGGCGCGTTCGCGCCGGCGCCGCCGTTCGTCGGTCTCGCGTTGCTCCAGGTACGCCCGCCAGCCGACGTTGTACATATCGACGACCGACCGGTTCGCGTCCAGGTACCACACCTTGTTTGCGGCCGCCTCGAGCAGCGACACGTCGTGGCTGATGACGATGAAGCCGCCCTTGTGCTGAGCCATGTAGCCGCGCAGCCAAGCGATCGAGTCGGCGTCCAGGTGGTTGGTCGGCTCGTCCAGCAGCAGGATGCCCTTGCCGCCCTGCGCCGCGTCCCGGAACAGGATGCGGGCCAGCTCGATGCGCCGGCGCTGACCGCCGGACAGCGTACCGATGGTCTGTGCCAGAACCCGGTCGGGCAGGCCCAGGTTCGCGCAGATCCGCGCCGCCTCCGCCTCGGCCGCGTACCCGCCCAGGCTGGCGAACTGGTCCTCCAGCGCGCCGTAGCGGCGGACCAGCTTCTCGTCGGTGCTCTCCTCCAGCTGCACCTCGAGCTTCTGCATCTCGGCGAGCAGCGTGTCCAGGCCGCGCGCCGACAGCACGCGGTCGCGGGCGGTCACGTTGAGGTCGCCGGTCCGCGGATCCTGCGGCAGGTAGCCGACCTCGCTGCGCCGGTCGATGACGCCCGCGTACGGCTGGCCCTCGCCGGCGAGGACCTTGAGCGTCGTGGTCTTGCCGGCGCCGTTGCGGCCGACCAGGCCGATCCGGTCGCCGGGCTGCACCCGCAGCGTGGTCGGTGACAGCAGGATCCGGGCGCCGGCACGCAGTTCCAGTCCGGTTGCGCTGATCATGGGAAGGGACTCGCTCTCAGAGGAAGAAGGCTGACTCAGGGCACACGGAAACGCCGGCCTGTCGGTCGGCGCGGGGGCAGGTCAGCCTTCGCAGAGCAGCACCGGTCCATACTACTCGGCAGCCGGTGGTCACCCGTACCCGATTAATCCGCAAGATCATCGGGTATCCGCCGAGCACGTGCCGCAAGGGCGAGTGAGGACGAGATGGAACTCAACGAGAACGCCAGGATCGACACCAGTCAGATCGATGATCAGCGCAGCGCCGGCGGGGGCGGCGGTGGCGGGATCGGCGGGCTGCCCATCGGCGGGGGCGGGTTGACCGGCATCATCGTCACCCTGCTGATCGCCGTGGTGGGCGGCTACTTCGGCATCAACACCCTCAACTCCGGCGGCGGCGAACCGCAGGCCGGTGACAACACCTCGCTGCAGCAGGAGTGTTCCCAGTCCGACGCGATCAAGCAGCTGGACTGCCGCAACGTCCTGTTCGTCAACTCCATCCAGGCGTACTGGACCGATGAGCTGCCGCAGACCTTCGGCGAGACGTACCAGCCCGCGAAGACGGTGTTCTTCGCCAACCGCGTGAGCACCGGCTGCGGCGCCGCGGACTCCGGCACCGGCCCGTTCTACTGCCCGGCCGACGACCGCGTCTACATCGACCTCACGTTCTACCGGCTGCTGGCCCAGCAGCTCGGCGCGCCCGGTGAGTTCGCCCAGCCGTACGTTCTGGCCCACGAGTACGGGCACCACATCCAGGATCTGCTCGGCACCGAGGCGCAGATGCGCCGCGACCAGGAACGCGATCCCAGCCAGGCGAACAAGCTGTCGGTGAAGCTCGAACTGCAGGCCGACTGCTACGCGGGTGCGTGGGCCAAGGGCGCCACCGGCACCCAGGACGCGAGCGGGCAGAAGATCTTCACGAGCATCACCGCCGACGACATCCAGCAGGGCCTGGACACGGCGTCGAAGATCGGCGACGACACGCTGCAGCAGCGCAGCGGCGGCACGGTCAACCCCGCGGAGTTCACTCACGGAACGTCCGCCCAGCGCCAGAAGTGGTTCAAGACCGGCTACGACAGCGGCGACCCGAAGTCCTGCGACACATTCGCCCCCGGCGCAGTCTCCTGATCGGCGGAAGTGGCGACCCTGCTGACCGGCGCGTAGCGGTTTCGGTAGCCGTGCCCTTCCGCCGGCGGCAGCATCGCCGCCCCGCCGTCGCCGCCCTGCCGGGGGTCTTCACCACTGCTCCGCCGGGCCGTGGCCGTCACATGCTTCCGGCGCCATGCCAGCCGCCTGAGCCGAGAGCGGCACGGACCTGGGCGGCGACGGCCGCCGGATCGGCCCGGACCAGCCATGCCGGGAACCGCAGAATCCGATCGCCGGCGATCCACATCTCGTTCTGCCGGAGCATGTCAGCGGCCCAATGCCGGACGTTCATATGGTGGGCGCCGTCGATCTCAACGTGCAGGCGCCATTTCTTCCAGTACGCGTCGAGGTACCGGACACGGCCCTCCGCGTCTGTCCGGCGCTCCTGTAAGTCAGGGCGAGGTAACTGGTACCGTCGGCACAACGCCACGAAGTCGATCTCGGACAACGCCTGTGCACCACCCTCGATGTCTTCGAGCGTCATCCAGATCAGGCGCCGGCGATGCAGCCTGGGCATGGCGGCGACGACGTCTGCGACCTCGCCCGGTCTTACCCGCCGCTGCTGACATGCGGCCGCCAGCACGAAGCGAGCCTCGCGGGGTGATCGGGACCACGCGGCCGCATCGACCACGGATCGCGCCATCGCCGTCCGAGGTGGCCGGCCGACCTGCCGGTGACCGGCCGGCAGATAACCCGACCGGTAGATCCGGACACCGGGCATGTCCAACGGCAGGCGCGGAATACTCATGCTCGGCTTGTGCGTCGGGGGCACCAGTACCTGAATGGGTTCGGTGCGCAGGCCGCGTACGCCGCCCTCGGTCGCCGCCGTATTGCCGGCAAGCAGAGCGCCCGGTCCAGCGGCGAGGACGGCCACCCACAACTGCTGATCACGGACCAACTGACCGTTGCCGGTCAGGATGATCCCGCGGCAGATGCGCCGCCAAACGTTGCGCCGGATGCGGCCACGGACGGCCCCGCGACCAAGGACGCCAACGGCCTGAGCTGTGGAGACCACGCCCGCCTGTTCGAACGTCAGCCATTCGAACTCACCCGCACTCGGTCCGGGAACAGACACGCGGGCCACCTTGCCGGAATCTGGCCATGCTCGCTTTGTGCCTGTGGACAACCGCACCAGCAAGCAAGTTGCCGCTCGCCTTCGCGCACCCGAATCGTGAGCAAGCCGCGGTCGCCGGCACCGACCTTGACGACTTGCCAACGGCCGACCTTGACGACCTACGGCTCGTTCTCAGCCCTAAGTCGTCAAGATCGTCGCAGAGACGCCGGGGCGGACGCTGAAGGGAAGGTCAAGGCTCCCGGATTAGGATGCGGACGGCGCGCGCCTGTGCGACCGCGGCGACCAGCACGGCGTGCCGCGGCTCCGGCACGTCCAGCAGCCGGTCGGCCCGTAACGCGGCCAGCGGCGCGAGCACCGGCGCGGCCAGGATGGCGTCCACGGCGGTCTGGTCGCCACCGCAGACGAGCGCCGCCAACGTCCGTACCTCCGGCAGCAGAACGCGCGAGACGATGGCCGCGCCGTCGGCTGCGGCCGCCTTGGCCTGATTGTCCCGGCGCCGCGCGAAGCGCTGCTGCGACCAGCCGCCGGCCGCGGTCCGGCCCTGCACGTAGTGGGTGTCGACCTTGGAGCTGACCAGCCGGTCGCCGTCGGCGATGCCGGCCGCCACGGCACCCTTGCGGGCCAATAGGAGGCCGATCCGGTACCGGCCTGTACGCAAGCCGTCGATCGTCCGGACACCGGACGCGCCCGGTGGCGGCTGGAGCTCGGCGGTCGCGCCGTCCGCGGCCACGAGATGCAGACCGTCCGCCGTGTAGTCGCCGTGCCGGGCCGCGAAGTTCTCCAGCCAGCGGGGCAGGCGTTCGGGCGCTACGTCAACCCACCGGCCACCGCCGGCCGCCGGGCGTGCTGCCATGGGCTTCAGCCTACGGGTGGCATGATCGGCCCATGACCGAACCGGACCGGCCGCTCGCCGACGAGCTGCTGGACCGGCTGGTCCGGACGTACCACGCGGCGCGGGATCCGCAGCGCGCCGGTCCGGCAGCGGCCTACATGCGCAATCAGTTTCCGTTCCTCGGGCTGCCGGCGCCGGTCCAGGGCGCGTTGAACCGATCGATCACGGCCGGCCTACCGGCGCCGGCGGAGGACGACCTGCGTACGGTCGCGCTGGCGTGCTGGGACCTGGACGAGCGGGAGTACCAGTACTTCGCGTGCGGCTGGTTGCGCAGCCACGTCCGCGTGCCGGGACCGGGCTTCCTGGTCACCGCCCGCGAGCTGATCACCACGAAGTCCTGGTGGGACACCGTCGACTCGCTGGCGACGCGGTTTGTCGGCGGGCTGGTGCGGCGGCATCCGGAGCTGACCGCCGAGATGGACGCCTGGTCGGCCGACGCCGATCTGTGGGTGGTACGCACCGCGATCCTGCATCAGTTGCACTACGGCGCGGACACCGATACCGACCGGCTGTTCGGGTACTGCACCCGCCAGGCCGGCCATCCCGACTTCTTCGTCCGGAAGGCGATCGGCTGGGCGCTGCGCCACTACGCCCGCACCGACCCCGACGCGGTCCGTCGCTACCTGGCCCACCACGCCGGCCGCCTGTCTGCCTTGTCCATTCGCGAGGCCGCCAAGCACCTCTAGCCAGTCCCCCTCCTCCACACCTTCTCCGCGATCTTGGAGTTGTGGTTACCCTTATGCCCGTTACACAGGACTTCGTGCCAACGACAACTCCAAGATCGCGGGGACGGTGGCGGCGTCAGATCGCTGGGTGAGCGGCGTCAGGATCGCTGAGTGAGCGGCGTCAGGATCGCTGGGTGAACGGCGTCAGATCGCTGGGGCGCAGCATCAGGTCGCTCGCTGGGCGGCCGCAGGTCGCAGGAGGGGTGGCGCCGATCGTTGGATGGGGGCGCCGGATCGCAGGGGACGCGGCGCCGGATCGCAGGATGCGCCGCGCCGGATCACTGGGTGCGCCGCCCCGGATCACTGCGTGCGCCGCCTCGGATCGGTTGGAGGCGGCGTTAAATCGCTGGCTGGACCGGTTGGCGGCGGCCATCATGGCGGCGTGACCGTAAGCAGATTCCGTCTCGCCGTCCCTGTCAGTGCCGACCTCTCCCCGGCGCGACAGCACGTCGGCCTTCTCGGAACGGCGGTCACCCAGCAGCCGTCATGAGCGCGGCATTCCTGGCCGGCGTGGCAGCCGGCTACGGCATTGCGGTGCCCGTCGGCGCCATCGGGGTACTCATCGCCGGCCTCAGCGCCCGCACATCGCTCCGGGTTGGCGCGGCCGCCGGTCTGGGCGCCGCCACGGCCGACGGCGTGTACGCCCTGATCGCAATGCTCGGCGGCGCCGCTCTCGCCGCCGTCATCGCGCCCATCGCCACTCCCCTGCGGTGGGTGGCCGCCGGTGTGCTGCTCGCACTGGCGGGTACCACGGCATATCGCGCCGTGCGCCGTCCGGGAACCCCCGAGCAGCCGCCAAAGCCGGTGACGGCACGTGGTGCGTACGCCGGCGTGCTCGGACTCACGATGCTCAATCCCGCCACCGTGATCTACTTCGCGGCGTTGATCCTGGGGCGCGGCGGTAGCGGAGGTGGTGCGTGGTTCGTGGTCGGCGCGTTCCTGGCGTCAGCGAGCTGGCAACTGCTGCTGGCCGGCGGAGGTTCGCTCGTGGGTCGGCTGCTCACCGGCGAGCGCGGCCGTCTGATCACCGCTCTGGTGTCCAGCGCCGTAATCGCCGCCCTCGCCATCACGCTCCTCTGACACTCGCCTCTCACAGTTCCGAGCTGGTTCGGCCGCAGGGCGAGTTGGTCAAGCTGCAGGAATGGGTGCGTACGCGATCTTGGACTTGTGGTTGGCACAAAGACGGACGAAAAGCCTATAAAGGCAACCACAACTCCAAGATCGACGGGGTCTGCCCCGGGAGGCAAACCCACGTAGCGGCTAGGGTTTGATCAATGAGCGTCGTCCGCGAATTGCTGCTGATCCGGCATGGACAGAGCACGTCCAACGTGGCGTTCCCCCGGGCTGACGCGGACGGACTGCTGGAGTCCGGCTTGACCGGACCGGACGCGGACGTCGAGCTCACCGAACTGGGCGTACGCCAGGCGGAGGCGATCGGGCGCTGGCTAGGCACGCTGGACCATCGTCCCGAGGTGGTCATCACCTCGCCGTACCTTCGGGCGAAGGAGACGTGGCGCATCGCCGCCGCGGCGTCCGGTCGCGACTTCCCGGCTCCCACCACCGACGATCGGCTCGTCGACCGGCTGCTCGGCGACCTGGAGATGCTGACCCGCGCCGCGATCGCGAAACGCTTCCCGGACGAGCCCGGACGGCTCACCGCGGCCGGCGATTACCACTACCGGCCGCCGGGCGGTGAGACGTTCGGCGACATCGCCGAGCGCCTGACCTCATTCATTCGCGACCTCAACCGCGACCACGCGGGCGAACGGGTGGTCGTGGTCGCCCACGAAGCGGTCGTGCTGGTGATGCGAGCGGTGATCGAGCATCTGGACTGGGACGCCGTCGCCGCAATTGCGAGATCCGGTCCGGTCCGGAACGCGTCGATCACCCGCTTCGACGGCTCGTCCGGCCGTCTGGTGCTCGATGGTTACAACACAGTCGAGCACCTGTGACTTGTGGTTGGCGCAAATGCGGACGGAGTCCGCATAAAGGCAACCACAACTCCAAGATCGCGG